>NZ_JAIOSW010000174.1 GCF_021107415.1 Desulfobacula sp.
AAACAACAGAGACAGGATATTGCCTGAAATCAAGAAAGCGATAAAAAATTCTGACTTGATAATGAAAGTGTCCTCCTTGTTTGCTTTAGAAGCAAAATGAATGCCAACCGCCATTTGCGGTCATAGGAGAATAATCATGCTCATCTGCCATTTTTAAAGCTTTAATATATTCTTTTCTGATTTTATTATGATTAACAAGACTCTCTCCTCCCCAAGAGAAAACTTCTGTGGTGAATAATTTTTCAAGAATTAAATCTGCCATAAGTCTTGCATGTCTACCATTTCCGTTTGAAAATGGATGTATGAAGACTAACCTGTGATGAAATCTGGCTGCGAATTCATCAGGAGGATAAGTATCATGCTCTATCCACGCTTGAGAATCATCACACAATGTTTGTAATTCCACTGCAATTTGAATATATGGGATTCCAATATTTTTTTTGGATTTTCTAAATTTTCCTGCCCATTTCCAGACATTGGAAAACATTTGTTTGTGAAGTTTACAAATAAATTCGATATTTAAAATGTCATTAGTTTTTAGATTTCCACTCCAAATGATCGCTTGGTTGATATTTCCCATTTCTAAAAAATCGAGTTCCCCACGGGTTGTAATATGTGTGGGCAAAAGCCCTTTGAGTTCGTCATAATCGAGAGGGGTAGCACCATCATCATACTCAATCATTATTTATCCTTCTCCCACAACATAGAAGGCGAATCAATTATTTCTTCCACCATATTATTAAATGCTTTTTTAGCATTTTTAGATGAAAGTTCTTGAGCTTCTAAACTCATAGTGTGCATAAGCCTGTTCATTCGTTTTTGAGCAATAATTGAGGCTTGTTTTCTGACAGTATCGTCTAAGCTTGTCCGAGGTACAAACCCATAAACAAAAACACAATCAAGTTTGTCTGCAACTCGATTCATAGTTTTAAGGGTAAGGCTTCCTGTAATCTCATCCTGTTCTATGCGAGGGATTCGAGATTTGCTAACTCCAAGCCGGTCGGCAAATTGTCGCATATTCATGCCCAAAACATCACGGATGGCACGAATCCATCCCTTCATCGGCCTGTTTACCGAGGCAATAGTTGAAAAACGACTTAAGGTGTCATCCAATTGTTCTCGAATTATTTTTTTTTGTTTTTTTCTCATGTGATTCATAATTATATATACGTTTACTAAATCTTAGTACACATATATATAACCAAAATCAAATTGTCAAGCCATATATATATGTACTAAATATTTTGATTGTTATACATATATATGCATGTTATTTAATTCCCCCGAAATATAGAAAATTCTAATTCTCAGCTTTGGATTTCTACCCAGTTTGTTCGCATAGTGAACACCCGGTATTTGAATTAAAAGTTGAGTGCACCTTAAAACGGGATATAAAAAAGCCCGTCGAGAGACCTGTGCTGTTAACCGCTGCAAATAACCGGTCACACCCGGTTCATTTGATTTGTTGGTATTTTATGGGTGCAACGTTGCATAGAAAATGTAGGAGCATGTTCATAATACCGGAACGGGAATGGGCTATTTCCCCGTGAACTTAGGTTTTCTTTTCTCCGTGAATGCAGTTACCGCTTCAAACAGGTCATCGGACGGGATAATATTGGTACTAATTGATGCTACGTATTTTAATCCGTCATCTACACTCTTGCCGATACCGTGATTGAGAACATCTTTTGATGCCTGGACGGCAAGGGGAGAACAGTCTGCAATCTCCATGGCCATTTTTTCGGCACCTGTCATCAAAGCCTCTGGATCTTCAAAAATTTCGTTGAGGAGCAGCACCTCTTTTGCACGATCAGCCGTGATGTTTTTTGCTGTATAGGCAAGTTCCCTTGCGATGCCTTGGCCAACAATATGGGGCAATCTCTGGAGAACGCCGACATCGGCCACAAATCCCACAGCGGCTTCTCTTAATGAAAACACGGCATCTTTTGAGCCCAACCGGATATCACAGGCCGTAATCATATCAAGGCCAGCACCGATACAATACCCGTGAACTGCTGCAATTACCGGTTTTCTGCATTTTTCGATACAGGTAATGGTTTTCTGGAGGGAATAAATTTTTTGTAACAACTGACATTTAACACCCCCTTTCTGGGCCGGGTCCATCAATTCCGGGATTTCACCCACCATGCTCATCAAATCGATACCCGCACAGAAGGCCGGACCTTTACCCGCAACAATAATCACTCGGATATCAGGATCATTGTTTAAGGATTCGAAAACAGCGGGCGCTTCTTTCCATGCCGGAGGGTTCATGGCATTTTTTTTGTCCGGCCGGTTCAAGTATACCCAGGCAATCGGTGCTTTTTTTTCAATCAAATAGTATTTGTATTCGCTCATGTTTATTCCTTTGATAATTTGAAAATCCCCGGCTTGTCCGCCAGTATTTGCTTTGTTTCAATTAAAATTAATACTGCCCCCTACAATCTTCTTTCACAAAGATTCTCCGCTCGTTTTAACCTGCTTCTCAAAATCCAAAAGTCAGGCCTGTTCACAAAGAATTTTAAAATTGATCATTTGCCTGCGCATCATAACAAGATCTCCAAATGACAGAATATATTGCAGGAATGCACCTGAAAGCCCTTTGGGATAGTTTACAAGAATTTTGACCAGAAGCCTACAGAAATGGCTTTTTTTTTGGATAATCATATAACTGATGATAGTATCCCCGAAAATCTTTGGAATCTTTTTATTCAGCCGGAATGTCAGGTGTTTGTTGGGTTCAAAATCGATCAAATCGAAAATAGTCATTATTTTTTGACCGATTTCAAGCTGGTCCACCCCTGGTATTAAGATTTGGGGACTTTTCCGGCAAAAGTTGTCGATCCAGTCATAACTATACGGCGCAACCCTCATCTGGCAAATCCATTGAAAAATAATTTCAGATTCAACATGGATGGTTATCCCACGAAACCAGGTATCCGAGAAATAGTCACCGTATCTGTCACATGGAAATTCAAGACAGTGTTCATGGGAGGCAACACCCCAATTTTTATAAAATGACTTCAGTTTAATAAAACTCCTTAACTGCCCTGTAAAATAGTGAATGTCATAGCTCCATCCCGAAATATCTGCCAAACGTTAATACTGTCTTGATCTTTCTGTTGTCTTATAACTGCTCAGGTCCATTCCTCAAAAAATAGATTAACTTCGATTTCAGTTTGTTTGATCGGTGAACTTTGAAAATAACCGGTATCACCCGGTTCATTTTCGTTGTTGGGATCTATAATGCAAAAATCAAGGATTGATCCCTGGCCAGCCCCCGTTAATCAGAATCACCTTAATCAAATTTTTAATTTTATATCCAGCACCGGAGTCCCGCTGACGGCATCCAGTCCTTTAACAAACAATGTGGTGCCCTTGATATCCAGGAGCCTTACATCCTGGATCCCGATCCTTGAGAGCCTGTCCGGGGTCCGGGAGGCAAACACCCCGACCTGTTTACCATCAATTCCCCGCTTAAAGAATGTCTTAACCGAACGGGATTTATGCAGATAGTAAACTATTGTAATCTCGGGTTCCTGGTCAAGCCCGGACATAAACCGCTTTTGGGAAGGTAACAGCTCAATTTTAGAAACCGTGTTAGTCCCTTTTCTTCCAAACGGTGTTTGGTCCCTTTCAAGATTGTTGTTTACAATTCCAATGGGGTAGATAGTGACAGGTGAACCATTTCCAAAAAGACATTTTCGGCACACTTGCCGGTTGTCGATGGTGGATAGATCTTCAGTGCCGCAGGCAGCATTGCACTCAGAACAGTGGATTGTCTTATTGTTTATTGAATTCAAGATTTTTCTACCCTGGGAAAAAAGAATGCTTGAAAGCCTCTCGTGGTATCCCCCCCCCTGCCGTCCCCTGTAACAGCCATGTTATAAAAAACTATTTTCCGTCTTGGTTTAGTCTGCGTATTCCGTATTCTGTAAAATCCCAAGTTGCTCAATGGTTCTTTCTGCAACCTTTTTATTTTTAGCAAAAAAGCGTTGCAGACGATCGATAAGCTGTTTTTGTTTTGTCTTATCATTGGAATAATATTCATGCGATAGCAACTTTTTTGCCCAAGCTAAATTAGATTGCACTTCTTCAGGGATTCGTTCTCCGTCATGACGAACTGCATCATCTGGGCATACATCGTGACAAACCCCACATCGTATGCACTCGTCTTCTTTTATAAAGGCAATGTCTTCTTCCATCGAAATTGCCCCGACAGAACATTCATCGACGCATGTTTGGCATCCCGTACACAATTTTTTATTTATCCATGGCATTTGGGGTTATCTCCCTTTTTTAATTCTATTTACTTTTTCTAGAACGGCTTGAATCACAGGCAAAAAATAGTTGCGCGATTTTTCGCAGCCGGTGCATTCTTTTGTTAGCCAATTAAATATTTGTACCATACATTCATGCTTTCAATGTTTCCGGAAATGTTTGTGTTGTTTTTCAGCCTTCCGCCAAATCGGTAACCTGTCTTGCTAAAAGTAACATTCATCCCCGCAGACATCGCACGGGCTATTGTATATGTTGTTTTGATTCCCTTGTTCTTCATGGCTTTTTCCATTTGAAGAAGAAGGCATTGTGCGAATCCGTTACCCCTCCATTCTGGAAGTGTGGCGAAATCGGTCATTTCAGCGTTGGAAGATTGTTTGTCCATTTCTGCCGATGAAACTGCGACAAGTCGACCATTCACTTCAACCCCAAAATAATCGACATGATTTTTCATTGTTTCCAGAATATATGTAGTCTCATGAATTGGGAAAGGGTAGGATTGAAATATTGTCTTGTAAATATTAGTCATAGAAGCTGCGTCCGCTTCTGTGCAAATACGCAAAGTAAAATCATTGTTGAGGTGGCATTTGGATTTGATCGATTGTTTTTCTATAGCGATCTTGAGGATTTCATCCATTTTACCATAATCAGGTTCTTCGGCACGTTCAGCATTCAGGTAGAATCCCATAAGCACGGCTGTCATTTTTCCAGCGTGGAACGCAGGTATACGGGCTTCTGCCTCAAAGCCTGCAGCAGAAAATATATCCGAATGGCATTCAGGGACTTTGGCAAAGATTTTTGAATAATTATTATTTCTTGCCAAATCAATTAGATTGCGTGGAGTGATTGAGGATGCTTCAGGGGCTAATTTGATCAAATAGATGCGATCATTATAGCTGCCGTGCTGAATAATGCTTCCTTCAAATGTCTCAATGATATCTTTAGAATCCATTAATCACTTCTCTATTCATTCGTTCCCGTCTGGGACAAGTGTAATCGTTTCATCATGGAAAACTTTTTATACATAACCGGTTTGCCCGGTTCATTTTCCTGGTTGAAACTTCGTCATTCAAAAAACTATGCTGCAATTCCCCTTAGATGCCCCATTTTGGTCCCCTTTTGGGCATATAATATGAGTGTCCCCCGAATTGCCCCGAATCATAAGATTAAATGCTGTTCAGTCATCCCTATTTGTTATTCACACATTTATCAATCATAGATTGGTTGAAGCAGAGAAAATGCAGCCCAGTAATAAGGATGATCTAAAAAAAACGCCCTGCCACCTTTTTCGATCCAGATATTGTGGTTAATAAAATCCCGTGAAACCTTAGCTAGTGCATCACCTGGGTCATCATCCACATTTGGAAAATTGTAAAATTCCTGAACAAACCTGGATGCTGACCGGCTTTCAATTTTCCATAAGCTAGAAATCACGGCGTCTGCACCTGCTGACAGAAAAGAATTTGCAAGACTGTAAAGGTCTTCCCCGGGCAGGTATTCTCCCAAACCGGTTTCACAGCCACTTAAAAATACGTTCCTTTTATAAAAAGAGATATTACCCAGATTTATACTGTAAAGCCGGTTGCGGTCTGCAAGCTGCAAAAAAGAAAAATTTTGATTTTCAGCATCAAATTTTGCATGAGAAGCAAAATGGACCCACTTGGCCTGTTGGATACCGTGTGAAAGGTTTCTAAGCGTGGCATCTTTTCCAATAAGAGGTATGCTGGCCCTTTTGTTTATCTGGGAGATGTGTTCTGCCTCTGCCTCTGCATCAATCAATGTCCCGTCTGGATTTGCAAGGATCAGAATTTTCTGTTTTTCCGGCGGCCGGTTATGCTGATTATATGTCCCCATTTTTCCGGTTAAAAAACTGATCGTATGATGTTCAATCAGGTAAGGGGATTTACCATTTTTCCTTAGCGCCTGGAAGGGGATCTGTGCAATAGGGCCGTCCAGCCAAAAATACAACCGATCATATTTATTCATATTCGGTATGGACTGAATTAAAATTTTAAAAAGGTTATGCCCTGCTGATGAAAAAAATTTCTTATAAGGTTTAAGGATATCAGACCGAAACGCTTCCACCCATTCAGCCAGTCGGGCAATCTGCACTGGTGAAAAAAAAGAGTGAACTTCACCTTGTTTATTAATGGTAAAACAATGGATACCATTTTCTGCTGCCAAATATGAAATCAAAAGTCCATTTTCAGGAATAACAGATGAAAACTTGGATTTAACAATTTCAGTATCCGGAATCCTTGATGCTGTTTCAGATACCAGAATATTGCAAAGCGTATTTAATATTGACAGCCTGGATGTTTTGTAGCTGCCTTGGCTGGCAGACTCAGCATTAACTGCTGATAAATTATCCTTTCCCCCCAACAATGCCGACATCAGGTTCAGCAAAGCTTCTTCTGTGGTATTTGATTCCTGATGTACATCTGTTTTTGAAAGAACATCAAAAAGAAAAATAATATTTTCCAGCATTCTTTGAGTTAAGCCGTTATCGCTACCGGCTGAACCGGCAATTGCACCGGCCGGCAGCAAAGCCGGCTGTTTGTAAAGCGACATCAGGTGCCCTATTTTTTTTATATCTTTAGTTCTTTGCAAACAAGATGTAATCCGACCGTATATCGTGCGGCGCAAAGGCCCCAGTGCGACCACCATCTGTCTGCTTCGAAGTCCGTTCCTGACGATGTCAATGGACCCGATACTGTCAAAAAGGTGCTCTATCTCTTTTTCTAAATTGTTGAGCCTTTGATAACATGCAGCCATCAGATAGCTTACCTGATAATGTGTCAAATGTTCATTGTCAGGGATTAGTTTCTCAAGTACCCTTAGTTCTTCAATTGACTTTTTATAGGAACCATTCAACAGATAGTGCAAAACAATGTTTGTCTGCGCATGCCGTACTCTTTTCCTTTGCTCTAAACTAAATTTTGTTTTTTCCTTTAAAGTTTTTTGGACCTGCCCCTTCAGCAATCGTGTCATATCTCCTGTTTGTTTCATTTTAGCTGTATCGTTCAGCAGTGCATAAATGAGTTCAGGATATGATAGAATTGAAATAAAAGCAGACAGCCTCCCCATATCTCCTATTTCTAAATTGTCTAATGATGTCAGGTTTTGATCGTCGATAAAACCCTGCATATATTTAAAAATATTGTCCAAAAATTGGATAATGTTAGCTTCAGCATCATTGTCTTCTGTTCTGAAATAGAGAAAACGGCTTTGAGCATCTGCCATTTGACGCAACATTTTCTCAAGAGTTTCTGATGATGCGATAAACTTGGAAAGTTTTGTAAATGAGTTTTCCTGGTCAGCATCATCCTGCATCTGCTCTATATCTGCATCCAATGCAGCCTGTCCGGGGGTGATCAGATGATGAAAAACAGAAGCTGCTGCGGCAAGTTTTAGTGTATCTGTTCCAAAAAAACCGTTTAGAAAAGAATCTCTTAATCTGGCCGTTCGAAATGACTGAATAAGCTCATCTGTTTTAATGCTTCTCTCATGTTTTTGCAGAGGGAGCAAATTTTTTGACTGTATCAACCTTTTTTCCATGTCGGGGATGTTTTCCGGTTCAGGTACTTTTTTCATGGCACTGTCTTTCCGAAGAAAAAATTTAGCGTCATACTCAAAATCGAGAACCACCCGCATACTATCCGTAGACTCAACTTTTTCAGCCCGGTTTTTTTTGATATCTATATCACCACCCACAAGCCTGTAGTTGTCATCAAGGTAGCGGGTGTCATTCCAGGTATCAGGCAGGCCGAATTCGTCCGCTGTATCTTTGCAGAAACTGCGTTCATGTTCTTCCAGAATTTTTTCGTTAAATTTATTGAGTGCGGTTTCCAACTCAATCTTTCTTTCAGCCGCTGCCTGGGGATTTTCAAGTATTTTTACAGGATCGATCTGATCATCATATTCAAATATGGAGGGCAAATCGATACCCGCAGGCGGTGTAAAACTGCTGTCATATTTATCATAAAAAAAGATAATTTCACTGACAGCCCCATCCAGAAAGTCCTCATCTTGGAGAAACCCTGCAATTAAAACGTTCCGCAGGTAGTCTTCCACCATATCCAGATGCAGCAGTTCACCTGATGAATAGTCCGGATTTTCAATTATGAGAGTGGCATGATGTGTATACTCTAATACACAGCCTTGTTCATCCTTGTGCAGTATCGACGTTTTACCGGTATTTTTCTTTTGTGAGACAAAAACGTTGTTCCTGTTTTTATATCTTCTGTAGGACTGAGATTCCCTGACCAAATCACTGTATGCCTTTGAGTACATCAGAAAATCAATTTGCTTAAGGCCGTCGATGCATCGGTTCAGGGCCTTTTCTATCTGTACCCAGTATTGTTTGTGTTCCTTTAGCATGAAGTCAATAGCGGACTGCTTATCACTGGGTGGAGTTGTCCGGTTCAGGATTTTGTCGGTCATTTCAAGTTCTTTTTCCGCCATGGCCCTGTACAGTATCTCCATGGTGTGAATAAAATGAATGTCTGATTTTGATTTTTTTCTGTATTTGTCAGCAACCAAATTACCCAGGGTTGACGTCAAATAAGAAAAATCGATCCGGGCACTGTGCTTTAAACGATCAGGGAAAGAGACCTCTTTCCGGTATGTGTCGTATACTGTTTTTCTCAGCTGCCGGTAATAAATCACATCTTCGACATACCCCATCTTCTCAAGGCAGATGATAAGATTTGTCAGTGCCGGGATAATAAACGCCGGGTCACCTTTTGTATCAGCCCAGTGGTAAAAACGGCGCGTCGCATCAAGGCTCTTTCCCAATGAAAACGTTTCATCGATGTCCATTATTGATGGATATTTTTGATGTAACTCAATGAACTCCTGCATAACCTTTTCAGAAACAGAATAGGCAATCGAGTCCCTGGATTTTCTGCTCTGATTTAAAATTCCCCAGGCAGCCTGATGAGAGCCTGCGATAAGTTCACATGCCGCCTGTGCATGATCAACATCCATTAATCCTTTTTTGTAGCCGATTTTCCTAAAAATGGACCTTGCATTATCAAATGATTTTTTTGCTTGGTGTGCAAGATTCTCTGAATATTCAAGTCTGCCCTTTAATATGAAAGCCTTGGCACGTCCCCGGGGGCTGCCCGCCTTTTTAAAAAAACGATCAGCTTTACTCACCGCAAGGTGCGCCTGTTCTGATGATAGGGCAAACGTTGACGTATTGTTTTTTAATCTGTCTTTATTGATATAGATGTGTATCAGCCCGAGGCAGGCCATACCCGATGCAGCCGCCGGATATTGATTTTTTTCGACAATCCCGCTCCACAGTTCAACTGCTGTTGAAACATCCTTCATTTTATAGGCCTGGCAACCTTCAAACAGCCTTATCCAGACACTGGTTTCCCCGGTAATTCTACTTGCATTCATCACCTTTCGCAGCTGATTTCCAAGCCGGTCTGCTGCAAAATCCAGTTTGATGCCAGCAGGTTTATCTTCAATCTTCAGCAGGGCCTGCAAAGAGTAAGCTCCGTTCAACAGCATTTTATCTTTTGAGCCTCTGACAAGTGCCATTGCCTGGTTCAAATGAACACGGGACAAGAGGAAATCCTTATCCAGGCAGGCCCAATATCCATTCATAATATGGAACAGACACATCATCTCGGAACTTTGGCTGTAGTCTGATATTTTCATATCCCGAATTTTCTTGATGGTATCCTGGTCAACCAATTGGTTCGGCAGCACGTTTGACCAGAACTCAGTATCAGGCATTAGCACCGCAGATATCGTCTCCCGGGACTGGTTTTTCATTGTCTGTGCAGTATCGTAGCTGCTGGATACACAACCTGAAACGGTTACTGCAAAAACGATTATCATTATAAATGGTCTGAACTTCATGGCATACCTCCACAATCGACTCCCAACCAGGCAATATCTTTTCCTTCGGCGGAAATGGCAAATGAATTGATCTGAAGGCATTTTACGAATGAATGAACTTTTTCATCGAACATTGTGATATATTTCAATTCATAATCATTACCTGACGGTTCAATAAAATATATGATCTGGTCATTAAAGTTATTAGGCAGTGCTTCATACAGACCGCTTTCAGGCAGCAGCCCGGTTATCATACGGCCATCACTATCAACCCGCACAGAAATTGATTCTTCAATGCACGGGCAGTTTGGAGATCCGGTTCTAACCTTCAGCACAATCTCCACGTCAGTGGCTGACAGGCTTGTCGAGTAAAGTTTAAGAATTTTTTTTACCGGCAGATCATAACTGTTTCTCTGACCGGATGAGATCGTTAAAAATGTTAATTTATTATCATAAGTGCACACCAGTCTATCGTCATTGATAAATACAAGCCCGGTTATATTAACCTGTGATTCAAACACCCTTTGTTCAGATGAAAAATCTTTATTGCCGGCCAGCACCGTGTAGCCTTCAGTATTACTTTCTATCCAGGCTGTTTTTTCACCAAACGGCGACAGGGTAATGTGCGATATCTTGTCGGATTTAAGCACCAGTTTTTTTGCCGCGCCGTCCGGGATACCGTTTTTCAAAGCCATGCGGTATACAAAGCCGGACCGGCCATTTTGAGAACGAACGACATCATAAATATTGAGCAGGCGTAAGAATGTATTTTTACTGGCAGCGGCAATGGTATTGACAATATTAAAACGCGGGTGTTCAAGTTCGCTTAAAACCAGTGTGCTCGGACTGCACAACCAGTTGCCGTCCTGATTCATAAGTTCGGCCTGAAGCTGATGAATACCGTCAGGATCTATCCCGGGTATGGGGATGACATTTTTTCCCGGTCCGGCATCAATTTTCAGTTCTGCTATCCGCTGTTTTGAAAACGACAGGATTGTCTCTTTTTCTCCACTGTCAAACAGTCCGTCATTGTTACGATCCAAATAGGCGGATATCCTTATTAATGCATTCTCTTCTTCCGGCAGATTATGGACTATAAGTCCTAAGGCGTTTAATAAAAAATTGCTCCCGGTCCCGGCCGGACGATATTTTACCGGGTCTGCTACCGTGATCTGAACAAATAAAATTCTGGGGATCGCGTGGACTATAGTCCCGGACAAAAGATTGAACATAAATACAAATGACAAAATAAAAAGAAAGAGCCGCATGATATATTGACCTGTTATTTTTGTTTTTTCGATGTTGAAAACACCAGAACCTGCTGGTTATTTTTGGCAACTTGCATTAGTATTTTTGATTCGCTTTTCCAAATGAAATACTGCCCCTGGTCGGAATATATGAAAAGGCCGCTGATTTTCCGGTTGCTTTTTATATCGGATATCTCAACTTCATCAAAGGACTTAGGAATCATGGCCACCCGGCCAAATACGGTTGGAAGCAGTACCAGCTGTGCGGTTAATATAATACCTGCAAATAATGGCAGGGGCCTGAACCATATGCTTTCCGGCGATAAGGTCTTTGATTTTGGCCATATCATCCAGAACCATATCAGGTTACCCAGTAAAATGAGTTCTATACCATATAAAGATATAATCATTTCAGGCCCCATGATATTGGGTGTCTTGCCGGCAACAAAAGCAGCACCACGGCTTAACAGCGAATTCATAAAAAAAACATTTATCATTGAGACGATAATAATCGAAATAAGATTCCAGGCAGGATTATTCAGGTTAATGCCTTTTTTTGAAATATGAAGCGATACAGAAGCAAACAATACATACAAAAGATACAATGGTGGTGTTAGAATTATCAGGTGGACGACGATTGAAAAGATAAACCGGCCGCCCTCCTGCAAGTACGCATCAACACTCAAGGCAGCTGTTGAAGATATGCCAAGACCACTCAACTGTGCCCTGACAGCCAACAGACCCGAAGCGGAAAACAGACCGGCTATCAACCCTAAAAGTCCTGCAAACGTTTTTAAAACTTCAAGGGGATCTTTCTTCGTATTATTCATTAATCAGCTTAACCTTTCGGTAGGACTTGTTGTTGAGGACACCCTCTTCTACTTGCACCTGCCGTTCACCGACTTTTTTGACCTTAATTAAGTCATACTGATCATTTGAGGATGGTTTTACAACAGCAAAGTCCAGTTGTAATTCATCTAACCAGTACAAATTGTAAACCGTATCTGCCATCACACAGTTTCCAATTGTTTGCTGTTTGCTGGTGAATTTCTTAAATTCTGATTGGTTCATTTTTTTTACAAGAGCGACAGGTGCCATCTCAGAAACAAATTGAATCTGACTTTGCCTGCTATGAGTGGTTGTGGTCGTGCAACCTGCCCATCCCGCGATAGAGAGACTTATTGCAATGAAAATCAGAATTTTTAGTTTAGTGCACGCCCCTTGCTTATTCATCGTCATCATCAATCCAGCTGCAGGGAACAGGTATAAGTGGTACAAGCAAACCAGCGCGGCAGTTTTCTTCTTTCACTACCTCTTCT
>NZ_JAIOSW010000241.1 GCF_021107415.1 Desulfobacula sp.
ATTTCAAGGCAGATCTGGTGGGGTCACAGAATTCCCGTCTGGAAATGCCCGGACTGTAATGAGGTGATTGTTGAAGAGAGTGATCCGACCCAGTGTCCTTCCTGCGGATCAAAAAAGATTGCTCAGGAGACAGATGTGTTGGATACCTGGTTCTCAAGTGCACTCTGGCCGTTTTCAACCATGGGATGGCCGGAAAATACGGATCTTTTAAAGACATTTTATCCCACCAATGTGCTGGTAACCGGTTTTGATATTCTTTTTTTCTGGGTTGCCAGGATGATGATGATGGGGACTCATTTCATGGAGGATGTACCGTTTGATGATGTCTATATCCATGCCCTTGTCAGGGATGAGCATGGAAAAAAAATGAGCAAATCTAAGGGAAACGTCATTGATCCGTTAAAAGTGATTGATGAATATGGTGCAGATGCGTTCAGGTTTACTTTGGCGGCTTTTGCGGCCCAGGGACGTGATGTCAAGATGTCTGAATCAAGGGTGGAAGGATACCGCCATTTTGTCAACAAGCTTTGGAATGCATCACGATTTGCCCTTATGCATATTACAGAAAAAGATACAAAGATTGACTGTAAAAGGCTTAATCTGGCTGAAAAATGGATACTCTCAAGATGTGCTTATACCTCCCTTGCTGTAAAAGACGGCATTGAAAACTATAAGTTTAATGAAGCGGCATCAGCGGCTTACAAATTTGTATGGCATGAGTTCTGTGACTGGTTTCTTGAGACTGCCAAGCCTGCGCTTTATGAAAAAGAGGGTGTTCAAAGAAGGGATTGTGCAAGAAATGTTCTTTCGAAAATTCTGAAAGATATTCTGATTATACTTCATCCGTTTATGCCCTTTGTTACCGAAGAGATTTACAGCATCCTGCCGGCAACCAAAGGCTCTGTTATGGCGGCGTCTTACCCCTATAATGAAAAAGAATATGAAACCAACAGGAATAAGGCCGTTGAAAAGGATATGGAATTTATTTTTGGTCTGATCACAGGTATTCGGAATATCAGAAGCGAGATGAATATCCAGCCATCCATGAAAATCAAAGTGCTGGGACATACAGCAGATGAAAAAGAAAAAATTATTATTGCTGAAAATAAATCCATTATTGTAAATCTTGCAGCGCTTGAAAGTTTTTATTTTTCTAATGCAGACAACATCCCTTCCTCCAGTGCATCTTCCGTTACCGGGAACACTACCTGTTTTGTCTCCCTTGAGGGTGTTATTGATTTTGACAAGGAGATTAAACGGCTTGAAAAAGAACTTGAAAAAAATACCAAAGAGCTTTTGATTGTTCAGAAAAGACTTAACAATGAAAGTTTCCTTGAAAAGGCACCGGAAGAAGTAATCCAAAAAGTTAAATCACAGCACACAGAGCTTGAAGAAAAGAATAACAAGCTTAAAGAAAATCTTGAGAGAATACTCAGATTGAAGTGATCGACCATGAATACTATTGAAAATATAATCAAATTAGCTCTTTTTGAAGATTCAGGCCTTGGCGATATCACAACAGAATGTATTTTATCGAAATCTCTTCCAGGCATAGGCGTGATCGTTGCAAAAGAGCCATTTGTTCTTGCCGGAATTGAGGTGGCAACAAGGGTGTTCAAACTCTTAGATCCGGATTGTGAACTCAATTCTTCGTTTTCAGATGGTGATTCTATAAAAAAAGGGGAGGTTTTTTTTAAAGTCCATGCAGACCTTTTATCCCTTTTAAAAGGAGAGCGGGTGGCCTTAAATTTTTTACAGCGGCTCTCTGGAATTGCAACATTGACCCGTTCCTATGTAGAAGAACTAAGCTTTGAGAATGTCCGACTGACAGATACGAGAAAAACGACTCCCGGGTTACGCAGTCTTGAAAAAGAAGCAGTCAGAGCAGGAGGGGCTTTTAATCACCGCATGTCCTTATATGACGGCATTTTGATCAAGGATAATCATATTGCTGTTGCAGGCTCTATCAAGAATGCAGTGGATGCGGTTAAAAACAGGACCTCCCATTTGATGAAAATTGAGGTTGAAGTTTCAAATTTTGATGAAGTCAAAGCGGCGATTGATGCAGGAGTTGAAGTGATCATGCTGGATAATATGGATTATGATCAGATGGCAGAAGCTGTAAAATATATTAAGGGCAGGGCAGTTGTGGAAGCATCCGGGAATGTCTCATTTGAAACACTGAACAAAATAGCTGCCACGGGCGTAGATGTGATTTCCTGTGGCGCACTCACCCACCAGGCAAAATCGGTGGATATGAGCATGCGGATCAATACAGCCTGAGTTCTCAGGATTCTGAAACAATATAGGTTAATTTATTACGGCCGGTATCCTTTGATTGATAAAGGGCTTTATCGGATCGGCCGATAAATGATTTGAGATCTTCTCCTTTCACAAGTTCGGTGGCACCAATACTGATGGTGATTGATGCTTTTTTGCCCGGTTCCGGCTCAAATATTTGAGAGCCGATGTTGTCTTTTATTCTTGCTCCCACCACACAGGCCTTTTGAATCCTTGTCTCCGGCAAAAGAATGGCAAACTCTTCTCCACCATATCGATAGGCCGTGTCCATGGATCTCATACAGACTTTGATTGTTTTTCCAATCCTCATAAGGACCTCATCCCCTCCAAGATGCCCCCAGGTATCATTATATTTTTTAAAAAAATCAATATCCAGGATCAGCAATGACAGGGTGTGTGAATATCGGTTGTGCCGGTTGATTTCAGTTTTTATCTGGGAAAAAAAGTGTCGTGAGTTATAAAGTCCTGTCAAAGCGTCTGTAATGGCAAGTTTTTCAAGTTTTTTTAAGAGTTTTGCGCGTTCTTTTTTAAACGAGGCTTCCCTTAAAACTCTTTTAATTCGTAAATCCAGTTCTTCAAAACGAAACGGTTTGAAAATAAAATCGCTGGCCCCTGCCTGAACTGCTTCTTCGTATGAATACTCGGCACTGTAACCGGTCATGACCATGACATCAATGTCATATGATTTTTTTATCTCGCGTGTAAGTTCCAGCCCGTCCATGCCTTGCATCATAATATCCGTCAGGACAACATCTGCTTTAAACGAATTAAGTATTTCCAAGGCTTTATCTGCATTTAAAGCGCTTTTAACTTCATAATTCAAAATTTTTAGATATTCTTCTACAGATTCTTTAATCGCAACATCGTCATCAACAATCAGGATAGAATATGTCATGAATTTTTTTCTCCAAGGTTATTTGCTATAGTTCGAGCTTTTCTTGACACCTTTTAATTCAATTGATAAATATATAAAAATAAAATTTAGCTGTATACGTGGTATTTGTCAATATATTAGTTTGGAGAACCATTGAAATTAAACATAAAGAATATTCGAAATTTCAGCATTATCGCCCATATCGATCATGGGAAGTCAACGCTATCCGACCGGCTGATCCAGCTTTCCGGTATTATCTTGGAAAGGGACATGAAAGACCAGATACTGGATACCATGGACATTGAAAGGGAAAGGGGCATTACTATTAAAAGCCAGACCGTGTCTCTTCCATATACAGCTGCCGATGGCACCCAATACCTCTTAAACCTGATAGATACACCGGGTCATGTGGATTTTTCATATGAAGTATCAAGAGCGCTGGCATCCTGTGAAGGTGCATTAATACTGGTTGATGCAAGTCAGGGAGTTGAAGCTCAGACCCTGGCAAATTTATATCTTGCCATGGAACATGATCTTGAAATCATACCCGTGATTAATAAGATAGATCTGCCGTCTGCCGAGATTGACTGGGCCAGAGAGCAGATTGAAGAGGATCTGGGACTGGATCCTGATGATGCCTTGTCGGTTTCTGCAAAAACAGGAGCCGGTGTGGATAAAATCTTCCAGGCCGTTGTGGATGGAATCCCCGCGCCTTTTACAAAGGAAGAGTCTGTTTTTAAAGCCCTGATATTTGACTCCCATTACGATGCATTCAGGGGAACCATCATTCATTTTAGAATTTTTGATGGCAGCATTAAAAAAGGAGATAAGATCCAGTTGATGTCCAATGATGCCCAGTACAAAGTTGAAGAGGTGGGATTGTTTCAAATAGAGCGAAAACCGCAAAAGGAACTTGTGGCAGGGCAGGTGGGATATTTTCTTGCAGGTATTAAAAATATCAGTGATGTAAAAATCGGGGATACCGTCACCATGGCTGATAAACGGTGCGATAAACCCATGGAAGGCTTCAGGGAACCGACACCGGTTGTTTTTTCTTCCATGTATCCGGTGGCATCTGATGATTACGAGGAACTTACCGATGCTTTGGAAAAATTTAAGCTCAATGATGCCTCGCTGATCTATGAAAAAGACAGTTCCACGGCCCTCGGGTTTGGATACAGGTGCGGATTTCTGGGCCTTTTACATCTTGAAGTTGTCCAGGAACGGCTTGAAAGGGAATATAATGTCTCTCTAATTTTAACATCTCCCTCTGTCATGTATGAGATTACCTATACGGACGGCACGGTAAAAATTATAGATAACCCGGTACAATACCCTGATCCGGCTGAAATCTCCCGGGTTCGTGAACCGTTTATTAATGCGTCCATCATCGTGCCGGACAAATACATGGGCAATGTTATGAAGGTTTGCCATGAATTTCGAGGGGTCAGCAATAATTACCAGTATTTAACCAGTAACCGTATGGAAATGAAATTTACGCTTCCCTTGGCTGAGGTGGTGTATGAGTTTTATGACCGGCTCAAAAGTGTTACCCAGGGATATGGGTCATTTGACTATGAGATTGCCGGATACCAGGAGACCGATCTTGTTAAGCTTGATTTCCTTATCAATGGTGAACGGGTGGATGCCCTGTCCCAGCTGATACACAGGGATAAAGCCGAAGCAAGAGCAAGGACGGCCTGTAAAAGATTAAGGGAAGAAATTCCCAGACAGCAGTTTAAAATACCCATCCAGGGCGCCATTGGAGGGAAAATTATCTCCAGGGAAACCATATCCGCATTTAGAAAAGATGTGACAGCCAAATGTTACGGCGGTGATATATCAAGAAAACGAAAGCTTCTTGAAAAACAGAAAAAAGGCAAGAAACGAATGAAAATGGTGGGTTCTGTTGAGATTCCCCAGTCTGCATTTCTTTCTGTCTTAAAAACCGATTGATAGTATGAAAGGCTGCAATATAGAGTTAACGGATGCCGCAGCCTTTCTTGTTCAATTGTTAAACTTTTAATTATTCTTTTCTGCTAATTCTTGCAAGGCCCAGAAGCCCAAGTCCGAAAAGCATAATAGTTGCTGGCTCCGGAACAGGAGCTGCTTTAAAATTATCAAGTGCCCAAGTAGCTGGATTGTTATCAATAGAGTAGGCTCCGTAGTGAAGAAGCTGATTGTTTCCCCAGGTTCCCGTACCCCCATCGATATTAGAAATAGTATCAGTTCCGCTGAAAATATATAATCCGATACTGGTATAGCCGGTTAAGACCTCGTAAAAAGACTGATTATTTGCAGCAGAGTTTGGCCAGCGGAAAAAATTATTTGCTTCTAAATTAATCGAATGGGTTTCCCATCCACTAAGATCGTTGATATCAATACTTGCTGCTTGTGTTGAAACAAACATATTGTGAAGTCCTGAATCCAGCTGATTGGAGATTACCCAGCGGGCATAGACATTGCCATCATCTCCGGAACTGCCATTTGCAATGGTTTCCCAATTAATAGTGCTGTAAATATCTGTCTGCAGTTGCATACCGGTAAGGTCCCCCAGGAATGTGTTACCTTTTATTCCCATCCAATAGGCACGTTCTTCAATCCCTTGAGCAGTTTGATAGATATGACCGGTCGTATTGCCATACCCTGATCCTTGCCAGTTTGCAGGAGTATTCGCAAACAGTGTATCATAGAGTGGCCCACCAGATGGTCGACCTGCATATGTTTGTTCCCATCCCTGATTATTGTTATTAAAATCGTACGGTGCTGCAATAACGTTTCCAACGGCCAATAATAAAACAAGTGATAAACTTACTAAAAATAATAGTCTTTTCAATGATTCATTCTCCTTCAATTAGTGTTTGTTCAAGTATAATTACTTGCTATCATAATTGTAGAATATAGCAATTTATATGCCAAACATCATTTTGTTAAAAGTTATTTACTCCAGATTGTCAGAATGGTCTATATACTTCAGTTTAAATCTGATCCATATAAGGTAATAAGGGTAATGAGACAAATTGTTTTGCTAAAAGAGGGAAAATTTTTACATAGTTTTAGTACTTTTTTTACATAGTTTTATTACAATATTTTCACATAGTCCAATTTTATTTCAGAGATAAATCCGTTCTACATCCATCTGAAACTCCATTCTCCTTGTTTATATATCTATAGCAATAATATTGCTCTTTATCGCTGGAGCTGTTTTATCTTTGACACAGATTTTCCTGTCTGCTGTATCTTAAAATTTATTCATTCATTTTTTCCAGTCTGTACCGGAGTGTGGCACGGGACAGGCCAAGGAACCTGGCAGCCTTGGAAACATTATTATTCAACGTTTTCATCGCATAATTAATACAATAACTTTCAAGATCATCAAGGCTGAGTCCATGATCATTAATTATCAGTGGAATGAGTGAGTCCAGGTTTATTTGTTTAAATATTTTTTCCTGGGATTCATTGAGAATGACATGGTGGCTGGTGATTTGAGAGCCTTTCGTAAGAATCATGGCCCGCTCAAGAACATTTTTTAACTCCCTGATATTTC
>NZ_JAIOSW010000152.1 GCF_021107415.1 Desulfobacula sp.
CATCCATTCAAAATAAGTCTTTGACCAATTATCAGGAATAATTCTTGTTCTTCCATTACGAACGGCATCTGATGCTTTTTTTGCAAGGGGATCTACCTTGACAAACCATTGTTTTGAAATAATGGGTTCAACAACCGTCCTGCACCGATAACAATTACCCACACTGTGTTTTAACGGTTCTTTTTTTACCAGCAATCCCTGCTCTGTAAGAGCTTCAACAGCCTTACTTCTGCACTCAAACCGATCCAGGCCTTCAAACTGCCCCGCACCTTCCAGCATCAGCCCGTCATCATCAATTACCTTTAATTTTTCAAGTCCATGTTTTTCTCCCAGATGAAAATCATTGGGATCATGGGCGGGAGTTACCTTTAACGCCCCGGTTCCAAACTGGGTATCCACATACTCATCTTTAATAATCGGGATAATCCTGTCCGTTAAAGGAAGCATTACCTCTTTTTCTTCAAGGTCCTTGAACCGGTCATCTGTCGGATTTACTGCAACACCCGTATCCCCAAACATGGTTTCGGGCCGTGTGGTTGCAACGGTAAGGCCCTGTTTCTTATTCACAAAGGGATATCGGATATAATACAGATAACCATCTTCGTCTTCATACTCAACTTCAAGATCAGCAAGGGCTGTTTTACACCGGGGGCACCAGTTAATAATATACTGACCCTGGTAAATCAGTCCTTCTTTATAAAGCCTTATAAAAACCTTCCTAACGGCATCGGAAAGACCCTCGTCCATGGTAAACCGTTCACGGTCCCAGTCACAGGAGGCACCCAGTCTTTTAAGCTGGTTGATAATAGCGCCTCCGGATTTCTCACGCCACTTCCAGACTTGTTTTATGAATTCCTCACGCCCGAGCTGGTCTCTTGTCTGTCCCTTTGCCGCAAGGTCTCTTTCAACAACATTCTGGGTTGCAATTCCAGCATGATCTGTTCCCGGCATCCAGAGGACATTATAGCCCAAAAGCCTTCTATACCGACACATGATGTCCTGAATAACATTATTTAACGCATGGCCCATGTGAAGTACGCCAGTGACATTCGGTGGTGGAATAACTATTGAAAAGGCCTTTTTGTCACTCTTATCTTCTGCCTTAAAAAATCCATTATCAAGCCAATACTTATACCATTTTTCTTCAATGCCTGCCGGCTCATATCCTTTATCCAGAGAGTCATAACTCATAAATCAACTCCTAAAACCCATATTAATGAAAAAGGGGATTTTTTAATGAATCCCCATAACCTTTAGTATATTTAAATTGCTGAAGATTAAGATCTTTTTGCAAACACTCCTTTATCTCGGCAATTTCTTTTTCAATTACTTTTTCCATGACCTCAAACAGAATGGTTTCTATTTTATCGGCAAATTTTTTTTCAATTACTTTTTCCAATGCAGCCTCTAATAATTCCGGAGTCAGGCTCAAATCTTGGGGTAAAACCATCTCTTGGTCATGTTCAAGCGCACTATCGTCCACCAGATCATCTGTCGGACCATCCATCGGCTCATCTACCAGGTCATCCATCTGGTCATCTGATTCAAGCTCAAGCCCTTCGTCAAAAGAGGTTTCATCTTCCAGGTCAAAATCTTCTTCAACCTCGGCACTCTCTTCCTTTACAATATCCAGATTAAAATCAGTACGTTCTTCTTTGACAATATCCGTCAGTTCAATGACTTTGTCTTCCAGTTCAATGACCTCAACTTTAGTTGCATGGTCGTGCCCCTCATCAGCAATATCCGTCAGTTCGATAATATACTCGTCTGTTTCATCTTCACTTAAAACATCACCATCCCAATCTGTCATATCGGCCATAAAGTCCTCACTTTATTAAGATATTCAAAACAATGCCCTGTCCAATATCTGCGAACATCAAAAAATACCAAAG
Source organism: Desulfobacula sp. (assembly GCF_021107415.1). The sequence goes on from NZ_JAIOSW010000152.1 coordinate 1,893, forward strand.
CCGGATCAAAGTGTCAACTATTTAAAAAAGCCATTTACAATGTACACTCTTTGTTTTAAACAGTTCCATGATGCAAAAGTTTATTATTCCGAAAATCAATACAATACCGTCAAAAGCAAAAATCCAGGGCCAGGATGCAAAACATATTTCTAAAGTTCTCAGGTTAACCAAAGGAGACCGCATTGAAATTACCAATGGTGAAGGAAAAGATTTTACAGCCATAATTACTTTTATTTCCCTGGGTAACATAGAACTTGATATTATTGACGAATATGACTCTTTAACGGAGTCTCCCATTGATATCACGCTTTGTTCCGGCATGCTGAAAGATAAAAAAATGGACTTGGTGATTAAACATCTGACACAGCTTGGCATCCAAAAATGGATTCCCTTTTTTTGTGAACGATCTATTCCCACCCCTGACATGAAAAGGATGGAAAAACGAATAAAGCGATGGAAAATCATTGCCAGAGAATCTTTAAAACAGTGCCGAAGAAGCCGGCTGCCACAGATTTCAAAACCATTGAGTTTTGAAAAACTGCTCAATCAGTCCGCATCCTGTGATCTGAAAATTGCGTTTTGGGAAAAGGCGACCCAAAGACTTGATACACTGGAAAAAAATCCATCCAATCTTAAAATTATCATCTTGATCGGCCCTGAAGGAGGATTCTCAGAAACTGAAATGATAGTGGCAAAAAAAAAAGGCTTTTTATCCTATTCTCTTGGACCCAGAATTTTAAGGGCTGAAACTGCCTCCATTTCAAGTTGTACCCTGGTTCAACACATCCTCGGTGACCTATAAAAACATAAACTTTTCAAACATTTTCCCTTGACATAGATAGTCAAAAAGAATATATAGCCCTCTGTTGTTTGAGCCCAGGTAGCTCAGTCGGTAGAGCAGGGGACTGAAAATCCCCGTGTCGGCAGTTCAATTCTGTCCCTGGGCACCACAAGATAATAAAAGGGTTCTCAATCAAAGGATTGATAACCCTTTTTTGCTTTTGTTCTTTTAATTACAGATTATTGCAGGTTAAAGATGGAAACCAATATATTACTGATTAATTATATTGAAAATTCAATCCCTGATCTTAAAAAATCAAAATTTTATGACCGGATAGAATTCAAAACAATACCCTCCGGTCAAAATCTTGCATTTCTCCTTTCAAAAAATTCTTCTGATATTCTTGTTATCTTCATGCATAAAGAAAAAAAGGCATGGCTGGAAAAAATTGCCGGCATCACAAAAACAATGGTGGATATACAAATTATTGCCGTTGTGCCAAAAGATTTTTTTGAAACAGGGGTTAAGGCCCTTCAAAATGGTGCTTCCGACTATATGGCCCTACCTGGGACAGCGCATATATTTGATTTTTATATCAACAGGTCTTTAGAACACAACTATCTTCATACGCATCTTTGTTATAATGATCTCTGCTATAAAACCAGATTTGCCAGATCGGAAGATAATTACAAACAGCTTTTTAATGAAGTCCCCTGTTTTATGTATGTCCAGGACAGAGATTACCAGATTACCGATTGCAATCGCAAATTTGAAGAATATTTTGGACAACATACAGGAGAATATTGTTTTGGAATATGTAAAAACAGAGATGATCCGTGTACAAAATGCCCGGTGCAAAAAACCTTTAAAGATGGTAATAATCATGCATCGGAAATGGAAATAATTTCTTCTGATGGTATAAAACATGTGGTTTTAAGCTGGACTGCTCCCATAAAAGACAATCATGGAAAAATTACCAATGTTCTGATCATGCTCACAGACATTACAGAGGCCCGAAGACTTGAGGGCCATTTAACATCACTCGGGTTTATGATCGGCTCCATATCCCATGGCATCAAAGGACTTCTTACAAGTCTGGATGGAGGAATATACCTGATGGATACAGGATTTCAAACCCATAACCAGGAAAAAATAAAAGAGGGCTTTGAACTGTCCAGACAGATGACTTCCCGTATAAAAAAGCTGGTGCTGGATATTCTTTACTATACAAAAACCAGGACCATGGAATGGAATAACATCTCTGTTAAACAATTTATGGAAGACACCATCGACATTATTTCAACGAATGCCCGGAAAAATGCGATAACAATCGACTACAATCTTGAAGTATTAACCAAGGACGATTTGTTTGAAATAGATGAAAAAAGTCTTCAGGCCGCCATGATCAATATTCTTGAAAATGGAATCGAAGCCTGCATTGACAGTCCTTTGAAAAAGGAACATACCATTACATTTCATGCAAGGATAGACAAGGAAAAAGTTTTGTTCCGCATCCAGGACAATGGTCTTGGCATGGATCAATCAACCTTGAAAAATATTTTTACAATTTTCTTTTCCTCCAAAGGAAACAAAGGTACAGGCTTAGGACTCTTTATTGCTAATAAAGTCATTGGACAGCATAGAGGAGGCATTAAAGTCGAATCCGAACAGAATAAAGGTACAAAATTTTTAATTGAGATACCCAGAACCGTTCCTGAAACAGCAAGGAACCTACGGGGTGTCGCCCATTGTAATTAATGGTCAGTAATATGATACCGACACTCATTGACACATTAAAACAAAAAGTCCCCAGACAGTAAACTATCCAGGGACTTTAGTTTTTTTAAGTCACCAAGATGACTCTTTTAGAACAAATAAAACGGTTAACTATAACACGGTTACATTTGTTGCTGCAGGACCTTTCTGTCCTTCTTCGATGTCAAATGAAACACGGTCTCCTTCATTCAGGGATTTAAAACCTGTTGAATTGATACCTGAGTGATGCACAAATACATCTTTTCCGTCTTCCTGTTCGATAAATCCAAAACCTTTTGTGTCGTTAAACCATTTTACGATACCATTAGCCATATTGGCAGTCTCCTGTAATAAAAATAAAAAATAATACCAGTTTCTAACTTTAAGAGTAATGCCGTTTTTATTATCGGGGATATACACTTTTAGAATGAAACCTATGCGCTTTACATAAAACAGCGCGAATCAGAGGTATAATATATGAATAAAGGAAAAAGTCAAGCGTTAAATGAATTTCGTTAAATGAGTTTCTACTTTTAACCCTCATCTTGAATAATACAAGCATGCATCAAAAAGGCCTTAAAAACCAATTTTCAGGATTTAACATCTTTATCGAGTATCTCCCGGATTGACGTGGCAAGATCCTTATTGGAGATGGGCTTTTGGAGATATTTTTGGATACCTATTTCAAGGCCTCTTGCTTCTGAAAACGTCTCACTGTATCCTGTACACAGGATAATGGGAATGTCCTGTCGAACTTTTAATAAATTTATGGCAAGTTCATCGCCCGTCATTTGCGGCATGGTCATATCAGTGATAATCAGATCAAATTGATCGGAATATTTTTCAAAGGTTTCAAAGGCTTTGACTCCATTTTCAAAGGTATCGACAGTATAACCGCAATCTGTTAAAAACTCTTGAACAATCAGACGGATATCTTCTTCATCATCAACAACCATGATCTTTTCGGTCCCGCCTTTCAATGGTTTTTCTTCTTTTAAGTCTGTAGAATGATCTGCTTTCTGCTTAACCACAGGCAGGTAGACATAAAAACTTGAACCCTGTCCTATCGAACTTTTAGCTTTTATATAACCATCATGCTCTTCAACAATTGCATGGACCAGGGCCAGACCAAACCCAGTCCCCTTTCCCACCTCTTTGGTAGTAAAATATGGATCAAATGCTTTTAATAATGTCTTTTCATCCATACCAAGACCTGTATCAGTGATTTCAAGTTTAAGATATCTGCCTTTATTCATACCATGATCAAAGACATCCTTGTTGTCTGAAATCTCAACTTCATCCAGCTGAACCGTCAGGACACCACCGGTCTCACCCATGGCATGATATGCATTGGTGCAAAGGTTCATGATGACCTGATGCATCTGGGTGGGATCAGCCAATACCTTTGCCCTGGAAACAATATTTTCATTAATTTCAATGGTGGTGGGAATTGACGAGCGTAATAATTTAAGCGCCTCTTTTACCACAAGATATAAATTTAACGGATGTTTTTCATATTCTGTCTGACGACTGAATGTCAGGATTTGCTGGACAAGCCCGGCTGCTCTCTGGGCGCCTTTAACAATCTGCGCTATATGACCTTTTGCCTTTATCGGATTATCCAGATTCATCTCTGTCAATTGGGCATAACCGAGAATTCCTGATAAGATATTATTAAAATCATGAGCAATTCCCCCTGCAAGCGTTCCTATTGCCTCCATTTTCTGTGATTTTTCCATTTGCACTGCTATTTTTTTTCTTTCCAGGGCAGCCAGTTTATACTCTGTAATGTCCCTGGCTTCTGCAATAATGAATGCCACCTTATCCAAAGAATTGAAAACGGGTTTTATGGAGATGTCGACATCCTTGATCTTATCATCTTTTGAAATATTTGTGGTTTCATATCGCACAAGTTTACCTTGGGTTGCCTTTTTAACAGATTCTTTCAATCGGTGTTGAACCATTGAGTCATGACGCCACCAGGGAGTCTGCCAAAAGGGTTTATCCACAACATCCCCTGCTGTACAGCCTGCAAAATCAAGCCCGGTCTGATTTATCTCCTCAAGCATCCCGGAAGGAGATAAAATTCCTGTGAACTGAAAGGATTGATTAAAAAGACCGCGAAGTTTTAATTCGTTTTCTACGAGAGCAGCCCGGGCCTCTATATTTTTTTGAATTTCAGCTCCAATTTTTCCATGGTACTTTTCCAACTGGTCCATAAAAAAATTAAAGTGTTGAGACACTTTACCAAACTCAGCAGGAGCACCATCATCCATACGAACGGAAAAATCACCTTTGGCGCCTCCTTCAAGCTTATCCATTAACGATACAAGCGGCTTTGTTACAGATACACTGATAACATAAGCTATCCCAATAAATGATAGAAGAATTATACCCAGAACAATGGTCAAAACATTCCTGAATGTCCTCAAAGGTGAAAAAATTTCCTCAACATAGCTTGAAGAGGCGACAACCCATTTATATTTTGGCAAATGTTTGAAGATAACGATTTTTTCACGGGGTTCCGCTTCATCTGGATTTTGCCAGAAATAATTGATTTTCCCGTTTTTCTCTTTAAGAATCTGTTTTAAAAATTGATTTGGATACTCTGATTGCTGCAGCAGATTGATTCCCTGAAGTTTGGGATGGATCACTGCCGTTCCGTCTTTATCCAGGACATAGGCATATCCGGATTTTCCTGATTTGTATGAAAGAATGCTTTCCCTGAAGTCATTAATATTCAGCAGGTGATTAAACTCTCCACGATAAGAAGAGACTGAGATAATCCAATCAAGGGGTTTATAGTAAACCATATGGAGTGCTTTGGGTCGTTCTTGCAGCTCGCCCGGATTTTTCCAGTCATACTCAAGGTAACCATCTTTTATTTCCATCTGTTTTTTAACAAAATCAAATTCTGAAACATCAGAATTCCTTACCTTGTCATTGGGATGAATCGTGACGATCCCTTTACTGTTCAGGCAATAAATATAACCGCTTAAACCGATGGACTGGCTTAAAAATATCTCTTCAATGATTTTAATGGCTTGGGACCTGGTCAATAATCCGGATCGATATTTGCTATAATAATACTGAGCAATATCCAAATTTTTCTCGGCAATGGCCTGAAGTCTGTTTTTAATGGAAACCGAGGCAGCTGTGTTTATCAGGTTCACTAAAGAATTGGTTGTACTCTGCAATTCTTTTTCAATATTGGTTTGAAGTATTTTTTTTGCCTGATAATAAGCAATGGTACTCCCAATTATAATTAACGGGATAAAAACAAATAAAAATGTCAGTAAGATCTTGTTTTTAAATTTTAGCTTCTCAAAAAGCATTTAAATGATTTACCGTCCTGAAAATTGAAATAGACACACCCCAAAACCCTGATACTGTCTATTGAAAATGTATTTTTAATATGAATACTATATCATTTCTTATAAATAAAGTAATATCTCTTTTAAATTGATTTTATCATTTTGATTTATCATGGCCATTTGCGGAGGATTTCATGAAACCTCACAAAATATTAATTTTGTTCCCTTTCTATTTTTTATTATTATTTTTCTGTCCTGTTATTGGTTTTTGTTCTCTTCCTGTTCCACCCGTAATCCCCTTGGCTGATATCGATGAAATTCAGGATCTTCGTTATATATCCGAAGGTACGGATTTTTTTATCTGTAAAACAAATCAAGGATTAACCCAATGCGAAGCCTGGGGAAAACAATGGAAATTTTATAAGCCATGGCCCGATATTGAAAAAGGGACAACTGACCTGAAAACCGACTGGGAACTCCTCTCAGCAGCAATTGTCCGGTATTGGGGTTTGGGAACGGATATAATGATGGGGTGGCCTACTATTTTAAAAATGCTCAATAGCCTTTAGTTTTTAGCCATCCATTTGGAGATCATTGTCTTATCCTTGAACAAATTCAGATCCGTTCTAAAAAATGGGTGTCAATGTCACCCTTTTGAAAGGCTTTGTTTTCAAATACCTTTTTGAAAAAAGGTATGGTTGTCTGAATTCCCTGTATCTCAAATTCATCCAATGCCCTTTTCATACGATTGATGGCAGAAGGTCGGTCCTGGGCCCAGACTATAAGCTTACCGACAAGGGAGTCATAAAAAGGACCGACCATATATTTATCGTGGATATGGGTGTCAACCCGAACCCCTGGTCCGCCGGGAAAGATAACTGATTCAATTTCACCCGGAGACGGCATGAAATTGTCTTTTGGGTCACAAGCGTTAATCCTGCATTCCATGGACCAGCCATTGGGGATAATGTCTTCCTGCTTAATCTCAAGCTTTTGGCCTGCTGCAATTAAAATCTGCTGTTGAACAATATCAATGTCTGTAATCAATTCTGTGACAGGATGCTCAACCTGTACCCTGGCATTGACTTCCATGAAATAAAAATTTTTATCTTTATCCACCAGAAATTCCATGGTCCCTGCATTAAAGTATCCAATAGATTTGGCGATTTTTATGGCTGTTTCCCCAAGAATAGTCCGAAATTCAACATCCACAAAGGAGGAAGGAGCTTCTTCAATGAGTTTTTGATATCTCATCTGGATACTGCATTCCCGTTCGGCTAAATGAACATAATTGCCGAACATATCTCCCAGGATCTGAATTTCGATATGACGTGGTTTTTCAATATATTTTTCAAGATAGAGGTCAGGGTTACCAAAGGCCACCTTGGCTTCTCCCGATGCAATCGGAAGGGCTTCAATCAGTTCTTCTTTGTTGTTGGCAATTCTCATGCCCCGGCCGCCGCCGCCGCCGGAGGCTTTTAAGATGACGGGAAAACCAACCTTATCAGCCACCTCACAGGCC
>NZ_JAIOSW010000513.1 GCF_021107415.1 Desulfobacula sp.
AAAATTCTGCCATGAACGCTGTTATGGCTGCTTCCCTTGCATGTGGCAGGGTGTTTACCGCCACTTCTTCATGGGGCCTTTCTTTTATGTATGATGCGGTTTTAGCAACATCAGGGGCCAGAGCACCAGAGGTCATGGTGAATGTAAATCGTGAAACACCGGGTATTATTGCTGTATCTTCCGGGCAGCAGGACATGATTTCCACAAGGGATGCCGGATGGATTTTCCTTATCGCTGAAGACTGCCAGGAAATACTCGACCTTGTTCTCCAGGCATACAGGCTGGCTGAGGATTATGATATCCAGGTGCCTGTCATGGTTCATTATGACGGCTTTTACCTGTCGTACCTGTCTGAGGTTGTGGATGTACCCCTGCAGGAAGATGTCGATAGATTTTTATCTGTTTTAAAAGATCAGCCCGAAAGAACAAAATTGATTCCCGGCGGAAAACTGGGTTGTGGTTCCCATGGAATTCTTGGGGGATATCTTGAGCTTCGGCACAAACATGTCTGTGCCATGGAAAGATCCAAGGCCAAGTTTGAGCAAATAGATAAGGAATATCAAGAGATTTTCGGCCGCGGTTACGGCGGTCAGATTGAAGAATATAGAATGGATGATGCAGATGTGGTCCTGGTGGGTTCAGGTTCCATGTGCGGCACCATTAAAACCGTTATTGATGAGAAAAGAGACGCAGGTGTCAAGGTCGGTCTTCTAAAGATAAGAATGTACAGACCCTTTCCCAGTGAAGTAATGGTGAAGGCCCTCAAGGGCAAGAAAGCCATTGGTGTAGTGGACAGGAGTCTTTGTTTCGGATTTAAGGGCGGCCCGATTTATACTGAATTAAAAGCATTTGAAACTCAGCTTGGTGGTTCAAAGATGATCAGTTTTATTGATGGTATTGCAAATACAGACATTACAATAGTCAATGTCGAGCAGATGATTGATGCAACTTGTGACCTTGCTGCGGGCAAAGACGTTCGTGAAGTCACATGGGTTTCATATCCTGAGGCCCAGGAAGATGGAGGACTTTAAGATGACACAAAAAAAGAAAGGCAAACTGACTAAAGTACTGGATTACCTCAAGCACGATGACCCCTTCTCAAAAGGTGTGGCATTTTGCCCTGGTTGCAGTCTGGAGTTGTTAATTCGCTTTATTCCCCAGGTATTGGGAAATGATATCGTCATTACAGGTACTCCATCCTGTTCTGCTCCGGTACTTCTTGGACAGAATAATCAATCCTGGCACTCACTTTCGTATTTTGGAACGCTGATGACCGGAGCTGCTGCAAATGCCACAGGCCTTGCCAGATATTACAGGAAAGCAGGTATTGACAATACGGTTATCTGTTTCAACGGGGATGGAACAGCAGCAGATATCGGATTTGGAAACCTGGCCGGTGCGGCAGAAAGAAACGAACCTTTTATCTATATCTGTTATGACAATGAAGGATATATGAATACCGGTATCCAGAAAAGCGGAACCACACCCTTTGGAGCGAGCACGACCACGACTCCTTTTGGCTCGGCGTCCAAAGGAAAGAATTTAAGAAGAATGAATCTGGCCCTGAAAATGGCCATGCATAAGATTCCATATACGGCCACTGCAACCATGAGCGACCTTGACGATCTCGCTAAGAAGCTGCTGAAGGCCAAAGAAGCCAAAGAAAGAGGTTTTGTCTTCCTCCATGTTTTTGCTCCCTGCCCGACCGGATGGGGTTATGCACCTGAAAATACCATTGAGGTCTGTCGAAGGGCTGTAAAATCAAACTATTTTCCCCTTTGGGAAGCGGAAAACGGCAAAATCAGGATGACCAAAACCGTTAAAAAACCCAAGCCCGTATCAACCTATACTGAGTTAATAAAAAAATTCGCTCATTTGGATGAAGCAGATCTTCAGATCCTTCAGGATGATATAGATTACGAATACTGTCTGTTGGGCGGCCTGAGCGTATTGGAAGCAGAATGTCAGCTTCCCGTATCGGCAGAAGATTAAAGGAGGAAGCGACAATGAGTGAAGTCAGATTTCATGGTAGAGGAGGACAGGGTGTTGTTACAACATCTAAAATTCTTGCCAATGCTTTTGCCAGAACCGGACAATTCGGTGCAAGTTTTCCCATGTTTGGATTTGAAAGAAGGGGAGCACCTGTTACGGCTTTCGGCAGATTTTCAGATAAACCCGTCAGAGAAAAAACACAAATTTATAATCCGGATATTCTAGTGGTACTTGATCCCAGCCAAAGAGATTCTAAGGCTGTGTTTCAAGGGTTGTTGCCGAACGGCATGATGCTGTTGAATGATTCAGACAGCAAAATAAATGTCTCCCACGATAACCTTGCAAAGCTGGGGATTATTGATGCCAATAAAATTGCTTTGGAAGAAATCGGCCTTCCCATACCCAATACCGTGATAGTGGGAGCATTTGCAAAAATGTCCGGCCTGCTGGATGTTGAACCCTGCTGCGACGCATTGCAGGATTATTTTTCAGGTAAAAAGCTTTCAGCCAATATCGTATGTGCAAAAAGAGGGTTTGAAGAGGTGAAATTATTTGATCTTTAAAAATTTGGATATTTAAAGATTAATAAGGGGATAACTTTAATATTAATAAAGGAGCTGTTATGCCAAGATGGGGAATGGTAATCGACGTAAAAAGGTGTATCGCTTGCTGGGGCTGCACCATTGCATGTAAAGAGGAACATTTTCTTCCTCCCAGGGTATTTTTTAACAGGGTGCTCATTGGGGAAACCGGGAAATTCCCGTCATCCAGTAAGTTGATTTATCCGGTTCTTTGTAATCATTGCTCTGACGCGGCATGCGTGGAAGCATGTCCTACCGGAGCAACTTATATTCGGGAAGATGGGATTGTAGCGGTTGACGATGATAAATGTGTCGGCTGCAGGGCCTGTCTTGTGAGCTGCCCGTACCATCAGAGAACCTATTATGATCAGGAAGTAAAAGACAGGGAATATTTTCCGGGCCAGGGTAAAACCGAGTTGGAACTGCTGGGTGAAAAGCTTTACCCGTTAAAAGTAGGGACGGTTATTAAGTGTAATTTCTGTTCGGAAAGGGTTGATGACGGCCTTAAAAGAGGTCTTACTCCCGGGAAAGATGAGGAAGCGACACCAGCCTGCGTTAATGCCTGTCCGGTAGGCGCAAGGGTATTTGGTGACCTTAATGACCCTGACAGCGAAATTAGTCGTCTGATCATGGAGAAAAAGGGTAAACAGCTCCGGAAAGAATTTGGAACTGAACCG
>NZ_JAIOSW010000408.1 GCF_021107415.1 Desulfobacula sp.
CAATGGTGGAGTCGGGTCTGGCAAAGTAGATATATTCAAATATGCACAAGGATTTATGCCTGGCAGCCTTGGGATGTCTGATGCTTCGTATACCGTCTTCATCAATAATGACAATTTCCCCGGGATCAAGTTCCCGGATGAATTCAGCCTGGACCAGATCAAAGGCGCAGGTTTCAGATGCCAGGACATAATGGCCGTTGAGTTTTCCAAGGGCTAAAGGCCTGAACCCGTTGGGATCTTTCATACCGATGACTTCACCCTTACAGGTTAAAAGGATCATGGAATAGGCCCCTTCAATTTTTGAAACCGCCTTTAAAATTGCACTCTCAACATCCCCTTTAATCAGGCTTTTAATAAAAAGATGGAGGAAAACCTCTGAGTCCATGGTGGTCTGAAAGATGGAACCCTGTTCTTCGAGCTCTTCTTTGAGGATATGAGCATTCACCAGGTTCCCGTTGTGGGCAACAGCATAGGAGCGGTGCCTGTGGTTGACAACAAAGGGCTGGGCATTGGTTAAAACCGAATCTCCTGTGGTGGAATACCTGACATGACCGATGGCAGAACCGCCTTCAATTCGATCAAGATCCTCCATGTTAAAGATTTCAGGAACAAGCCCCATGCCCTTGTGAGAGAAGATTTTATCATTTATACCCCGGTTTACCGAGATGCCGGCGCTCTCCTGCCCCCTGTGCTGGAGGGCATAAAGGCCGAAATAGGTTATTTTAGCCGCTTCGGGATGTTTATACAGTCCAAATACACCACATTCATCTTTGGGCTTGTCACTCCTGATCATTGGATTTTGGATATAAGGATTATGCATGGTCATTTTCCTGGTGATAGTCTTGAATGGGGTTGACACTGAGCTCCTTTCTTTTCAGAGCCTGGATCGCACTGCAGATGGCCTTTGTGCCATCTGTGGTGGTGGCATATGGAACTTTATATTTAATTGCGGCACGTCTTATTGCATATCCGTCCCGTTTGGTCTGGGTTGATGCACCCGTGTTTAAAATCAGTTGAATTTCGTTATTTGTCACAGCATCCACAACATGGGGCCGGCCGGCAGATACTTTTTTAACCAGTTTAGTTGGAACATTATGCTCATTAAGAAATTTTGAAGTTCCTTTTGTCGCCATAATCGTGATTCCCATTTCATGAAAGCTTTTAGCAACCGGCAGGGCAGCCATTTTATCCTTGTCCTGAACACTTATAAAGACGGTGCCCTGGCTGGGAAGTTTTTGTCCGGCTGCAAACTGAGCTTTAGCAAATGCAGCACCCAGGTCCTTATCAATCCCCATGACTTCACCGGTTGATTTCATTTCAGGTCCTAAAACCGGATCAACATTATCAAATCTGTCAAAGGGCAAAACCGCTTCTTTCACACAATAGTAAGGCGGGATAATTTCCCTGGTTAAACCCAGTTCATCAAGGGTTTTTCCCAGCATGATTTTTGTGGCAAGCTTGGCCAGAGGAACGCCAATGGCTTTGGACACAAAGGGAATGGTTCTTGAAGCCCTTGGATTGACCTCAATGATATATACCTTGCCATTCATGATACCAAATTGAATGTTCATAAGGCCCTTAACATTCAGTTCTTTGGCAATGGCCCGGGCAGCGTCTGTCATTTCGTCAATGTGTCCTTGAGGAATGGAGTGTGGCGGCAGCACGCAGGCCGAGTCTCCGGAATGAATTCCGGCTTCTTCAATATGTTGCATCATACCGCCGATAATGGTTTTCTCACCATCCGAGATGGCGTCCACATCAAGTTCAATGGCTTCTTCAAGGAATTTATCAATGAGAACCGGCTTGTCAGGAGACGCCTGGACAGCCAGATTAAAATATTCTTCAAGATCTTCTTCGTCATACACAATTTTCATGGCACGACCGCCCAGAACAAAAGAGGGGCGAACCATAACCGGATATCCGATATCTCTTGCAACCTTTCTTGCCTCTTCATAGGAATATGCAATTCCGTTTTCAGGCTGTCGCAAGCCCAGCTTGTTTAGCATCGCCTGGAAAAGATTCCTGTCTTCAGCCCGGTCAATGCTTTCCGGGCTGGTTCCGATGATGGGAACCCCTGCTTTTTGAAGATCCGAGGCAAGGTTCAGCGGAGTCTGTCCGCCAAACTGAACAATCACCCCATAGGGTTTTTCCTTTTCAACAATGTGAAGCACATCTTCCCTGGTTAAAGGTTCAAAATAGAGTTTGTCAGAAGTATCATAGTCTGTGGACACGGTTTCAGGATTGGAGTTGACCATGATGGATTCCACGCCTTCCTCTTTCAGAGCAAAGGAGGCATGAACACAGCAGTAGTCAAATTCAATGCCCTGACCTATTCTGTTGGGTCCACCGCCCAGGATAATAACCTTTTGTTTTTCCGATACCCTTGCTTCGCATTCTGTTTCATAGGTGGAGTAGTAATAAGGGGTTGCTGCCCTGAACTCTGCAGCACAGGTATCCACAAGCTTATAAACCGGGACAAGGCCAAGGTCTTTTCGTGTCTGCTCAATTTGTTTCTCCGTCAGACGGGTAAGGTGTGCCAGCTGTTTATCCGAGAAGCCGTATTTTTTTGCTTTCTCAAAGAGATCCCGGGGAAGATCCTTGCCGGCAAGTGTTATCTGTTTTTCAAGATCCACGATCTGTTTCATCTGGTTGAGGAACCATGGATCAATCCCCGTCATTTCATAGATCATGGTGATGGGCATGCCGTGTTCAATGGCATATTTTATGTAGAACAGCCGCTGGGAATTGGGTGTGGAAAGTTTGTACTCCAATTCATTGCCGCTGACACTGCCGGGCAGCGGATCTTTTCCGTCTGCCCCAAACCCGGCACGACCGATTTCAAGGGAGCGCAAGCCTTTTTGAAATGCTTCTTTAAACGTTCTGCCAATGGACATGGTTTCCCCCACGGATTTCATGGCAGTGCTTAAAATATCTTCAGTTTCAGGGAATTTTTCAAAGGTCCACCTGGGAATTTTCACCACACAATAATCAATGGACGGCTCAAAGCAGGCAAGGGTTTCACCGGTGATATCATTGGGAATTTCATCCAGGGTATACCCCACAGCCAGTTTGGCAGCAATTTTCGCAATGGGAAATCCCGTAGCCTTGGAGGCCAGGGCAGAACTCCTGGAGACCCTTGGATTCATTTCCACCACAATAAGATCCCCGTTTTCCGGATTAACGGCAAACTGGACATTTGATCCGCCTGTATCCACCCCGATTTCTCTTATAATAGCAATGGAGGCATCCCGAAGTTTCTGGTATTCCTTGTCCGAAAGGGTCTGGGCAGGGGCCACTGTGATGGAATCGCCCGTGTGTACGCCCATGGCATCCACATTTTCAATGGAACAGATGATGACCACATTATCCGCATGATCCCGCATGACTTCCAGCTCGTACTCTTTCCATCCAAGGACCGATTCTTCCAGCATGACCTGGGTATTGAGGCTGGCATCAAGTCCTGCCTTTGAAAGGCGGACAACCTCTTCCATATTATAGGCAACCCCTCCGCCTGTTCCGCCAAGGGTGAAGCTGGGTCTTACAATGATGGGAAAGCCGATTCGCTTTGAGACGTCTTCAACTTCCTGGATATTGGTGGCAAAGCCGCTCTTGGGGATTTTCAAGCCGATTTTATTCATGGCATTCCTGAAAAGTTCACGGTCTTCAGCCTTGTTAATGGCCTCTTCAGAAGCCCCGATCATCTCAACATTATATTTTGCAAGAATACCTGTTTTAGCCGCTTCAATGGCTGTGTTTAGACCGGTCTGTCCGCCCAGGGTGGGCAAAAGGGCATCAGGCCTTTCCTTTTCAATGACCTTGATAACGGTTTCAGGAGTGACAGGCTCAATATAAACCTTGTCCGCGGTTTCAGGATCGGTCATGATGGTGGCAGGGTTTGAATTGATCAAAATGACTTCATACCCTTCTTCTTTCAAGGCTTTACAGGCCTGGGTTCCTGAGTAGTCAAATTCACAGGCCTGGCTGATAATGATGGGACCGGCACCAATGATCAGGATTTTTTTAATGTCTTTACGCTTTGGCATTTTCAATCACTTTTGCAAACTGGTTAAAAAGATAGGCTGAATCATGGGGCCCCGGGGATGCTTCGGGATGATATTGTACGGCAAATGCCTTTATAGAATCATTCTTAAGGCCCTCAAGGGAATCTTCATTCAGGTTAATATGGGTCATAACAGAATCGTTCTTGCCAATGGTATTTAAATCCACTGCAAATCCATGGTTCTGGGAGGTGATTTCAACCTTGCTGGTTGAAAGGTTTTTAACCGGCTGGTTCCCGCCTCTATGACCGAATTTAATTTTCATTGTTTTTCCGCCCATGGCAATGCCGAGAAGCTGCATGCCAAGACAGATGCCGAAAATGGGAACAAATCCCAGAAGTTCTTTAATAGTGTCGACGGCATAGGTCACAGGTTCCGGGTCTCCCGGACCATTGGACAAAAAGATACCTTCGGGATTCAAATTTTTAATGGTCTTTGCATCTGTAGTTGCCGGAACCACAAGCACTTCACACCCTGCTTCTTCAAGGCACCGGATAATATTATATTTCAGGCCGAAATCAAGGGCCACAACAGAATGTTTCTTGCCTTTGAAACGCCAGATTAAAGGGTCTTGTAATTTATCAATATCAATATAGTCCGGCTGGTTGTATTTCCAGAAATAAGGCTTTTTTGTGGTGACATAGCCCACAAGATCACTACCCTGCATGGATGGGATCTGTTTGGCCTTTTCAACCAGGGAATCGGGATCAAGATCCGAGGTGGATATGACGGCCCGCATGGCACCGGATTTTCGGATATGGCGGACCAGGGCCCTGGTATCCAGATCTTCAATCCCCAGCACATGGCCTTTGATCAGATAATCTGCCAGCGTTCCTTTGGATCTGAAATTGCTTGGAAAATCCTGGTATTCTTTTACAATAAATGCCGCCACCTGAATCCTGTCAGATTCAATGTCTTCGGGGCAGATGCCATAATTTCCAATCAAAGGATAGGTCATGGTAACCATCTGGCCATAATAGGAAGGGTCGGTCAGAATTTCCTGGTAACCGGTCATGCTGGTATTAAACACGACTTCCCCGTTTGATTCCCCGGGTCCTGTAAAACTCCTGCAAGGAAAAATCCTGCCGTCTTCAAGGGCTAATAATGCTTTCATACAAACTCACACCTGTTTAATATAAAGTAACTAATATAAATTTTGGGACTTGCAAAATTCTTTTGCAAATCGAGCCTATTCAATTAACACAATTGGTGTGATTTTGGCAAGTTAGTTCTTGCCTGAACTAATCATTATCTGGTAAATCAGGTGTTACCTGAGACTCTTTTTTTTTCGGTTTTCTGAACCTTTTAAACTTAACTTTCCGCCATAACCCGTCAGTACTGTAACATTCCCAAGCCCAGCGCAGCCATTTGATCAATGCAAATGCAATCCAGAGTGCCCAGGCCAGAATTAAAACACGATACACTGTCATGGATAAAGAAAAAACCACAGGTTGTGGAAGGGTATTACCAGAAATATCCTGATACCATTTTAAAGAATGATCATGCGAACCATTCCCGGCAATCTGCATATTCGGATATCCAAGAAGTCCGTTTTGTATACCATGAAACAGGACAATAACAGCAAGAAGTGTCAATACAGGTAAAATAACCTGTATAAAATTAAATGCAGTATCAGATAATTTTTTCCCGTTTTTCATTCTCAGACCAAGGGACAGGAGCCATGCGGCTACTGGCAGAACCGCTAAAAGTGACGCCTGGGTCAAACCAAGTCCCAAAAGAAACCAGTGATAACTCTTTAATGGTGTTATTTTCAACCTTCCAAGTACTGATGACAATAATAATAACACGAAAACTGAACTCCAAAACAAGACTGCCGGACCCACATAAGGACCTGAACAAAAGAGTATCCATCGATTCTGAGGCATTTTTACAAAGATATATGAATCTACACTGGGAATCCCGATATCCACTTCAGAGGCCTTCCATTTAAAGCCTATATCCTTTGATGTCCGCCATGCAAGTTTGACAGTCTGTGCCCCTGGTACCAGAGGTAAAAGAACCTTATCACCCTCTTGATTAATGGGTTGAGATTTATTGTTAATTATTAGATTCTGGAGTTTGGAGCCAGGCGGTAAAGTTATGGCATGACGGCTTCCGCGGCTGCTTTTTATGTTTAATTCCAGTTCTGCATTGGTTATTCTTTTCCCCGGGCTTAACTTTAAAACAGTGCTCTCAATTGTATAGGTCTGTACTTTAACTCCCTTTGGACGTGTTATATTAATGACAACCTCTTCCCCGGGCCATGGTCGAAACTCAGGAAACCATCTGCCCTCCTGACTCTGATGATGAATAACAGGTATGCCCTGTATATCAGAATGCCACATTGTACCCACATTTATTTTCCAGATCTCAGTCCAATCCAGGGTATCAGCAGCTTTTAATACGAGTTGATCTGTTTTCTCAAGGGAAGATACCCAGTGCGTCCTGGTCTGTTTTGACCCAAGGTTGAGATGGATTTTTCCTCTCTTTACAGGGATATCAGATGTTATCGCTTCACCTTTAAGCAATGGAATTTGAAGGAGAACAGCGGCTCCCACAGGTGTCTTTCTTTGAACTAATGTTTCTATTTTCCATGTAAGCCCTAAATGAAAAATTCTTGTAATTTCAATAAACTGGGGTAAAAGATCGGCTTCAAAAATTTCTGGTTTGTTCTTTTTAGTGCTGATTCTTGTAAGTTGTAATTGATTATCCACAACGCCATTTGAATGCAACCCCTCCACATTCCAGTCATCAGCCGTGATATCAACATAATTTGGTTTTAAAGGAAAAGGGATCTGCACTATGCTTCTGAAAGGCAAAATTCCTGCAAGTTTTATTGTATGAATCCCTTTTGGCACACGTACCCATAAATAACCTGTGTCCGGATCACGATACATGCTTGAAACAGGAGTTCCATTCAGTAGAACAGTTTCGGGGAGCCATAGTTTGGCATTCCCCGGCAAAGGAATTGCAAGGCTTTTATACAGGCTGTGGACTTCCATTGCAATTTTAAGTTTATGCTTGTCTATCACTATTTTCATTCGTGGACTTACAGCGCAATTGGGTGCACAATGAGGCTTTTTTTTTCAATTAATTTAATTTTAAGTTCATTAAGTAATTCTTTTGAAGGAAATGAATTCTCAGCATTTGCAGGCATTGCAGAAAACAGACAAATAATCATTAGAACAATAACACTGATAGCACTTGGTTTTATATTAGAGTAATCAAAACCCTTCCCCTTGGAAAATTTAACTCCGGCAATTCCGTAAATCAGTAAACCAAGCAGGATAACCCGGACAAACCCAAGAACCATATTAATTTTTGGAGATAGAAAAATGAACTTCATTGTTTCATCCCTTTTAACTGGCCCACTCCACGAAAATTCAACTTTATTCCAATTCCATGTTGGCATTCCGGCACCGGTTTGAATTCTTGCATTGGAATCAAACTCATTTACTCCGACTATAACTGCTTTTGCCTGTATGCTTCCTGGATAATATGGTTTTTGCCTGATCTCATCCGTTACATACCTGGCTGAGTCTTCAAGCCTTTCAGCCGCTATTTTTCTTTTCCCAATCATTTTTTTAAGAGGAGCCGCGGGTCTTGCTTGGGGCTTCACCACAGTCGATGCCGGTGCCTGGGGCCGCTTTTGTAATGTCCTGTCCATTGCACGCCATGAATATTCAAGCTGGGGATAAATTCCATGTTTTATCTGGTTTATCATAAAAGGCAGGCTGATAATAACCAGACCGGCAATACAGACCAGCCGATAATTATTAATCAAAGAATATATCTTCCCCTTTGGGATAACCTTTAAAAGAGCAAGCGCTGCCAGGATATGAAGCCAGATCCAGCATGGCGCACCTGATTCATGCTGAATAAGAACAAGAACAACCAACGCAACAAAGCCCCATCTCCATGATCTAAGCCTTGCCACACCAAGCGAGATGATAAGTACAAAAAAACAATCAAATAAATTCCATGACTTCAACCAGGTTTCTCTTATGGTATCAATACCGGATGCATTAAATATTGACCATCCCGGAGGCAAATGAATCTCACCTGCAACTGAATGAAAATCCCGATCCCATCCTGTTACAGGAATCGAGCCCGATTTATTGATTCTACTTTCAGCAGTCATATTAACCTTGCCATAACGCATCTCAATACCTGCTTTGCCGGAATCATCAAGCCGGGTGATAAATTGCTCTTTCCCATTCAGCATAATTCTTCCAGGCTCAACCGGCGGATTTATTGAAAGTCGCCAGCCTGTGGTCATGGTGCCTGAAATACGATCCTTGACAGAATATCCCCTGCCGTCAAAATCAAGCCATAAAATTCTGTTAAGATTAAGTTTGTCCGGTGCAGGGTGAGAGTCGCCGCGTTTTTTTTCTTCAAATCTCATAATGTCTTTAGATAACATTAAATATGCTGGAAAGGATTTCCAGACTTCCGGCATCGTTGTCTGCTGGGGATCTATTTGTGCAGGGCCTTTAATATCAACTGACCGCAAATAATTATGGGGTTCAAATGACCATATTTCTTTATCAGTATTAAAATTTCCCAGAGAAGCTTGAGACAGCGTTTTTACAACACCTTTATGCCTTAAAGTAATTTTAAGCCGCCATTTTCCAGGCTTTGCCTGTATGAGTAATATAACATCGGGTTTAATCTTGACAGGAAGTTTGCTCTCAAGTTTCACAGGAATAAAATCTTTGGTACCGATCCTGCCAATACGTATTTTACGATGTTTGCCGGATATATATAAATCAAGATGGGTTACAACCTGTAAAGGGATATCGTCCTTGATCAACCGGTGTACCTGCACATTACACCGGTTTTCCCTCTTTTGTGCCTCAAGTTCATCCTGACCATGTTTGAGCCAGAGCCTGCCGGTTTTGTCCAAATGTGGAAAAGCAATTTTTTTCCCCTGTACTGATAAATTCAACAAACCGCTTTGTGCAGGTATTTGAACCCATTCAGGCCGGGTATCAAAATAAAAAACTCCTGTTACTATATACTTTCCAGGGGTCTCTATAAAAATTGCAGGATACCCTCCTCGTACACCCACAAGCCATTCTTTATCATTAACTCTAACCTTGTCCGGCCAGAATTTATGATTTCCAGGGAGTTTCACCCATATTTTTTTAGAATATATTTCCCAGGTTTGAGAGAAAAAAGCATCCTTTTCATTAAAATCAAGTCTAAGCTTAGACGGCCATGAGCATACTTTTTTTGAAAGTCTGTTATAAATCAAGGGGCAATTTTTTTTTCCTCTCCGTGCAACACCCAGTCAATCCATGGTTTTAAAGGATCAGGAACTTTTTGATGTGGTAAAGGTTCTGCAAAAAGAGAAGTTGCACACGACAAAACAACCAAATAAATGATAAATTTTTTCATAATTATTTCCTGATTTAAACAGTATTTATAAATTTTTAAAGCTCAATGCCGCAAATCATCACTTCAACAATTCTTTTTCTGGCGTGATTGTCATGATTGATCACCACAATCTGCTGCCAGGTGCCGAGCTGGGCTTTATTATCTCTGACGGGCACGACAATGGAAGGTCCAATGATGGCTGCCTGGACATGGGAATGGCCGTTTCCGTCATGCCAGGCAAGTTCATGCTTGTACTGGGCATCCGGAGGGGCAATCCGGTTGATGGCATCTTTCAGGTCTTCAATGACACCGGGTTCACACTCAATGGTCGTGACAGAGCCGGTTGAGCCAATGGCGGTAACGTGTGCAGTACCATTTTTGATCTGCGATTCTTTTATAATACGATCAATATCAAAAGATATATCATTTATTCCCGGGCCGGTCTCCTGATGCAGGATAATGGTATCAAAAAATGTTTTTGTTGACATTGCACTCTCCTTTTAATGGATGAAATGGTCTTTTTAGCACTTTGGCAGCGATATCAGTCTTTTGTCAAGAAAAAGGGAGGATGAAGCGAGAAAATTATAACCCTTCGGCTACTATTCGCAGTGCTTCCTCAACCATGTACAAGGGTAAATTAATAAGCTTGTAACTCACAGTAGCTGTTTTACCCCTTATTGAAATCAAGATGAATTTAACGCTAAACACCTGAAATCGTAACCACAACAATTTTTTTCCTGGCATGATTATTATGAAATATCATCATCCTGATGAAATAAAAATAAATTAATCGAGCAAAAAAAGTAAGGGTAAATTGGAGCACGCCTGTTTTTATTAATAAAATCAATTGGTTTTCAATGATTGTCTGTTCTGGCACAAAAAATGTAATGCTATTAAATGTGAGAATTGATCAGCTATTAATATTTCAAATGCAGGAGGAAGAATGGGATTCATCTTTGAGAATCATAATGAAGGCGAGTTAAGAGAATATTACAGTGCTGAGTTTAAATTAAATCACCCAAAAATTCTTTATCAGTTCAGGATTCGAAAAAGTATTTCTGAACCGATATTTGCTGTCATTAAAGAAGGGTCCGAGGCATTGGATAATATTAAAGAAGGCGATATTATTAGTATCAGGTATCATTGCCTGGATAAATCAATTCCGGCAGAATCAAAGGATACCAGAATAAAATATATCACCAAGGACAGCACCATTGGATTTAAGGATCATTATGTTATCGGGCTTGACATCCATCCGGAAAAGGGTTTGATAGTGGCTTAATTCATTTGTGTTCTTGATAAAAATTGTTGGCAATATTATGGTGCTATTTATTTAACCTGTAAGGATAGGGTATAAATGGACCATAGCAAAATTGACAAGATATTCCCCGATCTTGATGAAGATCTTATAAAAATAGTAAAAAACAGACTTGATTCTTTTAAAGAAAGCCTGAAAAAGTCCGGGCTTCAAATTGATCCGGACCCTGATTTAGAATCTAATCTTATAAAAATTTTCCTTTTCAGCGAATTTATTGCATCAAGTTTTACTAGAAATCCAGGTATTTATAAGGATCTTATTGATTCAAAAGACCTGCTCAAATCATATTCAAAACATACGATTGAGGCAAGGCTTGAAAAAAAAATCTCCAAAGACATGGATGTGGCAGCGATCAAGGAGATCCTTTTACAGACCAAGTTGTATGAAACCATAAGAATTGCATGGCGTGATTTAACAGGCGCAGCCAGGCTTTCCGAAACGCTTAGCGATCTTTCTTTTCTTGCAGATGCCATTGTTGATACCACCATGACGGCTATCTATGATGAGGTTTGTGAAACCTATGGGATTCCTGTGGACAGCGAAGGAAATTTTCAGGGAATGACCGTGCTGGGCATGGGTAAGCTGGGTGCCGGGGAATTGAATTTTTCTTCGGACATTGATCTTATTTTCGTCTATCCTAAAAAAGGATATACAAACGGGGAAAATATTATTTCCAATGAAGAGTTTTTCACAAAAGTATGCCGCAGGTTTTTAAAGTTTTTTTCAGCCGGATACCATGAAATCAATTTTTACAGGATTGATACCCGGTTAAGGCCTTATGGTGATGGAGGGCCCCTGGTGATGAGCAGTTTTGCTTTTGAAGAGTATTATCAGGCCCAGGGAAGAGAATGGGAAAGATATGCCATGATAAAAGCAAGGCCGATTGCCGGGGACATTGAGGCAGGCTTTAAGCTTTTGAAAGTTTTAAATCCCTTTATTTACAGGCGGTACTTTGATTACGGATCTTTTGATTCCTTCAGGGATATGAAGCAGAGAATTACCCTGCAGGTAAAAAATAAAAAATTAAAAAACAATATAAAGCTGGGCGCCGGCGGTATCAGGGAAATAGAATTTTTCGGGCAATTGTTTCAGATGATCAGGGGCGGTGTGGAGCCCAAACTCCAGGAACGAAAGATCTTAAAGGTTTTGGATCTGTTACAAACCCATCATTGCATTGACGGGGCAACAAAAAAAGATCTGAAAAAAGCGTATGTATTCTTAAGGCTGGTTGAAAACAGGCTTCAGGCCTATGCTGACCTTCAAACCCATGATATCCCTGAAAAAGAAGACCAGAGAAAAATTTTGGCGCTTTCCATGGGAGTTGATGCATGGGATGATTTTGTTAAAAATTTGAATTATCATATGCAAAGGGTTCACTATCATTTCAGTCAATTGCTGGTTTCAGAAGAAGAGGAAAAACCGGATAAAGAGACACAGAATCTTAAAGAGTTATGGATCAATATTAATGATCCCCAGTTTGCCGCAGATTCCATAGCCATTGCCGGTTTTAAAGATCCTGACAGGGTATTAAGCATTTTAAGGTCTTTTGAAGAACATCCCAATACCAAAAGACTGACATCCAATGGAAGGAAAAAACTGGCAAGACTGATTCCGGTTCTGGTTAGAAAAATTGGCCGGCAAAATGACCCCGATGGTATCTTCGTCAAATTAATCGACCTGATTATCACCATTGAAAGAAGAACCTGCTATTTGTCTTTGCTCATAGAAAGCAAAAGTGCATTGGAAACATTGATCACCCTTGCTCAGAAAAGTCCATGGATCATTACATTCCTTTCAAATCATCCTGCATTGCTGGATGAACTCATGCATCCTGCCACACTCTATTTCCCTCCTGATAAACAGGCCCTGGAAAAAGAGATGGAGGTCCGTATGGCAGGTATCCCATCAGCTGATGTTGAGTTTCTGATCGAGGAATTGTGTGTTTTCAGGCAAATTAATTACCTGCGGGTTGCTGCTGCAGATGTAAGCGGAAATTATCCATTGATGAAAGTCAGTGACCATCTGACATATATTGCAGAGACCGTTCTTGCCCAGGTGCTTTTAAGTTCATGGAAAATTGTGACCCAAAAATATGGGTTTCCGCAAGATTTATCGGGTGAAGATATTGATTGCTGCGGGTTTGCCATTATTGCATACGGCAAAGTAGGCGGATTTGAAATGGGATATAAATCAGATATTGATATTGTTTTTTTGCATAAGGGAGAATCAGGGGTTACAAAAGGAAAGGAAAAGAAGAGTATTGATACCATCCGGTTTTATTCAAACCTGGGCCAGAGAATCATCAATGTCTTAACCATGCATACGCCTGCCGGCACTTTATATGGAGCAGATATGAGGTTGAGACCCGGGGGTAATTCAGGGATGATCGTCTCCCATATTGACGCATTTGAAGATTATATGAAAAACCAGGCCTGGACATGGGAACATCAGGCATTGATCCGGGCCAGACCTGTTGCGGGCGACATAGAGCTTTGTTCAAGGTTCGATGAGATCAGAAAGACTATTTTGACAGGGAAAAGGGATATTAAAGTGTTAAAAAAAGAAGTCGGTGATATGCGGGAACGAATGCGGGAAGAGCGTTTAAAATATAAAAAAGATTTTTTTGATTTAAAGCAGTCAAGGGGCGGTATTGTAGATATTGAGTTTCTGGTTCAATATTTAATTTTAAAAAACGCCCATGCGTATCCCGATATTAGTATTTGGACAGATAATATCCGGCTTCTGGAAAGCCTTGATGTAGAAGGGATTATTACAGGACACGAGAGTGAAGGACTCCAAAATGCTTATCTTGTCATGCGAAAAGCCGTACACAGCCTCAACCTCCAGGAAAAGAGCCTTGAACTTCCTCAAAGTCATTTTTCAGAAATAAGAAATCATGTCATTGATCTATATGATCGATATTTAGCAAATTAGTATCTGAATGAAAACCAGAAAATTAGCGGTTTTAGGTTGGGTCCAAATTAAGAAATCAATACAAGGCTGAGCCAGGGCCAGTAGGTAATAATCAGGACGGCTAAAAGCAGTACCAGCATAAACGGGATGGTGGCCTTGTAAATGTCCATGATGGGTTTATTAAATCTATACCCGGCAATAAACAGATTCATCCCCACAGGTGGGGTGAAATATCCGATCTGCATATTGGCAAGAAAAATGATACCCAGATGAACGGGATCAACGCCGTATTCCAGTGCAACAGGCAGCATAAGAGGAACCATGATGATGATGGCGGAAAAAATATCCAGCATGGCCCCGAGAATCAAAAGAAATATATTTAAAAGAATTAAAAAAACAAGTTTGCTGGTCACATAGGTCTGACAAAAGTCAAACAACTTCATGGGCACTTCAGCATCAATCAGGTAATTTGTAAAGCCTAGGGAAACCCCCAGGATTAAAAGGATTCCTCCCACCATCACCATTGATTCCCTGATGATGGCAGCAAGTTGGGACAGCCTGATTTCTTTATAAATAAAGACTTCCACGATTAACACATACATGGCTGTCACGGCAGCTGCCTCGGAAACTGCAAAAAATCCTGAGTAAATGCCTGCAAATACGAATATGGGTAGAGGAATTTCCCAAATAGCCTCCCGGGCAGCGGATAAAGCCTTTTTTAAAGAAAAAGATGTTAAAGGGACAGGATTTTTCCGATTGGCCCAGATGCTCCATAAGGATAAAAGCAGTATCATTAAAACAGCAGGCAGGATGCCGGCAATAAATAATTTTTCAATTGAGATCTCCTGTCCTGAACTCATTTGCTGGGCGATTACCCCATATAGAATCAGGGGAAGGGACGGGGGAAGCAAAAGTCCCAAGCTCCCGGAAGTCGTTACAAGCCCAAGGCTGAATTTGTCTTTATAACCCGCCTCTTTCAAAGCAGGATACAGCAAGGCCCCCATGGCAACAATGGTGACACCGGAGGCTCCTGTAAAAGCTGTAAAAAGGGCACAGACAATAAATGCAACAATGGCAAGTCCTCCGGGCATCCATCCCAAAAAGGCCTGGGTCAGCCTGACAAGACGTCCTGAGGTGTTGCTCTCCCCAAGCATATATCCTGCAAAGGTAAACAAGGGCAACGCCAGGAGAATCGGGGTGTCAGCAATGCGATACAGCTCTATGGCCATGACGGACAAATCAATATCAGCAACATAAAAACCCGTCATGGCGGCAGCAATGATAATGCTGAAAAGCGGTGCGCCCAAAAGAGCTAAAAGAATCAGTATAGTTATGATTAAAATTATCATTGCGGGATTTGCTTAAATATTTTAACCAAGTGGGTAAAAGAAAAAAGGATATATCTGAGACTGATAATGGCAAATGAAATCGGGATAATACTTTCGCAGACCCAGACCGGGATAGCTGCGAATGCCATAAGGCTGTCCTCTCTTTCCATCATCACAAATACAAGACTGAAATATGCCATCACGGCGCAAACCAGTGACGTAAAGACGGCCGTCATGAGATTTGTCAGTTTTTTGATTCTGTCAGGAAGATATCGGGATATTACGTCAATGCTGATGTGATGATTGTTTCTGCTGGCAATCATTGCACCGATAAGACCGATCCATAAGACCAATACCCTGATAAGTTCGTCACCCCATAGAATTCCTGCGTCAAACAGGTTCCTCATGACAATTTGCAGTACAGCCATGCAGATCATGGAGAGTAGAAGCCCGATCAGAATACTGTCCTCAATTTTTTGAAGAATAGTAATGATTATTTGGGTGAAAGACGTTTTTTTACTGGTCATTGGTGATGTGTGCTTTTAAATGAAAATTTGTCAGATGTGCATCCAGTTGATCAACTACATCCCGGGGCAGAATTCCGGCCTCGACCATTTTTTCCGATGCATTACTGCTTACTTTGTGCCAGTTGACAAGGGCATCCTGCGAAGGTGTGATAAAGGTTATCCCCCTGTTTTTTAACGTCTGGATTGCTTTGATATCATCCACCCTGTTTTGAATATCAATTTCCTTCAATGCTTTGGTCATGACGTGTGTGACGATTTCCCGGTCCAGTTCGGCAATTTTTAAAAATTTCTTTTTATTAATAGCAAGTACGGCATAAACATAAATCAGGGGCATGTCTATTACATATTTAATCTGGGTGTGCCATTGCAGTACAATAGCGCCAACAGTAGAGGTTGCCACCGTGTTAATCAGACCGGACTGGAGGCTGGTCCGCACATCGGCAATGGGCAGAGGAATAGGGGTGATGCCAAAGGCCTTAATGGAACTCCGACTGATTTTATCATTGTCCGGGATCCATACTTTCTGATTTCTTAGATCCTCCACCGTCTCAATGGGTTTTTGCGACATAATGTATGCAAATCCGCCGCCCATGAGCCCGAAAGTCACAAATCCTGCTTTATTAAGGCCGTCAATGATATACTGGTCCATATATTTTCTGACATAGTCCACTTCTTCAATATTTTTAAATTTCAAAGGCTGTGCATAGATCTGGTTTGCCGGGAAAAATTGGGAAAGGCTTCCGCCCACAACAGCTCCACCGTGCAGCTGACCAATACGGATTTTTCTCAAAACCGTTTTATCATTGCCCATGACACCGCCGGGATAGAATTTGAATATCACACGATTTTCGGTTTTTTGGGCAACTTGTTTTGCACCTTTTCGCATTTTTTCCATCCACATGGGGCCTTCAGGCGACAGGGTGGCAATTTTTAATTTGACAGCATAGACAGTATCTGTTGTGAGTATAATAAACAGTATCAATACCAGTCGCTTAAGGATTTTCAAAATCATATATATCTCCGGTTTAATATCATTTAAAAGTAGTCATCTGCGCCGTCTATCAATTCTCTGGCCTGTATCTGGGCCTGGATATTTATGAGGGTATATCCCGATACATAGGGATCGGCAGCTATTACATCTTTGAGCAATTGATCATGAAGCTTTCTGTCAAATATCATCTTTGCATACAATTTTGCATAAAGAACCTTTACCATCAGATTTTTTCCCCGGGATAATTTAACAGCTTTTTCAAAATATTGTTTTCCCAGCTCGGGTTTGCCGCCAAGAGCAGGCGGCAGCAAGGTTGCCAATGTTCCCAAATATAGATAGGCAGCACCGTCTCTATAGGTTTCATCAAGTTCAATCACCCGTTGCATGATCAGCTCAATATGTGACATGTCTGCGATGGCATTAAAGTCATTCTTATTGGCCATGATCCAGCCGGCCCAGGCATTACCCAGGGCAAAAAGGGCGGGAACATGTTTTTTTTTCATATTTGAAATGATTTTTTCAAATTCTTCAAATGTTTTGGATTTAAGCATACAGGCATTATTTTTTTCAAGACAGATAGCCCGATTGGCATAATTCAAGGCTTTGGCAGCCATTTTCCGGGATCTGTCAACATCTTTCACAAACAGATCAGCATAGGCTGTGTACAACATGCTAGCCGTGGATAGCAGGGTGTCATTTTCCGGGTCTTTGCTGATCAGGCTGTCGATCATCAGTAAATAGGCCGGGGCTCCGGTTTTTACCAGGGTTAAATCGTCATTGTTTAAAATCGTGCTGGAAAGATGTTCCATCATGTCTGATGTGGCGGATGACATAATGACCGAGCATCCTGACGAGAAAAAGAGACTGGTTATACAAAAAACAAAGACAGCAACAGATGATATGGATTGTTTAAAATTATGGTTCAACATCCGGTGAAGAATCATCAATAAATCAAATCCTTTATCTATTTGGGGATTTTAATAATAATCACTTATCATATATTTTTAAAATTAACTTGTTTGGCAAAAAAAAGCAACAATTGTATTCACCGGGGATTCACAGTAAATCATTAAAATGCAGATATAAGCGTGACACCTGCTATGGCAAGAACGACACCTGAAAATTGGATTTTTTGTATCCTTTCACCAGTGATAACCGTTGAAAGGATAACAGTAACTGCAGGATACAGGGAGCTGATAACGGCAACCTGGCTGAGCATTCCTTTTGAGGCTGCCACGGCAAAGCAAACCGCTGCCATGGTGTCCATGGCGCCCATTAGAAGGATGAGGGGGAGGTGAATTTTACCGATGTTAACGCTATTTTTTGTAAAAAAGAGCAAAGGGGTTAAAATGATGAGTGCTGATAATCTTGAGATCATGGATGCCCAGATCGGGTGATGAGTGCATGCTGCATCCATTGTTATGAAATAAAATCCCACTAAAAAGGCCGAGCCGGCAGCAAGTCCGACTCCCTTGGTGAGCTTCTTTTTCTTTCTTTTCGGATCATTCTCCATGACAGCCATTAATGAACCCAAAATAGCAATGGCAATACCCAAACTGCATAACCCGGAAAGGGTATCGCCAAAAAAAATTCCCCATATGACAGGCAGAATAACACCTGTCGCACTAATGGGAGCCAGGATGGACATGGTCCCAACGGCAAGGCTGCGGTATAACAGAAACATGGCAACAACCCCTATGAGTCCTGCCGGAATGGCCCAGAAAAGCAGCGGATCATTGGGCAAAGGGGAATTCAACAACAAAATAATTATGCCAAGAAGAAAAGTCCCCATAAGGGAGGAAATCATTAAAATACTGAGTGTGGGCAGGCTTCGACTTTTAAGGCCCCCTATAAAATCTGCGATGCCCCAGCCGAAACAGGCAAATATGGATAATGTAATCGGTAACACTTGCTGGTCCTCATGGGTATTTGTACTAAATATTTCTTTTGCTTGTTTTAAATGTAGATTAAAGTTATAAATCAGTAAAATTAATCTTTATTATACATTGAATAAGTATTGATTATGATACCTGATTTAAACAGATTAAAAGTGTTTTACCATGTTTATTCATTGCAAAGCATGAATATGGCAGCAAAAAATCTTTATATTACCCAGCCTGGCGTAAGCCAGCATATAAAAAAACTTGAAGTTGAGATAAAAACGCCTTTGTTTATCAGGCGGCACAAAAAAATTATTCCCACCCGGGCAGCAGATCAATTGTTTGCTATGGTAAAACCATTTATTGAAACTTTAGGCAGTGAAATAAAAAATATTTCAAAACCAATGGACCAGCCCTATGGACTGCTCAGAATTGGAGCACCCCTTGAATTTGGAAAAACGTATTTCCCGGCTATTTGTCATGCCTTTAGAAAAAAGTATAACCAGGTGAGTTTCAGAGTCAGGCTTGAAGAGCCTGACCAGCTTTTAGATATGTTAAATAAGGGCTTGCTTGATTTTGTGGTGATTGATTATTTTTCAGCCAAAGACCAGTTTTTTGGAAGACCGGAACACTACCAGATAGACCCCCTGGCAGAAGAAACCTTTGTTCTGGCAAGTTCAAAAGAGTATTTTGAAAATAAGATGAAGAAAAAAATTTCTTTTGAAACCCTTGTGTCAATGGACTTTATTACAGACGAACATGAGCCCGTTATTCTGAAACACTGGTTCTGGCATTATTTTAAAAAATCTATTCCAAGGTTTAATATTATTATGGCCATTGAAAGCCACCAGGCGCTCTTAAACTGTATCAGGCTTGGAATGGGGCTTGGCATTACAGCAGATCACCTAATCTGGGATGAAATTGAAACAGGAGAAATAATTCCGATTTTCCCCACAAAAGAAAAAGTGATTAATAAAATTTCTCTTGTACAACTCAGGGACAAGAAGCCCACCCTGACTGAAGAAACGTTCCAATCCTTTTTTAAAAAACAAATAAAGACAAAAGAGAGTTTGAAATAAACGAAATATGAGTCATTTACTAGGAATCGGGTTAATATTGATTTCAGCGGCATCCTTTGGTGCCATGGCCATTTTTGCAAAATTTGCATACCTATCCGGAATCAGCCCCCATTCCCTGCTTTTTTACCGATTTGTCATTGCAGTGATGGTCATGCTGCCCATTGCAGTATTACAAAAGAGAAGGTTTCCAAAAGGGAAAGACCTTTATACGCTCATTGCCATGGGAGCGATCGGATATGCGGGTCAATCATATTGCTATTTCACGGCACTAACTCTCATCTCCCCATCGCTCGTGGCAATTTTGCTTTACCTATATCCGGTCTTTGTTGCCGTCTTATCTGTTTTTTTCTTGAATGAAACCTTAACAAAAAATAAACTTTTTGCTTTATGCAGCGCTATTTCAGGAACCATACTGGTCATCGGACTTGAGACCAATGGAAACATGAAAGGAGTCATGCTTGGGATTGGCGCAGCAGTAATTTATTCAGTCTATACCATTGCCGGAGCCAGAGTGATGAGCAGAAACGACGCCTTTACATCCAGCCTTGTTGTCATTACTTCTGCTGCATGCTTTTATCTTTTCTATAATATAAAGGCAGGATTTTTCTTTCCAACGGCATGTCTCTGTTGGATGAATATCATGGCCATTGCCATTCTTTCAACCGTGGTTGCCATTTACACCTATTTTCAGGGGATGAAATTGTCCGGTGCCGTTAATGCATCCATGCTGTCCACCTTTGAACCGGTAACGACAATGGTCCTTGCAGCACTTTTTTTAGGACAGCATATTGGATGGCTACAGATGATAGGAACTGCATTGATCTTGTCTTCCGCCGTACTCGTAGCCATTCATTCAAAATCTGATTAAAAATTGAGATGAATGGTGGAGTTGAGGGTCGTGTAGTGAAAGCCTGATTTTTTTAGGACAGGCGTGATCTCATTTTTTTGGAATCCAGGTCCTGGTAAAGGGTGATTGAAAAGCAGGCTCCCTTTCCGGGTGCGGAATCCACATAAATTTTCCCACCGTGCTCCTGGATAATTCCATATACCACAGAAAGGCCCAGACCCACTCCCTTGCCTTTTTTCTTTGTGGTAAAAAAAGGCTCGAAAATGTTTGATATGGTTTCCTTTGGAATACCGGACCCGGTATCTTTAATCTGCAGTCCAATGGCTTTTTGATTTTTTTTACTGAAGGTTTTAATGGTCAGATGCTTCGTTCCGGAAGTTGACATGCTTTCCACGGCATTGGAGATCAGGTTCATCAGCACCTGCTTTAACTGATCCTCGGAGCCATTGACCAAAGGCAGGTTATGCTCAAGTTCTTCTATGATACGGATGTGGTTTATCTTTAGAAGGTTGGAATTTAATATCAGGGTCTGATCAATCAGATCGTTGACATCAAACTTGACCAGTTCAATTTTCGATTGCCGGGCAAACACCAAAAGATTGCTGACAATACGGCTGATCCTCCGTGTTTCAGTCTCCATCAGTTCCAGGTATTGTAAAAAAACATCAATCGTTTTTTGATCAATAGTGTCTTCTTTTAATATCCGTTTGCTGAGCATTACAAGATTTAATATACCGGCAACAGGATTGTTGATTTCATGGACAACAGACGAGGACAGTTTACCCAAAGAAGCCATTTTATCCTGGTGAAGAAGCCTTTCATGGGTTTCTTTCAACTGGCGGGTTCTTTCTTCCACCATTTTGATAAGAGAGTCTTCGTCCAGTTTTCGCTGGGTAATATCCCGGCTGATTTCAATGAATTTGGCAATTTTTCCTTTTTTTTCCCAGATAGGAAAAATGGTCAGCTCCGTATATCGGGGTTTGTTATTACTGTCCAGCCTTGTCAGCTCAACCTGGCAACGTTTTTTATTCTTGATGACTTCTTCAAGGGGGCAGATATTGTGGCAATTGCTGGGTTTTCTTTTATTTTCCTTTAGAACTTCAAAACATTTGCGGCCGATGACATTCTCCTTGGAACATCCTATATGTTTTAAGAAAGCCGCATTTGTTTCCAGGATCTCCCTTTCCGGGGATATGATTAATACAAAATCTTTGATACCACTGAGAATGGCTTGAATCTCTTTTTCAGGCATTTTCACAATCACATCCTTTTAAAAAAGGTTATAAGCAATCGGAAATATGATTAATTTCTAACACGGGATGAATTGTGAAAGCAAGGTGTTGATAAAAAATAAAGTGTTGAAAAATTAGAATTCTGTGTTGAAAAATCCAACAGCAGTGAAGATGCTTGATGATAAGTGGATTCCATCGCATTGATTTGCAAAGAGTCATATGAGCTGTGGTGAAATCCTACAATTTGAAATTTCCCACTCTACAGCACCCGTCCTGTCAGGCATATCAAATCCAGACACTTACGCGGGTTTCAACCTTATATTTGTTTTTTTTCCCGGCCTGGTATCCTTTTTGCTCTTATTAAAATTAGTAAATAGGCAAAATAATAATTCATAAAAAGAAGAAAAGGCCATGACACAATTAATGAGACCCGCAAAATCCAAAAACATCTGGAAAGCCGTAAAAGACAAAAACGATCATCCCTGTATCTGGATGCAGGCAGGTGTTGTAAAGAAGAAAAACTGCAATAACTTTTATGACTGCACCAATTGCAAGTATGATGATTCCATGACCAAAATGGCGGTAGCCGGCAAACACACCACCTGGCAGGACGCCCTGAGAAACAGGGACAGCACGGACAGAACCTGCAGGCATGCGTTGACCAACAGGACTGGAAACAGGGTCTGCCCCATGAACTATAATTGCCGGCGCTGTGATTTTGACCAGTATTTTGAAGACACCCTTTCCCCGAAAATCGGTCATTCCATGGTGTATTTGAAAGAAGTCAAAGGCTTTGATATTGCCGACGGATATTATTTTCACACCGGTCATACCTGGGCCAGTATCGACAGTGGCGGCCTTATCCGTGTCGGTCTTGATGACTTCTCATTCAAGGTGCTGGGCGGCCCGGATGCCTTTGACCTGCCCCTGACAGGTCAGGAATTAAACAAAGGAAAGGTAGGCTGGGGCATGAAAATAAAAGAAAATCCAGCCGATATTCTCTCCCCTGTAAACGGGGTCATCACCGAGGTCAACAACACTATCAGGAAATCCCCGGATCTTTCAAGGACCGATCCTTATGGTGACGGATGGCTCTTTACCATTCACAACTCCGATATAAAGGGAACCGTTAAAGATCTTATAAGCGACAACGACAGCGTGGAATGGCTGGGACAGGAAGTGACCATACTTGAAAAAATGATTGAAAAGGTAACAGGTCCTTTGAGCGCAGATGGCGGTCTCTTAAAGGCGGATGTATATGGAAACCTGCCAACCCTTGGCTGGCATAACCTGACCCACACCTTTCTTAGAACTTAAAAAAAGGATGCTGCAAATGGAAACAAGAGTAAAAGAAAATACTCCTGCCTGTATCTGGATGCAGGCAGGAGTGGTAAAGAAAAAAATATGTATAAAGGATTTTTCCTGTACAACCTGTAGATTTGACCGGGCTTTAAGAAAAGCCTGCTATGAAAATGAGCATCGTCAAAAACAGGGCGTGGTCTTAAAGGGGAAAAGGGGCAACCTTATTTTCTGGAAAGAAAAGCTTAGAAAGCAGCCCCTGGCAAAGAGACCGTGTATCCATCACATGAAAGGCCATATTGATTTTAAAGCCTGCCCTAAAACCTATAATTGCATTGATTGTGAATTTGATCAGTACTTCCATGACCAGTTCAAGGTTTATACAGTTCTAAAACCAGTGGAGTTTCATGATATCAGTGGTGTGTCCCTGCCCATGGGATATTATCTTCATCCAGGGCATACATGGATGAAAATAGAAGACCGCAACAATGTCCGCATCGGAATTGACGATTTTGCTTCAAGGGTTCTGGGAAAATTTACCACCATAAAAACCCCTTTGATGGGCAAACAGGTTGTCCAGGGGAAAAATACTATTCATATCTCCAGAAACGGGCATAAAGCATCATTTTTATCGCCTGTCAGCGGAGTGATCACCCAAGTCAATTCACAGGTGAGCAAAAATCCCGGCCTGATAAACCATGATCCGTATATAGACGGATGGGTATTAAACCTTTATTGCCTGAACCTGAAACAAGACCTGAAACAATTGATGTTCATGGATTCAAATAAATCAATCATGAACAAGGAAGTGGACAGACTCTATGCATTTTTAGAAGAAGAAACACAGCTTGCGGCAGCTGACGGCGGAAGACTGGGCTCCGATCTTTTCGGGAACCTGCCCGGAATCTCCTGGGACACGCTCTTAAAGCTCTTTATCCGCAAAGATCCCTGATGTTGTCGGCCAAAAAAACATTGCAATACCGGCAAAACCGATTTGATTTCCTGTCAACGTCATCAAGCTTTCTGCAATAGTGCATGATACACCTTTCATCTTCACAGTGCCGAAGATCAAAGGTATGCCCGAGTTCATGGATGGCTTCCTTCACAATCCTGTTGAACCCCTTGTTAATCATCTCGACTTCAAGACCGGTAATCAGCCTGGAAATAGATATGATGCAGGCTTGTCCCCCAAGCTGGGCCTCTCCATAGACATGGGTGAGAATAGGGATAAAAAGGTCTTCCCTGGTTACTGCAATAATCTTGATACAATCATTGGGTGCATTTTTTTCCAGCTTCTCAAGTATTTTTGTTGAATGATACTGATTGCGCTCTGCATCATAGGCAAAAAAGATATCATCTAAAACCTTCTCCACCCTGGCGCTGAACCCGAAAAATTTGCCCACATCCGTTGCAATGGTATCACTCATCCAGAGCGGGATATCTCCAATTGGGGAAACGACAATAGTATCGGTATTATTCATTTGCCAATGTTAGGACCTTAGCTATTTGGACCGGCTGTCTTTCAGGTCATATCGTTTGATCTTATTGTACAGGGTTGATCTGTCAATACCAAGAATGGCGGAACATTTGGAAATATTCCAACTGGTTTCATCCAGAATTTTGGAAATATGGTATTTTTCCACATCATTGAGTGAGAAATACCTATTTTTCAGTTCGTTTTCCAGCGTCTTTACAATGGGAAGGTCTAAGGGGGTAATGGTGCGGGTCTTACAGACCACCACTGCTCTTTCAATGGCATTGGAAAGCTCCCTTACATTTCCCGGCCATTCATACAGCATGAGTTCATCCATGGCATCTCTGCTGATTCTTTCCACTCCTCTGTTAACCTCCTGTGTGATCTTCATCAAAAAATGCTCAGCCAGCAGGGGAACATCTTCTTTTCGCTCCCGCAACGGCGGCATGGTAAAGGTTATGACATTCAGGCGATAATACAGGTCTTCACGAAAAGTCCGATTTTTAATGGCCTGTTCAATATCTGCATTGGTTGCTGCGATGACCCTGAAATCGGCTGTAATGGGCTGGGTACCCCCAACCTTATAAAATATTTTATCTTCCAGAACCTGGAGAAGATCAATCTGCATCCGCATGCTGATCTCACCGAGTTCATCCAGGAACAATGTCCCGCCGCCGGCAAGTTCCAGGCGGCCTTTCCGGGTTTCCTTGGCATCTGTAAAGGCCCCTTTCTGATGACCGAAGAGTTCGC
>NZ_JAIOSW010000302.1 GCF_021107415.1 Desulfobacula sp.
TGCAGCGATATTAAATTCTTTTCCCACATATTTTTTTAATGTCTTTATTTTTGTTGGGGACTCGACAATGATGAGGGGTTTTGTCAATGGGTTTCCTCCGAAATAGAATAGTAATTACCCTGATGGCGCGTCACAATACCTTCCAGTTCCAAATCCAGTAATTGGGATGTAACTTGTGAACACTCCATCCCGGCCTTCTCAATTAATACATCAATATGGACAGGGTAGGGTTCTAAAAAATACTTAATTTTATACTTATTGACTTTAGAACTGTTATAATGGGTCGATTTTTGTTTTTGTAAAGATTGTGAGGGCACAGGTTGGCAATTTTCTTTTTTTTCATGGATAAAATGGTGGAGCTCATCAACGATATCCATTTCATTTTCCACAAGCATGGCGCCTTGTTTAAGCAGAGAATGTGTACCCTCACTTTTTTTTGATTTTATACTTCCGGGAACAGCAAATACTTCGCGGTTATATTCAGTGGCCAGTCGAGCAGTGATGAGTGAACCACTTCTTTTGGCTGCTTCAACAACAATGCTTCCACAGGATAGCCCTGCAATAATTCGGTTTCGAATGGGAAAATTTGAGGGGAATGGATCGGTATTTATTTTAAATTCCGAAAAAATAGTTCCTTTTTGTGCAATGGCTTTAAACAGACCTGTGTTTTCTCTGGGATATATTTTATTCAACCCTGAACCCATAACTGCGATGGTTTTTCCCTGGGCTTTTAAGGCACCTTTATGTGCCATGGCATCAATCCCTCTTGCCAGGCCGCTGACAATCTGAAACCCTTTTTTAGCCAGTTTATATGAAAGGTTTTCAGAGGTACTCAATCCATATGAAGTCGCAGTCCTTGAGCCAATGACCGATATACAGGGAGAAGTATTATCCAGTTTGCCCAGGTATGTCAAAAAGGGGGGTGGATCTATAATCTGCTTTAATAAAACAGGATAGGAAGAATCCGTCAAAGTTATTATTTTAATATTTTTTTTAAAAATTAGGTCTAACTCTTTTTTGGCTATATCTTGAAAGGCTTTGTGATTTGTGATGCCTTTTATTATTTTTGCAGATATTTTATCAACCCTTCCAAGTTGGGTTTCAGAAGCCTTTAAAATATTGTCTGGCGATTGAAATTGATCAATCAATTTCTTATACATTGTATTCCCTAAAAAAGGGACTTCCCTTAGGATAAACCAGGGTAAATATTTTTCAAAGGAATCAAGCATTCTTAAAATGAGTATTATTCAAAATTCTTTAGGTTTTTTTGAGCTTTGTCTGCAGCCGGTGAAAAAGGATATTTTTTTATTACTTTTTTTAAATAGTGATGCGCCCTGTTGGAATCATCCAAAGATAGATATGAATAGCCAAGTTTTAAAATTGCATCTGGAACTTTTTCTGATTGTGGATATTTTGTGGTGAGATTTTTGAATACAAAGATTGCTTTTTTATAATCCCTCATGGAATAGTGACACTCACCAAGCCAATATACGGCATTGTCCGCAAGACTGTTTTGAGGATAATTTTTAATAAACACAGTGAACAGGCCGGCGGCACTCTTAAAATTGTCTTCAACTAAAAGATTTCTTGCTTTTTTATAGAGAACAGATGGTGTTGCAACTGTTTCTTTTTGAATGGGCTTTACAGCTGTTCTGGTTTTTTCAAGGGCAGAAATTTTTTTTTCTAATTTAATAATGTTGTCTTGAAGTTCCTGTATAGCAGCATCCTTATCTTTCATTCGACGGTTTAAATTTACCTGGTTTTTCTTAATATCACTTAGTTCAGATTCCATTCCGGATATCTTCATCTGATCAGATGGTTTCTCTTCATTGTTTCCTGCAGAACTTTTAAAATAATCAATAGAACCACAGGAAACAAAAAATAAAGATAGGACAAGAAGATAAATACTTTTATATAAATGGTTTTTTAAACCAGGCATAAAATTACCTTTTGTTAGCAGCAAGAACAATAGGGGTTGCTACAAATATGGAAGAATATGTACCAATAATAACACCAATAATCATGGCAAATGCAAAATTGTGAATAATCTCACCACCAAGAAAATATAAAGGAATCAGTACGACTAATGTGGTTACAGAGGTTAAAATTGTTCTTGAAAGTGTTTGGTTAATACTTTTATTAAACAGAGTGGGGAAGGTATCCATGGTTTTTACACCTTTTATATTTTCCCTTATTCTGTCAAAAACAATAATGGTATCATTTAATGAGTACCCGATGATGGTCAATAGCGCTGCAATGATCGGCAAAGAAAAATCCAGATTTAAAATTGAAAAAATACCTACGGTTATCAATACATCGTGTAACAGCGCAACCATCGCACCCATGGCGTATTTAAGCCGTAAGACCCAGAATAATGCCAGGGTTATAACCAAGGCTGCTGTAATTAGAACTGCCATACTTACATTAAATACAGACAAAAAATAGACAGCTGTCATTAATGAGCCGGCTGTTACGCCGGATAACATCCATTTTAATTCGAATCTGCCTGAAATATATATGGTAATAAAGAGTAAAGAATAAAACATGGCTAAAAGTGCTTTTTTTCTTAAATCTTTACCCACCTGGGGTCCAACCATCTCAACTCTTCTGATTTCAGGAGCAATTCCGGTGGATGCTTTGATGGCTTCAGAAATGGATTGTGACAATCCTTTGCTG
This sequence comes from Desulfobacula sp., assembly GCF_021107415.1. Next base: position 2,677 of record NZ_JAIOSW010000302.1, read on the forward strand.
GTCATTTCCAAGTTACTGGTTCGGATTAAAAATTCGTGATCTTGATCATGCCCGAAATTTTGTACGGAAGCATCCTTAAAGCCTATATTGGAAAGCCCGGATCGTATTTTCCCAACAGGGACCTGTTGGGAAAATTTGATTTGGATTATTGTTCCGCCAACAAAATCAATTCCAAAGTTAGGTCCTTTATGAATAATAAGAGACCCGATACTTAAGAGAATAAGGATAAGTGATAAAGCAAATCCAATTTTTTGTTTACCAATAAGGTCTATATTGATATCAGATTTGATAATCTGCATTGTTTATTTCCTTTATATACTTAGTTTTGACGATTGTTTATTTTTAAGAATAAAAATTAAAACGCTTTTTGTAAGAATCAGTGCCGTAAAAAGACTTGCAATAATACCAAGACAAAGGGTAATGGCAAAGCCTTTAATCGGACCTGTACCATATTGGTAAAGAACCAGGGCTGCAATAATGGTGGTCACGTTGGCATCAAGAATTGTCAGGGTTGCTCTGTCAAACCCTGAGATAACCGATGCCAGTGCTGTTTTACCGGATCTTATCTCTTCTCTGATTCTTTCAAAAATAATAACATTGGCATCAACCGCCATACCGATGGTAAGAATGATACCTGCAATTCCGGGCAACGTTAGGGTGGCCTGGAATGCCGCCAGTCCTCCTCCGATAAGAATAATATTAATGGTCAGTGCCAGATCAGCGATCAAACCGGCCTTTTTATAGTATACAGCCATTAACAGGACCACAAGAATTCCGCCGACAACCATTGAAATAAGGCCTGTACGAATGGAATCTGCGCCCAGCGTTGGGCCCACCGTGCGTTCTTCAATAATTTTAACAGGTGCCGGCAAAGAACCCGCTCTCAAAGCAATGGCCAGGTCCTTTGCTTCATTTAAAGTAAAATTACCGGTTATCACAGCTTTTCCCCCGGCGATTCTATCTTGAATGACCGGTGCTGAATACACGGAATTATCAAGTACAATGGCAAGGCGTTTGTGGATATTTTCTCCGGTGATACGATCAAAAATTCTGGCGCCCTTTCTATTAAACTCAATACCGACCTGGGGTTGCTGAAATTGGTCAAATTCAACTCTGGCATTGGTTAAAAGGCTGCCATCCAAAAGCACTCTTTTTTTGATTAAAAAAGGAATTTTAGTTGAAGTACCTGAACCTGGATTGTATTTATTTTGATAGAGTATCTCATCACCAACAGGAGGAGTTCCATTGACGGCTGAATTAACATCAGCATCCTCATCTACGAGTTGAAATGTCAATTGAGCGGTTTTCCCGATAAGGTCTTTTGCTCTTTCAGGATCCGTAATGCCGGGAAGCTGTATCAGGATTCTGTTCCCCCCCTGTATTCTAATATCCGGCTCACTGACACCAAACTCATCAATCCTGTTGCGGATGGTTTCCAGCGCCTGCTCAGTGGCCATCTTTTTAATATTATCCGTCTCTTTTTCCGGTAGGGATAATTTAAAGGTGATATTATTTTCATCTGCTTGTGGTTTATGAGTGATAAGGTTTTCAAAATTTTTGGAAAGAACCGTTTCAAACCCGGATTTGTTTTCATCCCCTTGAAATTTTGCAAGAATAGAGTTGTCTTTAAGACGGGAAATACCCAGATGCTTTACGCCTTCTTTTCTAAGCTGTTTTTTAATCTCTTGAATGGTTCGTTCCACTTCTGCTTCAACAGCTTTGATATTTTGAACTTCAAGTACAAGATGCATCCCTCCCTGAAGGTCCAGTCCCAAATTGATTTTTTTATGGGGCCAGCAATTGAAGAAAGTAGGTAAAAAACAAACAATGGCCGTTAAAACCACAATAAAAATCATGACACTTTTAAAGGTAAATAGCTTCAATCTAATTACTCCTAATGAATTTATTTTTTCTTTTTGTCTTCTTTTGAAACAGCAGCATCACCAGAAATTACGGCTGCAACATTTCCCCGGGAAATTTTTATTTTTACCTTTTCAGCAATTTCCAGACCAATGGTTGTGTCATCTATGCTTTGGATGGTTCCATAGATGCCGCCCGATGTGACGATCCTAACTCCTTTTTTGAGATTGGATATCATTGCTTTATGATCTTTAGCTTTTTTCTGCTGGGGTCTGATCAAAAGAAAATAAAAAATTGCAAACAAAATAATAATGGGTAAA
>NZ_JAIOSW010000188.1 GCF_021107415.1 Desulfobacula sp.
AGTTCTAACTCATTATAGGTTAAACCGTGGGTTAAAAAAGCTCTTGGCGAAGGCACAATATCTTTGCGCAAACGAATCGTGATCGTTTGCCTGTCAATTTCATTGAGCACAAGATCGGTTCGGATACAGGCAAATGTCAATATCTGGTCAAATGCATGGTTTAAACCGCTGGTCTCAATATCATAAAACAGATAAGTCTTCATTTTTCTTCTTCATTCCCCAATACAAAAAAGGGACAAAAAGAATACTCTTTGCCCCTAATGATTGATAACTTTGTACCCGCTGGTACAATTGTATAAAAAGACTATCTTTTTGAAAACTGGAAGCTTGCTCTTGCGCCTTTTTTACCGTATTTTTTACGCTCTTTTTTTCTTGCATCCCTTGTGAGGAATCCTGCACTTTTTAAAACCCCTCGAAGATCAGGATCTGAAAGTTCAAGCGCTTTGGACACACCAAGGCGAATAGCACCAGCCTGACCGGATTTCCCGCCACCCATTACAGTCACTTTAACATCAAAAGCATCATGGTTTTCAGTGAGAACCAAGGGAGACAAAAGCAAATCTCTTGTTACATTCAATTCAAAGTATTCGTTCAAATCTCTATTATTGACCACAATCTTACCATTACCGGGTGTTAACCATACTTTGGCTACAGAATCTTTTCTTTTACCAGTCGCGTAAAATACGTTTCCACTTTCCATTGATAATTATCGCGTCCTTTTTTTCTTAAATTTCAAATATTTCAGGCTTTTGAGCAGCATGTGGGTGCTGATCACCTGTGTATACAAATAATTTTTTGCCAAGTTTTCTACCCAGTCGATTTTTAGGGAGCATGCCCTTAACAGCCTTTTTAATAAGCTCTTCAGGTTTTTTTTCAAGCAACTCTTTTGCTGTAGTGGTTTTAAGGCTGCCAATATATCCTGAATGACGATAGTATTTTTTTTGGTCCAACTTTTTGCCGGTCATACGGATTTTATCTGCATTGATAACAATAACCCAATCACCGGTATCAACATGGGGTGTAAAGAAAGGGTTGTTTTTCCCGCGGATTCTATATGCCACTTGTGATGCAAGTCTGCCGAGAATTTTATCTTTTGCGTCAATGACGCACCAATTTTCTTTATTGTCTGATCTTTTTGCACTATATGTATATTTTTTCAATTTCTTCAACGCTCCTATTCATAAACACAATCAGCAGTATCTATATAATTTTTGAGTTTATGTCAAGCAGAATTTAAAGTTCTATTTGTTTTCCTTCTTTTAATTTATGGTTACCAAAAGTTTTTGAATTGTTCTCTGCTGACAGCGTGCTTGAGGTCTTACAGGATACTTCTGCATTTAAAATACCACCGTTTTCAACAATAAGATCTTTACATTCTACCTTGCCTGCACAAGTCCCTGTGGCAAGGATAATCAATTCCTTAGTGGCAGTAACTTCCCCTTGAAATTTGCCGCCAATGGTAAGGCTTGACACCTTTGTCGCACTGGAATTCACCCGCCCGTCCTCTGCAATAATGACCACGTCTCCTTCAATCGTACCGGTTACCTGGCCCTTGATAATCAATTTTCCAGTGCTTGATATCGAGCCTTCAATTTTCAGCTCCCTGTCAATAATTGAGAGGTTTTTGCTGTTTTTCTTTCCCACTTTATATCTCCTTAGCTTGCATATGGTTGAATATCTATAAATATTTTACCCACTTTTTTTCCTCTCAAAGTGGTTAACACATAATAATGCCGGCCTTTTTTATTCAGCGAGTAGCGTTCCATTAAAACACCTTTGGCTGTATCTATTACATAGCCTCTGTCTTCCCCGGAGTTGTTTTGATGATTACCGACAAATCCTTTAAAATTTACTATATATTTTGACGGATCTACACTACCTGCAAGAATATCTTCAATAACCAGTTTATCTCCCCTGTGAATCTTCACATGCTCATAATTATTAACAATTTTAAGTTGCCCATTTATTCTCAATTTATACCTTAAGGTTGGCGTGTCACTTGAATCAGTGACTGTAAGTTGCCTTACTGATTTTGAATCTATATCTAAAAAAACACTGCCGCACTTGTAAAAATCTTTTTTCGCCTCAATCCTGGTCGATTCATTGATAATTAATTTTTTTTTCATATCATTAAACTGATTTCCCAAACCGATCACATCAACACTAAGCCCACGCTCATAATTTGCAACAATATTATGAATCTGAATCGTATCCCCTTTATTAATTTTCAGACGTTGCATTTTTTCTACAACAACAGGGATGGAATCATTTACTGAAATAATCATGTATTGCATTTCCGGTTTTTCCAAATCAATGCCCGGGGTTTGCGGGATAATATCCAAAATTTCCATAAACGCGTTAATGGCATAAATATGCTGTCGAACTTTCTGTTCCAACGGAAGAAATTTAGCCGATTCAATACCAAATGCCGGAATTTTACAAATATGATATGCATAATATGTTGCTGACCTTAACTGCTCTTTATGAATTGAATCCGGATGATTGGTCTTATGGTTGTTAAAATGAAAAAAAAGGTCTTTATTTTCAATATGCTGATTTATCTTCTCAATCACCTTTTGGGCCATTTCCTCAAGATAAATGTCTTCTCCTAAATCTCCCCTTTTTAAAATCGAATCATCTGTAATGATGGATTGACCAAATCGGTTCGGGTTTTTATTCTTGTTTTCCCATTTATCCGAATAAATACCAGAGCCTTCATGAAGATTTAAGAAACTATCACTTTCACAAATTAATTTTTTCAGGACATTGACAACTCTGGCTTCATAATTGGAGATATTATCATCTAAAAACTTTCGATTCATGTCCTGGTTGATCTTTCTTCCCTTTTTTAAAATTGAAGGGAAATTGGCTCTTGGCACAACAATCAAATTACCTTTTTCAAGCATAAAATCAGCATAAAAATCTGCTGCAAGAAATCCACCCGGCTCATCCCCTTGAATTCCACCGATAATCAGCAATGTTTTTCCTGGTTTGGTACCATTGATCCGATAGACATGGAGTTCATTTTCTTCACCTTCAAAAAAAACGGTATGAATTTTTTGCCCGGCCAAAGCCTGGCTGCAAATTAAAAACAGAAAACTGCACACAAGTGCAAACTTTTTTTTTATATGTGACTTATTTTTCATCCTGTCTATTCTGCCTCAGTAATATCGATCAATTTTTCAAATATCAACTCAGCCTGCTCATTAAAAATAAAGATAGAGGCTGTTTTGAAGAAATCAGGATCAGCCTGATTTTTAATTCTGAATTTAACCGGTTTAAAATAAGCAATTGAGAAATACTGACCTTTTTTATACTCAGAAGGGATGCCATCCTTTAAGACTGCAGTTGGCACCACAAGCCACTGATCTTCTGATTGATTATCCGGTTTCAA
>NZ_JAIOSW010000210.1 GCF_021107415.1 Desulfobacula sp.
ACTAAAGACAAATCATGTGAAATAAATAAAAATGTCAGATTAAGCCGTTCTCTTAAATCTTCCAGTAGTTTAATAATCTGGGCCTGGACCGATACATCCAGGGCGGCAGTGGGTTCATCCAATATGATAAATTGAGGGGTCAAAGCCAAGGCGCGCGCTATATCCGCCCGCTGTTTCTGCCCGCCTGAAAGCTGATGTGGATAGGCAAATCCGTGCTCCGAACTTAGACCAACCAGTTCCAAGAGGTCGTCAATTTTTTTTTGCCTCGCAGCTTTTTCAAATCGAACATTTTGAATTTGAAAAGGTTCACACAAACTTCTGAAAATCGTATAACGGGGGTCCATAGCAGAGTAAGGATCCTGAAAAACCATCTGCATATGACGCCGTTGGAGACGTATTCCTTTTTTAGACAATTTTAAAATATCATTTCCATTAAAAGTGACACTGCCATTATTAGGTGCAATCAGACACAGAATCAATCGAGCCAATGTTGATTTTCCACACCCGGACTCACCGACAACACCTAATATTTCCCCTTTGTTAATCGAAAAGGAAACGTTGTTGACAGCTTTTATTGTCCCGATTTTACGTAAAAAAAGGCCACCTCTAACGTCGAATGAGACTGAAAGATCTTTAATCTCTATAAATTTTTCCATATTCTCGGTCTTTTTTTCCTAATATTTGTGGCAGGCAACCTGTGATCCACCCTCAATTTGAATTAATGTCGGCATACTATTTTCACACTGCTCATTAGAATGCGGACAACGAGGATGATAACGGCAGCCGCTTGGATAAGTTCCTGCACCGGGGACATTGCCATAAATCGCGGACAAGGTTCCCTTTTTCATACCAATATAGGGGATACAATCCAACAACGCTTTGGTATAGGGATGAGATGGTGTATTAAACACGGTATCAATTTTACCAAATTCAACCATATTACCAGCGTACATAACGGCAACTTTATCACAAACCTGGGCAATTACACCTAGGTCATGGGTAATCAGGAACAGGCCAATCCCTCTATCCACCGTCATCTCTCTAAACAATCGCATAATCTGAGCTTGCACTGTTACATCCAGCGCTGTTGTCGGTTCATCAGCGATCAATAGTTTAGGATGGACACATAATCCCATCGCAATCACAATTCTTTGCTTTAACCCGCCTGAAAGTTGGTGGGGATATTGTTGAAACACTTGATTTGATTTCGGAATATGCAGTTCTTCCATTAAATCAAGCACCTGCTGTTTGGCTTTCAATTTACTTATTTTGACATGTTTAAATAAGCCCTCAACAATTTGATCCCCCACTCGATAGACAGGATCTAAAGAAGTCATAGGATTCTGGGGAATAAACGCAATTTGAGAACCTCGAATTGATTGCATTTCCTTTTGGGAAATTGAAAGAAGCTCTTGGTCCTGAAATGTAACGCTTCCCCGGATTTTACCTCCAACCAAGGTTGATAATCCCATAATAGCGTGTGCCGTAAGAGACTTGCCTGATCCGGTCTCTCCAACCATGCCCAGGATTTCTCCCTCGTTCATTTCAAATGAAATTTTCTCAATGGGCTTCACTGACCTTTTATCAACCTGAAATTCAACTTCCAGGTCTTTTACTTTTAAAAAAGTCATTAATTGGACTCCTTATTCGTAACATCCATGATATTAATCAGGGCATCACCAAATAAATTGAATCCCAAAACAGTGATCATCATGGCCAGGCCGGGAAATATGATCACCCAGGGAGAGATAAAGAGATAAGCCGTTCCATTGCTCATCATCGCTCCCCAGCTTGGTGTGGGGGGTTGAGCTCCCATTCCTAGAAATCCCAGGGTCGCTTCCAACACGATAGCGTTTCCAACACCGATCGTGGCTGCTACAATAACGGGTGAAATACTGTTGGGAAGCAGATGTTTGAAAAGAATCACAAAGTCGCTGGCTCCCATTGATTTTGTAGCCTCGATATAAACAGCAGTCTTTAAAGAAAGGATCTGTCCTCGAATTAACCGGGCGTATTGAGCCCAATAAGACAATCCGATCGCAACAATAACACTTTCCAAACCCGCTCCGATAACAGCCACTAACAAAAGTGCGATTAATATGGCCGGCATTGACCAGGTCAGATCAGCAATGGTTGTCAGAACCAAATCAATCACCCCTCCATAAAATCCAGCGATGGCTCCGACCACTATCCCAATAAATACCGATATCGCTACCGACAAAACCCCCACCACAAATGAAATCCTCGCCCCTCTGATAATTCGGCTTAACAAATCCCGCCCGAAATCATCAGTTCCCAGCAAATGACTTGAAGAAGGTGACTCGTTCATCCTTTCAATATTTTGTTCCTTGTAAGAATAGGGTTCCAAAAGGGGCGCAAAAATAGCGACAAAAATCAGGCATAAGATCAGAGCCGTTCCGATCATGCCCATCTTATTCCCGGAAAACCGTTTTAAAATTACAATCCATGGAGATTTGTGTTTGAAATTGCTAACTTTATTTTCAACCATATTTAAATACTCAACCTATGTTTATTTATAAACATCTCTTACCCTTGGATCAGCATAAGAATACATGATATCAGCGATGAAAGCACCAATGATAACCGCCATGGTCAGAACTATCAGCGATGCCTGTACCACAGGGTAGTCACGACGATATAAAGCGGAAAGCAGCATATTTCCAATTCCGGGACGACTAAAGACAATTTCAATGGTTACAGCTCCTCCCAGAATCCACCCCAGCCTTAAACCAAATATCGTAATTACAGGCATCAGGGCATTTCGAAAAATATGTTTAACGATGATTGAAGGCTTACTTAACCCCTTTGCGTATAAAAGTAATACAAAGTCTTTATTAAACATCTCCAGCATACTGACCCTGGTAACCCGCGCGATGAGTCCTGCTCCCCCTAAACCAACAGTGATAGCCGGTAAAACCAAAGTTCTAAAGCTGCCAGAACCTGAAACAGGAAACCATCCCAGCATCACGGAAAAAATCAACATCAGGATTAAGCCTAGCCAGAAGGCGGGAACTGTAACACCCAGCAATGCAATAATCATAGAGATATAATCAATAAAGGTGTTTTTAAAGGCAGATGAAATAATCCCCAAAAAAATCCCCAAAAAAAAAGATATAATAAGAGAGGCCAATCCCAGTCGAATTGTAAACGGCATGTTGTAGAGAATCATATCCAGCACAGGTTGTTTCTCAATGATTGATTGTCCCATATCGCCAGTGAGTAGCTTTTTCATCCAGGAAAAATATTGGACTGAAATCGATTTATCCAATCCATAGGCCTTTGTTAATTCCACTCTATCCGCGGCTGTCGATCCCGGTCCCAGCAATGAGTCAATCGGAGTTCCAGGCACCATATGAATTAGAGAAAAAACCACCAATGAAATAATAATAAATATTGGAATTAACAATAATGTACGACGGAAAATATAAGTCCACATACCCCTTCCTCAAAAATATGTCCCAAAAGTGGCATCTATTTATAAAAGACGATCATCCAAACTCAAATCATCATAGAATGGGAAGGGAGTTGATGTTCAATAACACTCCCTTCCCATAATCTTATTAATTAAGCGTCATATCCATAATGGGTGCTCCGATTAAAATCTTAAATCGCGGTGCAGAGGGCATTTTAACACGATTATTGATTGCATGATTATTCACAGAATTAATAATCGGTGCCCAAACGTACTGAGAGAGCAGATATTCATGATAATCCTTAAAATTCTGAATCCGTTCTTCAGCATTTCTCGAACGTGTCATTGCTTTTTGCATCAAATAGTCGGATTCATTATCATGCCACATGGCAACGTTTGGATATCCGGGTTTATTGGAGTTGAAAAACCACTCCAGAATATCGGCATTATCCCATCCATAAGAACGAATTACCAGATCATGCCGCCCTTTTTTAAACTCGGCTTTAATTGAGCTGGGGTCAAACTGCTCAATTTTGATATCTATCCCCAATTCTGCGAGTTGTGCCTGGATGACAACAGCGGTTTTACGTTCATCTGAATCACTTTTACTCCAAAGAACGAGGGTCAATTTTTTACCATCTTTTGTTAAAATTCCATCACTGTCTTTCTTCCATCCCTCTTCTGCCATGATCTGTTTCGCTTTCGCCAAATCAAAATGGATTTCATATTTTTTATCCACCTTTCGAGCAGGTAATCGATCAATCAGATAGGTATAGGCAGGGGTACCGTTACCTTGGAACACTGCTTTCAAAATATTTTCCTGATTAATAGACAGGGCGATTGCTTTTCTGATATTTATGTTTTTCAGATATTCACGTTTGGTATTCATGATCATGTGAAAATTACCATTACTCGCCATGGTAATAACTTTCGCGTTGGGATCCTTTCTGATCTTCTTTAAAAAAAGTGTGGGGGCTTTTTCCAATATATCAACACCACCGGTTTTAAATTCAAGGAAACGGGTGGAATCTTCCAGGATCTCCTTGAAAATAATTTTATCGATTTTCGCCGGCCCCTGATTGTCGGATAAAGGTGATCCCCATTGATAATTGGAATTTTTCTTCAAAACGACCTCATCACCTGTTTTCCAGGAGACAAACTCAAACGGGCCGGTTCCCACAACATATTTTCGCCCAAACTCATCTCCATATTTTTCAATCGCTTTTTTACTGGGAATACCTGTAAAAGAAGAGGTGAAATTATATAAAATATTTGGATCGGGTCGGCTTAAATTTAAGTCAACGGTTAAATTATCCTTTATATCAATGGATTCAACCGCGGCAACCATATACTTGGACTTGCCCTTGGCCAGATTCTGTAAAAACCATTTAAGTACTTCTGCGTTCAACTCAGAGCCATCATGAAATTTCACTCCCTTTCTCAAAGTGAAAGTGATGGTTAAGCCATCATCTGAAACGTACCAAGATTTTAACAAATGAGGATAAATTACACCATCGGCTCCCATTTCCACCAATCTGTCATAAACCAGATAATAAACATTATTCGTGCGATTGGTTGTAAAAGGGTTAAAAGTATCTTGGCCTGCATTGCCAGCATCCATGGAAATTTTCAGGACTTTCTCCCCGGCATATACCGAGGAACCAAATAAAGCAAACGTTACAATCATCAAACAAGTGAATAGTATAATGTTAATTCGTTTTGTCATAACTCTCCCCCACTAAATCGTTTAAATAATCAAAAAAAAAGAATATTGTGCTGTTACCTATTTTTAAGTAGGTAATATAAAAAAAATTTAATGTCAATTAATTTTATAAAATTAAAATTTGAAGCTTTATAATATTAATTTTATAAAATTAATTGACAGTTTATCAAATGGATATAATTGTAAAATTAAAACCGCGCACCTGTGATAATCCTGGGACAGAGCTGCAACTGGCATTTGAAATATTTCCCTTTCCTTTAAAATTATATAACGAGTCGTTATGTTTCACATAGCAATTATTCATTTGCATTTTATTTTTAGTTGCTTGTATAGTCAAAACATATTGAAAAGCATCTTTTTTTAGTTATTATTTGCGTTGGGTTCATTTGGCTGTTTTTTCCACGATTTTTAACCATATTCAAAAAAATATTTTTGGATATTTAATCTATTATTGAGGAGAAGAGTTATGATAAAACGAATTAATGTCTTACTATTCACTGGTTTAATGATTTTAATTTTTTGTATTTTTAGTTCCTTATTATATGCAAAAGGGGATGATGAAATCTTAATCGGATATACCAGCGATGCCTTGACAATGGATCCCGCTAACCACCGGGCTCGAACAACAGAAACCATTCTGCGTGATCTGTATGATGGTTTGGTGGTAAGAAACAGCAAGATGGAAGTGGTCCCGCAAATTGCTGAAAGCTGGAAACAACTTGATACTTTGACTTATGACTTTGTCTTGCGAAAAGGGGTAAAGTTTCATAATGGCGATTTATTAACGGCTGAGGACATCAAGTTTACTTTTGACCGTATTATCACAGACGGTGCGATCGACGGTCAGACAAGTCCAAGAAAAAGCCTTCTGGGTTCTCTAAAGGAAGTAAAAATACTGGGGCCTTACAAGGTTCGGTTTATTCTGGAAAAACCCTGGCCTGTTTTTCCTGCTTTTCTGCCCTGGCAGGAAGTGGTTTCCAAAAAATTTGTAGAGAGTGTAGGAAGCAAGGGAGTGGCAACCAAGGTTAATGGAACAGGACCTTTTAAGCTGGTAGAATGGATTCGCGGTAACAGGATTGTTATGGAACGTTTCGATGATTACTACGGCGGAGCGTCAAGTATTCAACCGGTTGGAAAAGCAAAAGTGAAACGGCTGATCTGGCAGATCATTCCTGAGAATGCTTCTCGGGTGGCTGCTTTGTTATCAGGTGAAGTTGATATTATTAATGATGTACCGACACACAGCATCAAGCAGATAGAACGAAATTCCAATACCAGGATAATGACGGTTAATGGGACACGCAGCTTTTTTCTGGCCATGAATAACACCAGACCTCCGTTTAATAATATTAACGTCAGAAAAGCACTTTGTCATGCCATTAATGTAGACCTGATTATTGAAAAATTGCTTAATGGTAATGCTACCCGCTTAAACAGTATTCTCAGCCCGGACGCTTTCGGTCACAACCCGAATCTGTCCCAATATGAATATAACCCGGCCAAGGCTAAAAAATTATTGGCGGAAGCCGGATACCCCGGTGGTATCGATATTGAGCTTGATGTTACCAGTGCACTGAAAGATATTGCGGAAGCCATATCAGCAAATTTGGCGGACGCCGGGATTAAGGCCAAAGTTAAGGTCTGGGAAAAATCCGTGATCGGTCCAACCTGGAAAAAACCAGTTAAAACCAGGGATATGTATCTTACCAGCTGGGGAAACGGATCGCTTGATCCAGTGGGTATTATGACCCCTGTTTTACGTTCCAAAGGACGAGGTAACTACCCTGGGTATTCAAATTCAAAGGTTGATGAATTGATTGACAAAGCCATGGTGGAAGTTGATCGTAAAAAGCGTGCTTCATATTACCAAAAAGCCGAAAGCATTCTCAATGATGAGGTTCCAATGGTATTTCTGTGGTTACCAAAAGAAATTTACGGGGTAAGTGCCAGGTTAGGCGGTTGGGGACCCAAGGCCGACAGTCAGATCAACCTGCATGATGCCTATATTAAATAAGGATGGGGAATTTTTTAAAACTATTTATACGGCTGATACCTGTTCTCCTGGGGATAAGTCTCATCGTATTTATGATGATGAGCATGACCCCAGGAGATCCGGTGGAGATAATGCTGGGTGATCAGCTCGTAACTCCGGAAATGGAACAGGCCATTCGTAAGGATATGGGCCTGGATCTGCCAATACACGAACGGTTTATTCGGTTTCTCTATAATGCTTCCCATGGTAATTTCGGTAGAAGTTTTTTTCATCGGCGACCGGTGATGGAGGTCATTCTTGAACGATTACCCGCTACTATCGAGCTGACACTCTGCGCCATGGTGATGGCGATTTTTATATCAATACCACTGGGGGTCCTGGCGGCTGTAAAAAAGGGGACAATCTATGACAGGTCTGCGGTGGTAACGGCAATGACCGGAGTGTCCATGCCGGGATTCTGGTTTGGGATCATCCTCATAATTTTATTTGCCGTTCATCTGCAATGGCTGCCGGTGTCCGGTCGATCTGTTTTTTCACTGAGAGTGCCGTCTGTAACCGGGATGTTATTGATTGACACCTTGCTTGCCGGAAGACTGGACAGTTTTATAGATGCAGTAAAACATCTGATCTTGCCAACCATCACCCTGGGGATGGCCATGGGAGCGACACTGATGCAGGTCACCCGTGCATCCATGATGGAAGTGTTAAAGCAGGATTATATTCTTTTTGCCGAAGCCAAAGGGCTGAAAATGTGCCGGGTGACTTTTCTGCATGCTTTAAAAAATGCCCTGATACCCACGGTTACTGTCGCGGCCATTCAAACCGGACAATTGCTGGGGGGGAATATGATTATCGAGACAATTTTTGGTTGGCCCGGCGTGGGAAGCCTGGTTGTAAGGGCTATTTTCAGCCGTGACTATCCCATGGTGCAGGCCGCTGTTTTAATCTATGCCGTGACCTATGTTTTGATGAATTTTATTGCTGATATTTTATATACAGTATTAAATCCAAAGGTCCGTTTATGAAAGTTTCAGACACCAGCCCGGCTGAAAATTTTTTTGACGATACTGCCGGGGAAATAAACCAGGTGGAGGAAAAGACGATTTCACTTTTCTCCATAAGCATTAAAAATTTTCTGGGTAACCATCTGGCGGTTTTAGCAACGGCAATCGTGATATTTGCTATTATTCTCTCCATCTTCAGTCCCTATTTCGCGCCTCATGATCCCAATAAGACTAACTTGTTTCTCAGACTGCAGGCACCCGCCTGGATGGAAGGGGGAAACTGGAGTCATCCGCTGGGAGCGGACCATCTTGGTCGGGATATTTTGTCAAGAATCATATATGGGACCCGGGTTTCAATCATCGTCGGTTTTTCTGTAATTTTTATCGCCACCGCCATTGGGATTTTATTAGGTTTGATGGCAGGGTATTTAAAAGGAAAATTCGATCTTGTTATTTCTACCATTGTGGATATTTTATTGGGATTTCCTTACCTGATTTTTGCTATTGCATTGATGGCGGCTATGGGGCCTGGATTTCAAAATATAATATTGGCCCTGGTTTACAAGGAGTGGGTGATCCCCTGTAGAGTTGTCAGAGGAGAGACATTAGCTGTAAAAGAGATCGAATATGTGGAAGCGGCACAAGCCATTGGGGCATCGAAATTTCATATTATGCTGAAAGAAATTCTACCCAATATTCTTTCACCGGTGATAGTTGTGGCCACTACCAGAATGGCGACGGTTATTATTCTTGAATCCAGTCTTTCCTTTTTAGGATTGGGAGTACAACCCCCAATGGCTTCCTGGGGCAATATGGTGGCAGATGGCAGGGAATTTATGTTGGAGGCCTGGTGGGTGAGCACTTTTTCCGGAATTGCCATTTTAATTTTAGTTCTATCCATGAACATTGCCAGTCTCGGCTTGAGAGATGCTTTTGACCCTAGATTTAGTGAGTCCTGATGGAAAAAAAAATATACAACAGCCAGTCACCTTTATTGAAAATTGACAAACTCAGTACATATTTTGATACTCACAGCGGTTTGGTTAAGGCAGTTGACGGAGTAGATATCAATCTGTACCCAGGGGATTGCCTTGGCGTTGTGGGAGAATCCGGCTCTGGAAAAAGTGTCACTTTTTTAAGTGTAATGGGACTGATTAAAAAACCAGGAAGAATAGCGTCGGGTTCAATTAAATTCAATGGCCAGGAACTTACCCGTCTCAGCCCACAACACTACAGAAAAATTCGGGGGAAAGAAATCGCCATGACTCTTCAGGATGCTTTAACAGCATTAAATCCTTCCATAAAAATCATTAATCAAATTTCGGAAGTGTTAAAAGAGCATGACCAAAAGATTGCAGCCCGGGGAAGAAAAGCCATTAAGAACCGTGCTGTTGAAATGATGAAACTAGTGGGCATACCTGATGCACAAAACAGGCTGAACGATTATCCTCACCAGTTTTCCGGTGGTATGAGACAAAGGATCATGATTGCCATTGCCCTGGCCTGCAAACCCAAACTTCTGATTGCCGATGAACCGACTACTGCTCTGGATGTGACCATTCAAGCACAGGTGTTAAACCTGATTGCCGATATCAGAAAAAAATTGAAGATGAGTGTAATAATTATTACTCATAACCTGGGGGTGGTGTCCGAGTTCACTGACAAAATAGTCGTAATGTATGCGGGACAGGTTGTTGAGAGCGGTTTTACCAGGGACGTGATATTGAATCCTCGACATCCCTATTCCCAGGGATTGTTGAAATCTATTCCACGTCTATCTGAACTGGATAAAGCTATTCACCCGATTCCCGGCCAGGTATCCGATTTGGTCAATCTCCCGGACCAGTGTCGTTTTTTTCCCCGCTGTTCACAACGTTCGGAAGAATGCAGAAAGGACATTCCCATCAGAAAATTGAGCAACCATCGTGAAGTCCGTTGTATTAAGGTGGAAGAATAAAGCTAAAAGAAATTTGAGAACATCGAAAGGATTTAAATGAATAATGACCCGCTTCTTAAGGTTAAAAATGTCAGTAAACATTTTCAATTAAAAACTGGTTTTATTGATAAATACCTCTTTAAGAAACAAAATATTGTGCAGGCTGTTTCCAATGTCAGTCTGCATATCCAAGAGGGTGAAACACTGGGTTTAATTGGTGAAAGCGGCTGCGGCAAGAGTACTCTGGGAAGGGTAATCCTTCGTCTGCATGAGCCGACCCAGGGAAAAGTTTATTTTGGATCCAAAGAAGTTACTGCCCTGAATCAACTGGAATTAAAAAAAATCAAACAAAAAATGCAGATCATTTTTCAGGACCCCTATGCCTCGTTAAATCCTAGGAAGTCTGTTGAAGATATCATTAAATTACCTTTGAAAATACATGAATCCTTGAGCAAGAAAAAAATGGATCAAAGAGTGACTGATATTATTGCACGGGTCGGACTCCGGCCTCAACATTTAAAACGTTACCCCCATCAGTTTTCCGGCGGCCAACGTCAAAGAATAGGTATAGCCAGGGCTTTAATCCTGCGACCGGAATTTGTGGTTTGTGATGAGCCGGTATCAGCTCTGGATGTTTCAATTCAAGCCCAGATTATTCAATTGATGGGAAAATTAAAAGAGGACTTTTCTCTAACATTGCTTTTCATTTCTCATGATATTTCAGTTGTCGCTTACCTGAGCGATCGTATTGCCGTGATGTATTTGGGAGAACTGGTGGAAATATGTGACACTGGCGAGCTGCTGAAAAATCCACTTCATCCCTATACTAAGGTTTTACTGGATTCCATTCCCCGGGTGGAACAGATAGGAGCTCATAAACGGATGATACTGAAAGGGGATATTCCTTCTCCTTTAGCTCCTCCCAGTGGTTGCAAGTTTCACACTCGTTGTCCAGAAGCTATGGAAAAATGCAATATGGAAGTTCCGGTATCGAGAGAATATTCCGCTAATCATTGGGTTTCCTGTCATTTATATCAAAGCAATTAAATGTTAACCAGCTTAAAACGAGGAATCCCCTTGGTTTTAAAGGGATCACCTTTTGCACGGGGATTGCTCCAGGCAGAGCTCTGCCCTGAAATGGTTGGATTGGTACGTAAAAATGTACTTGGGCCAATAAACGAATATCAGGGATTGCTCCAATCAGACAAAGCAAAACATTACCTTGGAGAACAGATCAACATAACAAAAAAACTATTTCCTGAAGTGTTTGAGGAAGTTAAGGGAATTGCCAAAGGCTTTGATCTGCAGATGATTGATTTGTTTAGTTTTTATCACCTCCGAATATTGCGGGATATGGATGGATGTACTTCATGGGCCGTATCGCTTTCTGAAGATGGAGCGATTGTCGGGAAAAATCGGGATCTGGCTGCCGGGAACAAGATTTTACAACGGGTTTTTGTTCATCATGATCCGGATTGGCAAGGAAATAAAATTTTATCCGTGGGCAGCCTGGGAGCACCCTGCGCTTACTCAAGCGGCATCAATTCTAAAGGGTTCTGCCTGGTCGATACCAACATCCTCACCTCTGATCACGGTTTTGGAGCCTGTCGATATTTTTTAATGCCGTTTTTATTGACGACCTGTAACAGTGTGAATCAAGCCTTAAAAAAAATATCAGACTTGCCCCATGCCGGTGGGGGCTCCCTTACCTTGGCTGACAATAGCGGTAAAATCGCTGTTGTTGAATTGGGTCACAATCACTTGAATGTGAAAAAAAGCACCCAATGGCTGGTACAAACAAATCATTTTACCTCTACCAAACTTTGTCCATACAATCTAAAAGCAGCCAGGCAATCAAGTATCAAAAATTCAGAGAACCGTCTTTGTTTTATCAAAAAAAAACTATCTGTTATTTATCGGGATTTTACTCTGAATAAAGTGATTGAAATAATGAAAAGCCATGATGAAGGGGGGGGGATATGCAGGCATCATGATAAAGATACCTCATCTACAATTTCAGGTGCAGTTTACACATGTAAAAACAGGAAATTATATTTTTCAGATGGGAACCCTTGTGATTCCCTCTGGTATAAATTTTCCTTTTAGAGTCAGGAAAATGAAACATATGGTTTTCTAGTATTTTTTATAGTGTGTTCTTAATAATTCCAGAAATTCTTTATGGGCGGGACTGAAATATTTGTTTTTATCTTTAAAAACACCGAAATCAATAAAAAGCTTAACATCCAGTTCCTTTGTTACAATCGCCGTTGGATTAAGAAGCTTTAGTATATAATCAGGTACTATTGAGATACCAAAATCCATTTGAACATATTTAATAATTGTTTCACTGTTTTGAGCATTTATTATTATATTTGTTGTATCTGATGGCAGATATTTTTCCAGAATCTTGTTGACAACTGAATTTGTAGTATAGCTTATGCAGGGGAATTCAAGGATATCGTCGAATTTAATAATTTTCAACCCAGCCAATCGACTTTTTTTTGAACATATGACTTTAAGTCTACTGGAAAAAAAATTTTCAAACTCAATATTTTTGTTTTTTGTGATTGTCTTGAAACCCGTACCAATATCTATTATATCATTTGTTAACAGGGTTTCCATTTCATCTGATCCGCATTCAAATATTGAAATGTCTGTTTCAGGATATTTTCTTAAATAATTTTTTATGATTTTAGGGAAAGTGAATCTTGCAGCAAGGGAACCGCAACCTAAAATAACTTTGCCTGAATAGTTTCCTTTAACATTTTTTAAATCATTGTTCAGTTCATCCAGGAGTGATAATATTTGGCATGATTTCTCGAACAAGAGTTTTCCTGTGGCTGTTAATTGTAACGAATTTTTTCTTTTATAAAATAATTTATTGCCGATTTCTTCCTCAATGAGCTTGATCTGCTTACTGACAGCAGGTTGTGTTATAAACAGTTTTTCAGCAGCCGCTGATACCCCGCCGCATTTTATGGTTTTATGAAAATATTTTATCTGAACAAGATTCATTTGTAATTGTGGACCATAGTTCTTAATTTATTAAATGGGAATTTCTAAATCAAGAAGAGGCGGATACTGCTGGCATCCAAATATATCTCCCTCACCCGGACTGCCGCTGGCCCGTTTCCGCTGTATGGTAAATTTAATGGCAAACCCGGGATCAAACTCAACAAAGTCGCAGATCCTGCTCTTTGAAACATTATATAGTGCCGCCATGGATTCAACGGTTAAAACACGGCTCTGTTTTACAAGCACATAGTTTGCTTCTTCTTTAAAAATTATATCAAAGGTTATTCTATCAACGCCTGCATTTTTACTTCTTATTGTTTTGGCAAGTTCATAAAGTTTTTTAGTTCTCATCTATTTTTTAATCCTTTTATATCTATATGATATTTGTTTCATGAAGTTCAAATAGTTCCATGGGGTCATCAACTTCAATAGTATGATTCAGTGTCCATTCAAATGCCGGCGATGTAGGCATTACTTCATCAATTAAAAAAGCAGCTGTGCCGGCTGTACCTTTTACTTCCGGCAGACGGGCATAAAAAATCTGCCTTGAACCGATGATGGCAGCTTCTTTTGCAAGTTCTTTGTTTTTGGATACAGCCTCCACCACAACACCTAACTCGTGGGATTTTGTTTCTTTAACCGGTTCCATATCTCCCATTACAGCATTTTTCCCATAGATGTGATAAAAAATTTCATATCCATCCGTTCCAAGTTGTTCTACAGCCTGAGATCTGGCCCACTCAATAACTTTATCAATATTTTTAATTGTATAAGGATCTCTTACGCCTACAATTCCGATATATCTTTCACCAATTTTCCCGGAACCTTCCAGCTTTACTTTTATTTTGCCGTCTATTGGTATAAACTCAGCGCCGGTGATCCGGGTCGTCTTTTTGTCCAGTTGTACATATGAACATTTTGTCATATCAAGCATGCCACCTGCAAAATATTCAAAAAACGGATTTGTTCTTTCATACATCGCATGTCCGGCCACTGATGCTATTGTACAATACTGATCAGGATGCATTGCCGTAACTTTTACATCATTACTTGTAATTGTTCCAATAACAGATTCTTTTGCACCATACGGTTCCGCACAAAAAGAGGCGCATTCGAGAACTTTTCCAAGATAGTATGCATTTGCTTCGGGAAATCCATTATAAATAGCTGCCGCAGCAAAGATGGCAGCATCACTGCTTCTGCCGCCAATAATCACATCAGCTTTAAGTTCCAGAGCTTTTATGAAAGGATGAACACCTGCAACAGCAACCACTCTTTTTGTTGATTCAAGTTCACTGCGCAGCAAATTTTTTCTTCCATCAAGACCTTCAATAGTTATTCCTGAATCCATTTTATTCAAAAGCAATTCTTTGGTGACTTCTGAATAAAAATACACAAGCTTAAAGGGTTCAAGTTTTTGTTCCCTGGCGATTTCACGTATTATCTCAACATACATATCAACGCGACTGTTTGTTCCTGTATCGCCTGAGGAACCTATTATCATGGGAACATTCTGTTTCCTTGCTGCAATAAGCATTAGCTCAAGGTCATGTTTCTGCCAGGATCGAGGGCTGACACAATCATCATTACCCAAAGGGCCTGGGCCAATATCATCACTTCCGGAATCACAGCAATAGTAATCCGGTTTTGTTTTAGCACCAAGATAAAAGCTCTTTTCTTTTGTAGGTGCAAATCCAAGGTGTCCATTGGGGCATATTATTCTGAGTTCATTTTTCTTCATAAATCTAATTCCTATAAAATTAAATGCTATTAATTTTAATCAATATAGTATCAGACGATATAACTCAAATGAATAATAGTTATGGCAAACATAACATTTAGTTGTAACTATGATATGAGAATGGCTTTTTTTTCAAAGCTCAATTACAACTATTCAAAATATTAAAACTAAAAAAATCAGTTATCAACTTTCTTTTTAAGGTCTTCCACTAGTTTCTCATAAGAATCTTTCTGCAGCATCTGATCAAATTGAGAGCGGTAGTTCCCCACCAGGCTGACACCTTCTATCACCAGATCATATACCAGCCAGGCGCCATCCTTGGTGTTATACATTCTGTAATCAATTGGAATTTCAATTGTTTCCGTAATAATTTTTGTATTTATCTGTGCCTTCTTTTTTTTAATATACTCTTTTACATAAACCACTTTTTCATCGGTATAGGCCTCTAATTTGGATATATAGGTTTCCTCAAGGAGTTGCCCGAACAAATCGATAAAAATTTTCTTTTCCTCGTCACTTCTTTTTTTCCAGTGCCTGCCAAGACTTAATTGTGACATCTTTGCAAAACTGAATCTTTCATCAATCACTTTGCGAAGGGATGCTCTTCTCTTTTCAACCTGTTCTTCTCCCTTGAGTGACGGATCCCGTAATATTTCCAGCATTTTATCAATACTAGTTTTTAACTGATCCTGAACAGGCGATGCATGGGCATGATGGTTTGACAAAAACAGGAAAACCATAAAAAAAACAGGAAAAATAAATTTGAACAATTTCATTGATACCCCTCCCAAAAAACAAACTAAATCTTATTTTAACTTTTGCTCAATTCTTTATATGCATCATCTGCATGTTTTTGTATGTTGAATACGTTATCCAGTTTTGTCAAGGACAGAGCATTCATCACATTTGTGCCCAATCCGGCCAAAATAAACTTTTTGCCATATTTTTTGCTCCATTGAAGGCCTTCCACAAGGGTTGCGATACCGGAACTGTCCATAAAAGAGACGCCTGAAAGATTGACAATAATCCCTTTAACCCCTTTTTCAAAAAATGGAACCAGTTTATCCCGCAAACCTGGGGAGGTGAACATATCAACTTCACCTTCAACTATAATGACACCGATATTTTCTTTTTCTTCACTTTTAATTTTAAAACTCATAAGCCTATTATTTTTCAAAAATATATTTGCTGACTAATTCTTCCAGGCTGATGGCAGATTCCGTATCCATTAAAGAATCTTTATCTCCCAAATAATCATCAGAACCGCCCGGCGATAACTTGACAAACTTGTCTCCTATAACTCCTTTTGTACGAATGGAAGCAATTGTATCATCCGTAATTTTCGTCCCCTTTTTTATTTCCATCTGTACAAGGGCTTCATTTTCTTCAAGGGTAA
>NZ_JAIOSW010000287.1 GCF_021107415.1 Desulfobacula sp.
AAGTTTTTGAGCCGTATCGATTTTCAATGTCGGCAGATGATTAAACCGGTTCATCATTTTTGCCCTCCTGATTTTACCTTAGGCACTTGTTTGCCATCTTTGACTTCTTTTTCAAGATTCGTGGTCGTATCCCGGTGGATCTTAAACCATGATCCGCATCCGTCCTTGTGAAACCACCACTCCTTCTGGACACCTGCAACGCATTTATTCATATGCACGTATTCGCTCCAGGCTTCCGGTGTCAAATCCTTTTCATCAGGTCTCGGACCCTTTTCCTCTCCGCCGAATCTGAATTCATATCCATTTCTTTTCCCGCAAATTGGACATGTGATTGTTAATGCCATCTTCTTTCTCCTTAATTATCCGGGCTGTAATTCACAAGCGCTGCGGTTTCACCCATGAGCTTGTGCTCCTGGTATCGTTTGTAAGCAAAGGGTTTCAACATGTCAGGACAGTGGTTGGTTGCCATAAATTCGGCCATGTATTTACCAACTGCAGAGCAGGATTTAAATCCAAAATACCCCCAGCCGCAGTCCATGAAAAAGCCTTCGACCTGTTCGTTACCATCCATAATGGGCGCCATATCCGGTGTCATATCGGCCAATCCGCCCCAGATTCTCATAAAGCGGACACCTCTTAGACAAGGTAGAAATTCAGAAAGCGCTTCAGCTTGATGCTTGATGTAGTGAGCCGTGTTCAATGTCGTATAGTTTGGCCATGGATCCATGTGAGCACCGGTGGCAATTTCACCTTTCAGTGTCTGGTTGGCATAGCAGTGGTATGCCCCTGATGAGACAACATGATCCAGCACCGGTTTTAAGGGCTGGGTGACCATTGCCTGGATAGTCAAAACACTGATGGGCAGTTTAATTCCCAGCATGTCATAAATCAGTGCGGCTGAATATCCACCTGCTGAAATCAGTACCTGTTTTGTGTTAATGGTACCGCGGCTGGTGGTCACAGAGGTTACCTTGCCGTTTTTAGTGCCGATTCCCAAGGCTTCTGTCTGCTGATGGATCTCAACACCTTTCTGGGCTGCGCCCCTGGCAAGTCCCCAGACCACGGCATCATGACGGACAACGCCGCCCGGCGGATGAAACATGGCCCCGTGAATAGGAAATGTAATATCCTCTGAAATATTCAAAGCCGGCACCAGTTCTTTGGCTTCTTTTGCATCAATAAGATGACTTTCCACCCCATGAAACTGGGCTGTGGCAATGGTCATCCGCGCCGCCTTCATGGCAGCTTCAGAGTGCATTAAATTCAGATTCCCGCAATTATTAAACATTAAATTGTAATTCAGGTCCTTTGTCAGAACCGGCCAGAGATCAAGAGCTTCCTTGTAAAGGGGGACGTTATACTGGGTCCGCTGATTGGCGCGGACAATGGCCGTATTTCGACCCGCACCACCAAATCCGATATAATTTTTTTCTATAATCGCAATATCGGTAATGCCATGTTCCTTTGCAAGATAATAGGCTGTTGCCAGACTGTGAAGTCCGCCTCCAATGATCACCACGTCATAACTTGATTTAAGCTTGGTCTTTTTGCCCCACATGGGTTTGCTTTTAAAAATCATTGGTCTTCTCTTAAAGTTTTGGGTTTATATTATTTTATTCCCTATTGCTGCGAATACATTACGAAAGAAATCATGTCAAGCGTTTTATTTCAAAATGATGGTTTTTCTTTCATATCCACTTGACAAACTTTTAATCTTGTTATAAATTTTTTTAAATTTAGAGAGTTACAATGATAAAAATGATTCAATTACTTTGACAATATAAATGGGAAAAGACAATATATAATGAATGATCCCGCAACACACCCTGTAATAAACGATATTTCAAACAAACTGGATTCCCTGACACCCAAAGCCCAGACATTAGGAACCTATATCATGCAGAATCCTTCCAAGGCTGTTTTCATGACCACAAAAGAACTGGCAGAAACCTGCGGGATCAGTGAAGCCACAGTGGTCCGGTTTGTCAGTACCCTTGGATATAAGGGATATTCAGACTTTCAGGAGGCATTAAAGGATTTTGTCAACACAGGCCTTTCTCTTCCTGAAAGAGCAGCCATCAAAGGCATTAAAGAACCCGGAGCAGACAGACTTCACAGGGGTATCTTAGAAGAATTAAACAACCTTAAATATTTGTATGAAAATATTAATGTCGAAACCATGAATGAGTTTGTTGACCTTCTGGCTAAAAGCCATACCGTCTATGTGATTGGCTCAAGACTATCCTATACATTTGCTTATTATCTGGGCTGGTCTTTGACCAAGATCAGAAAAGGAGTTCACATTCTTAAAGGCAGTGACAGTACATCAATGGATATGCTCACCAATGCTCATCCCAACTGCCTGGTAATCCTGATGGCCTCTTCCCGATATCCCAATGAGTTGATCAAGTTAAGCAAGATGATCCGCCGCAGCAGTCACACATTATTAACCATGACAGACAGCAGTATCTGCCCGGTAATCGGGTTTGCCAACTTGTCCCTTGTGGTTCCGGCAAGATCCATCCCGTTCATCGGCAATGTATCGGGCATGCTGGCCGTCATCCAGTTCATTGTCCAGGAACTGGCCAATAGAAAAGGAGAGGACCTGATTAAATACCAGAAGCAGCTGGAGCAGGTTTATCTGGAAAATGATATCCTGTTTAATCTTGAACCCATATAATATGAAAAGAGAGGAAAATATGTTGCAAACCCAGGAAGAACTGCTCAATGTACTGACTCAAATCGGCATTGAATACACAAATCATGAACATCCGGCCGTGTATACGGTTGAAGAAGCAGACCTGCACCATAAAGGCATTGATGGCGCCCACAGTAAAAATTTGTTTTTCAAGGATAAAAAGAAAAATTTGTTTTTAGTGGTCACCCTTTCCGACAAGTCGATTATCATCAAAGAAACGGCAAAAAAAATCGGTGCCAAAAGTCCGTCCTTTGGCAAGCCTGACCTTTTGGCCGAAGTGTTAGGCGTCATTCCGGGAGCCGTGACTCCCTTTGCCATAATCAATGATGAAAATCATAGGGTCAAAGTGGTGCTGGACAAAGAAATGATGGAAAATGAACTTTTAAACTTTCATCCCCTGGAAAATACGGCAACCACCACCATTGCATCAAAAGACCTGGTGAAATTCATGGAACACTGCAACCAGGAGTTTGAAATCATCAGATTATAACAGACATATCTTCAAAATAATTGCATTTTTCTTGACATAATGCCCTGTAGCAGATACGGGAAAGATTATGGGGAAAAAAATCAATTTTATCAAATTCATTCAATTGTGGGGAATTATTCTCCTGATTGTAGTTGGTGCTATTATCATTGTTCTTGATATTATCGTCTCCTATCGGGATTTCTATGTCCAGGCAGACCAGATTCGCGCCGATTACATTGTTCAACAGAAAAGGGTGATCAAGCAGGAAGTTGATCGTGTTGTTGCTATGATTAACCATGAAAAAGCCAAAAGTGAAACAATCACAAAAGAGAAGATTAAATCCAGAGTCTATGAAGCCTATGCCATTGCCCAACACATCTATCAGCAGAATAAGACCGCCAAAACCAAGGCTGAAATCAAGCAGATGATCCTCGATGCCTTACGGCCCATTCGTTTTGCCGACAAAAGTGGCTACTATTTCGCCACCCGTCTGGATGGCGTTGAGATACTCTTTGCCGACAAACCGGAACTGGAAGGAGAGAACCTGCTGAATTTACAGGATACTCATGGCCAGTATGTCATTAAAGAAATGATTGAAATCGTGCGGCAATCCCGCGAAGGCTTTTATGAATATTATTGGACAAAACCGAATGCAAAAGGCAGGAATTTTAAAAAAATATCTTTTGTCAAGCGATTTGAACCATTTGACTGGTTTATCGGCACCGGCTTGTATGTTGATGATGTTGAGATGTCGATCAAAAAAAAAATAATGGGGCAGATTAATAAAATCCGTTTTGGCATCAACGGCTATATCTTTGTTGATACCTGGCAGGGAATTTCATTGGCCCACGGCCTCCAGCCGGATCTAATCGGTACCAATATGTGGGAGACCGAAGACAGCAGGGGTAACAAAACCACTCAGATGCTGGTCGCTGCATCAAAAAAAGAGGAGGGTGGCTATGTCTCGTACTGGTGGAGAAAATCATCTACTATCAAGGAAAGCCCAAAAATTGCCTATACAAAAAGTATCCCGGATTGGGAAATCCTTGTTGGTACCGGCGCCTATCTTGATGATGTGGAAATAGATATTGCCCTGATGCACACTAAATTAAACAATCAAATCAAAACGAAAATGTTCTCTTTTGCTCTGATTGTGATCGGGGTAATCGTTTTTGTTCTTTTTTTCTTCAATCGTTTGACCCACAGAATCAAAAACGATTTCAATCTCTTTGTCTCATTTTTTAACCGGGCAGCCTACTCTGATGAAGCAATCAATCGGGACAAAGTTCACTTTGTTGAACTTGACCGGATGGCGCAAAACGCAAACCAGATGCTGCGGGACAAAATCCTTGCCCGGCAAGAGCTTATGGATGAAAGGGAACAGCTAAAGCAAAGCGAACACTTTTTAAACAGCATATTCGAAAGCATCCAGGATGGTATAAGTGTCCTGAACCCCGACCTCACCATCCGTCATACGAATGGAGTCATGAAAAAATGGTATGCCCTAGATCTTCCCCTGGAAGGAAAAAAATGTTTCACATGCTATCAAAATATCGATGAGCCGTGTGATCCCTGTCCGACGCTGCGCTGTCTCGAAAGCGAACGGATGGAAATGGATATCATACCCGGTCCCCCGGAATCTGATGAGGTGAAGTGGGTTGAGCTTTACAGCTATCCGATAAAAAATGCTGAAAGTGGTGAAATCACCGGTATTGTTGAATTTGTCAGAGACATCACCAAACAGAAAAAGACCGAAGAAGAATTGCAGAAAATGGAAAAACTCAAAAGCGTTGGTACTTTAGCCGGCGGCATTGCCCATGATTTTAATAATATTCTCATGGGACTCTTCGGTAATATTTCCCTTGCCAAAGAAGACCTGAACCAGGAGCATCCGGCTTTCAAGGCCCTTGAAGGAGCGGAAAGCTCCATGAACCGGGCAACCCGCCTGACCCGGCAGTTACTCACCTTTGCCAGGGGCGGTGAGCCGGTTAAAAAGAATGTCACCCTTGGCACGCTGGTCGAAGAGGTCGTCCGTTTTGACCTTTCCGGCAGCAATGTCAAACCGGTTTTTGAGCAGGTCGCCGATCTGTGGTTGGCTGACGTGGATAAAGGACAGATACAACAGGTCTTTTCCAACCTGACAATCAATGCCAACCAGGCAATGCCCGATGGCGGCAATCTCTACATCATCCTGAAGAATGAGGAACTCTTCGACAAAACCCTGGCGGGTCTCAACCCTGGAAAATATATCAAGGTCATAGTCCGGGATGAGGGTGCCGGGATTGAACAAAAATATCTTGAGCGAATATTCGACCCCTATTTTACCACCAAGCAGACGGGCAGCGGTTTGGGACTGGCTACTGTTTATTCGATTGTTAACAAACATGGCGGCCGCATAAGCGTTGATTCCAAACTCGGCCAGGGGTCGATCTTCACCCTTTATCTGCCCGCTTCCGAGGCACGCCAACTGCCTCAAACCGGGCCGGTGGCAGCCAAATCCTCATCCTTGCTGCAAAGTGCCAGAGTCCTTATCATGGATGATGAGAAAATGATCTGTGACGTGGCCTCGAAGATGCTGGAAAAAAGCGGATACGAGGTTAAAGCAGTGGAAGACGGCCGGCAGGCCATTGTGATGTACCAGCAGGCACTGGCTTCCAAAAGGCCTTTTGATGTCGTGATTATGGATCTGACCATCCCCGGTGGCATGGGCGGGGAAGAGGCCATAAGGGAAATTCTGGCCTTTGATCCTGAAGTCAAAGCCATTGTTTCCAGTGGTTATGCTGACGACCGGATTATGGCAAATTATGCCGAATACGGCTTTAAGGATATTGTCTCAAAACCATACTCCATATGCCAACTGCGGGAGGTGTTGAACCGGGTTCTTAAAGGATAGCTTCTTTATATTAAAGAGCAAGCAAAGTCCAAAAAAAATTTATTAATGGATGAAAACATCATCTCCTTGCCGGGTTAAACATAAGAATGTACCATTACCCGGATTGGCTATACTTGACAAAAGATATAAAGGGGTGGATGTATAGTGCGCAAGAGCAACCTTAATCGCCATCCAGTGTGAAACAACAAGAGTATTGTTATTCTTACCTTTGGAAAATATATATTCCAATTCCTCTACCATTCTATGTTGCAGTTGCCGGAAGGTTTCCGCGCCGGATAAAACAAATGCATCAGGTTCTCCCCAAAACATCTTGTATTCATCCGGATGAGACTGTGCTGTTTCTTCACGTGTTCTGCCTTCCCAGTGCCCAAGATTGATCTCTCTTAGATTATTTGAAATGATGACTTCCAGTTTTCTGTCTTTTAATATTATGTCCAGTGTATCTCTTGCCCTTTTCAGGGGACTTACATATGCTTGATGAATCTCATATTGATCAAGTGATTTCTTTACATCATATGCCTGTTGTTTCCCAATTACAGTCAAAGGGGAGTTTTGATGACCTTGCAGACGATTTTGCTGATTCCATTCGGTTTCACCATGTCTTACAAGAAAAATATTTGTTTCTTTACACATCATTTACAGCCCGACCAAAAGCATCTTATCACCCGACATTTTTATTATGGGTTTTTATATCGCTTGTCTTGTGACTGTGCAAGAAAAATTTCAAGTAACCGGGCATGCGCATGAGAATAGCCATAAATATTTTTCACACCCATAAAGTCACAGATTTCTTGACTTTAGTTCTGAAAAATGTTTCTTTTTTAAAAAGTGAAATTTCTTATTATATCATGTTTTGTACTATTATTTGGGTGGAATGCTGTCTTTATTCCATATGGGTATACTGACCAATCCCGCCTTCTTATTATTACTTCTTTTCCTGAAAAACTTTATATCAGCATGATATCAAGGTTCCAGGAAAAACATCCCAAGCTTAGAATAAAGGTCTTAAATAAAAAAACTGCGGCTGCCATATCATATGTACAAGAGACTGCCTCCAATCCGGCGGACCTCTTTTGGGCTTCAGCTCCCGATGCGTTTGAAGTGCTCAAGGCCGGTGATTTTTTGAAACACTATCGTCCTTTGTCGCCGGGTATCCCGGAAAAAGTAAGAGACTATCCCATTCATGATCCTGAAGGTTACTACACCGGATTTGCCATATCCGGATACGGTATCATGTGGAACTACCGTTATTTGATAAAGCATGGCTTAAAGCCTCCAAAAATCTGGCAGGATTTGACATCCTGCAAATATTATCGCCATATTGGTATGTGCACACCCGCAAGATCCGGTACCACCCATATGGCCGTAGAATCCATTCTCCAATCTCAAGGCTGGGAGGCGGGTTGGGCAACCCTGCTGGAAATAGCCGGCAACCTGGCTACTGTTACGGCCCGCAGTTACGGCGTGCCCGATGGAATTAAAAACGGCCGATTCGGCATTGGCATTGTTATTGACTTTTTTGGATTGTCATCACAATCAGCAGGATTCCCGGTAGCTTTTATCTATCCGCCCGGTACTGCACTAGTACCTGCTAATATTGCTTTGATAAAGGGAGCTAAAAACCAAAAAAACGCTGAAAAATTTATCAATTTTCTGATTTCAGCCGAAGGCCAGCAAATACTATTTGTTCCTGAGATTTCCAGATTACCTATAATGCCAAAAATATATAGTAAAGCGCCAAAAGGGTATCCTAATCCTTTTCAATATGAAGATAACAATACGATTTTTTTTAACTGCAACCTTTCTCAACAACGGTATCATTTGGTTAACACAATGTTTGATCGCCTGATCACATACAGCTCCAAAGCTTTAAATAAAACATGGCAGGCCATTCACAGGGCTGAATTAAAAGCGCAAAAAAATAATAATCCTGAATCCATGGCACTGGTCCTAAAGGCAAAAGAACTTGTCTATAGGTTACCCGTCAGTAATCGGGAAGCATGTAATCCGGAATTTACTTCGATCTTTCAACGGCATAGGCCGAGCAAACCACCGCCACTCAGGCAAGCTCAATTAGAAGAAAGCTGGGACATCTTTTCCCGTGATAATTTGAAAAAAGCCCATGATCTGGCACTGCAAGCCATGGCCAGTATAGAAAAAATATGAACACACAAATCCAAAACACATCAAACCGTCTTCCTGCACTATTTGGATTTGGCAGCCGATTACTCCTTGCCTTCAGTCTTGTTGCGGCCATGACGGTTGTGGCCGGACTCGTCGCATGGATAGCCTTTGGGTCTTTGGGCAATGTCATTAATCAAATAGAAGATCAAAATTTTCCAGCTATCACCCTTTCGGCTGAACTAGCTGAAAAGGGTGCCGCTGTGGTTGCCACAGCTCCTCTATTAATTGCTGCAAAAACCGAGACAGAACAGGCAGATATCTGGTCCAATCTAAGGGTGCTTTTGCGGGAAATGGCTCAACTAACAAAAGAGCTAAGCCATTATTCCGATAGCCGTGAGGCAATGGAACAGCTTAACATCTCCATTGACAGAATCACTGATAATCTAATAAAACTGGACTTTCAGATCAGACAAAAATTATTACTTTCTGAACAAATTTCTGAAAAAGCTGATCGACTGCGCTGGGTACATGCGGATTTCCTGGATGAAGTAGATCCCATGGTGGCTGATGCCCGCTTTAATTTGGAGTCGGCAATGGAAAAAATAAAGCTGTCTCCCGTACCGGTAAAAAATCATGCTCAGTTTAATGTTTTTAAAAAAGAATCTACTAAACAGGAGGCTATCCTAAAGGTCAATGCTCTGGGGAATCTATCAGTCGGATTGCTTGTAAGGGGCAGCAGTGCACCTGATATGGAAACCTTAAATGATACCGTCCACTTTCATGGTGAAGTGGCAGCTCTGTTAGAAAGAGATCTGTCTGGTCTTAAGGGTTTGTCCAGTGCAATTTCCCTTAGACAGGTTACCAGAGAAATCATCTCGTTTGGAAAAGGTGAGGATGGACTTTTCTCAATGCGTAAAAAACAATTAGCAGCTCTTATAGAAGGGTATCGGCTTTTAGAACGAAATCGAGCATTAGTGGGAGAATTAAGAGCGATCATTGCCACCCGGGTGAACGCAGCTAAAACTGCATCAGTATCAGCTATGAAAAAATCCGAAAGGCTTGCAAACCAAGGGAAATTAATGCTGCTGGGTGCCATGGTGGCCAGCCTTTTAGTGGCAATCCTGGTGGGCTGGTTCTATGTGGGGCGCAATCTGGTAGCGCGGATTACAAATTTAAGCAAAAGCATGCAATCCATTGCCGGCGGCAACCTGCAGGCACCTATTCAAACAGGTGGCCGGGATGAAATATCAAGTATGGCCCAATCATTGCTGATTTTCCGGAATACAGCCATTGAAATGGAGGAGGCAAATGTTCAGGCCCTTATCGATAACGCCCAGGTTGGCTTGATCACGACGGATATGAACGGACGGATTGAATTTTTCAATCCCACTGCCATGGCCCTGTTTGGTTATCATGATGCCAACCGGTTATCAAATAATTTTGAAGAATTGATCACGGGTGACAACCTGAAGTTTATTAAAGAATTTTTCCAAAAATCTTCGGATAAAGATGATAAAATCCTGCTGGCAATGGAAGTCATAGGTAAACAAAGGGATGGAAACAGGGTTCCAATTGATATATCCATACGCGGCTTTAAACAGCGGCAGAAAAAAAAATATATTATAACACTCTATGATCTTACCGAGCGTAAGCAGGCAGAGTTGATTCTTGAGCAGCGGGTCCGTAAACGAACCAATGACTTGTATCAGGCCAATGAAGACCTGCAGCACGAAATCAAAGAACGTCAAAATGCCCAGACCGTATTGCAGGAAGCCCAGGCTGAGTTTGTGCAGGCGGGTAAGCTTGCGGCTCTGGGCAAAATGGCGGCAGGAATTGCCCACGAGCTTAATCAGCCCCTGACAGCCATTCGTTCCTATACGCATAATATGGGCCGGTTGTTTGAATTGGGCAGGACAGATGAAGCTATAAATATTTTAGACAGGATAACCTCATTAATTGAACGAATGACAACCATTTCCAGAAATTTAACAAATATTGCCAGACTCCCCAGAAAAAATATCGATCGAATTCTTCTGCAACCTATACTTAATCAGGCCATAGGACTGTTCCAGGAACAGATTCAAAAGCAGAAGGTAACTCTCAAAATCAACATGCCAAAGAGGGATATTCAAGTCCTGGGAGAAAAGATCCCTTTGGAACAGGTATTTACCAATTTGATCAGCAATGCCCTTGATGCCATGAAAGAATGTCCAAAACAAAGGCTTACAATTAAAGTTTCCACTAGAGAACAGCAAGGAGAGGCCTGTATCACCTTTACCGACACCGGCAAGGGGATGTCAAAAAAAGAACTGTATCAAATATTTGATCCCTTTTATACCACCAAAGAGGTGGGAAAAGGACTGGGTTTGGGACTGTCCATATCCTACAATATAATTAAAGATTGGCAAGGCTCATTAAAAGCCCTGAGTGAACCTGAAAAAGGGGCATCATTTGTACTTATATTAAAAACGGAATAATATTATGTCAAAGGGCAAAATCATACTCATAGACGATGAAATGGACGTGTTATTATCCTGGAGCCAGACCCTTGAACTTGAAGGTTATGAGGTTTTAACCTTTAATAACCCAAAAAAATCTTTAAATGAACTTTCCAGGGATTGGGCCGGAATTGTATTAACTGATGTTAAAATGCCGGATATGAGCGGCTTTAATCTGCTTGATCTGGTTCAGGATATTGATCCGGAGCTTCCGGTTGTTTTGTTTACAGGTCATGGGGATATATCCATGGCCATTCATGCGATTAGAAACGGGGCCTATGATTTTGTTGAAAAGACAACTTCGCCGGAATACCTCCTTGATGTAGTTCAACGCGCTTTGGAAAAACGCCGACTCATTTTAGAAAACCGTGCGCTTCGTCAAGAGCTGGATGGTTTTCCAAATCTGGATGCCCGCCTGATTGGAAAAACCGAGGTAATGGAAAAACTCAAAGCAACAATTCGTAATATCGCCAATACAGACGTGGCCATTCTATTAATCGGAGAGACCGGCAGCGGCAAAGAGCAGGTGGCACGAAGCCTCCATGATTGTGGGGTCAGAGCTGAAAATCCCTTTGTAGCTATTAATTGCGGAGCCATGCCTGAAACGATTTTTGAAAGTGAGCTTTTTGGATATGAACCCGGTGCATTTACAGGGGCGACAAAACGCCGTATAGGCAAGATTGAATTCTCCAATGGCGGGACATTGTTTCTGGATGAGGTAGAAAGCATGCCCATGCAGCTTCAGGTTAAACTTTTGAGAGTCCTTCAGGAACGAGTGGTTGAGCGAATAGGTGGTAATGCCTCTATTGAGGTGGACATCCGCGTGATCGCAGCTTCAAAGGAAGATTTGCATGAGGCCTGCAATCAAAATCGATTCAGACAGGACCTGCTTTACAGGCTGAATGTCGTTACGATACCACTGCCTTCGCTAAGGGAGTGCATCGCTGATATTCCTCTTTTATTTGAACATTTTGTGAACCTGGCCTGTAATCGACACCTGCGGCCCCGGCCCCGTCTTGATCCGCAATTTCTAGGCCGATTAATGAGTTATGACTGGCCGGGTAATGTCAGGGAACTGAACAATGTGGCTGAAAGATTTGTTCTGGGGATTGACTGCGATCGATTTGATACTGATCTTGAGGACTATTCACCACCGGAAGGAATGGATCTGCACGAACAAGTGGAACTATTCGAGAAACAAATCATCATTCAAACCCTGAAAGCAAATAAAGGCAGAATCAACCAGTCTGCTAAAGCATTGAAGATTTCCCGAAAAACCCTTTATTTGCGTATCCGAAAATTTGGACTGGACAAATTTAAATTCCGATAGATCAGAGTACTTCTTCCCTGTTATTTAAAATATGTTACCATTCTTACACATCGTATTCTCTTAAATGGGTAATAAAGGACCATTTTTTATATTGATATTATTCATATCATGCGTTTCGGCCTGCTTTTTTGACAAAATTTTCCTGGCATGAATCTGGCAAATACACAATATTGAACCCATAATTTTAAAAGGAGGATTACCATGCGTATTTTTACCCTGTTTTTTTCACTTTTTATTTTTTTAACTATTGTACCAGGTGCCCCTGTTTTTGCTGCCGAAATAGAGGACAAGCTTGTAATTATTACATCCTTTCCAAAGGATCTGACTGAGGTTTTTAAAAAAGGCTTTGAATCCAAATTTCCAGGCACCAAGGTGGAAATTTTACAGAAAAAAACCTCAGCAGCAGTAAAATATATACAAGAGACTGCTAAGGCCAATACATCGGATCTTGCCTGGGCATCAGCTCCGGACGCATTTGAGGTACTCAAAGGTGACGGACTTCTGGCCAAATACAGTCCAACTGCCAAAAATATTCCAAAGTTAATAGGTTCATATCCTATTAACGACCCTGATGGCTATTACACTGGTTTTGCCGCTTCAGGCTATGGCATCATGTGGAATACCCGTTATCTGAAAAGAAAAAAGATCCCGGCTCCCGCGGAATGGGCTGATTTGAAAAAACCAATTTATTTTGATCATGTCGGCATGTCTGCGCCTTCCCGTTCCGGAACCACGCATTTAACTGTTGAAACTCTTTTGCAAGGCGATGGCTGGGCAAATGGCTGGGCAAAATGGAAAGAGATTGCAGGAAATTTCAAAATGGTTACAGAACGTAGTTTTGGTGTACCGGAAGGTGTTAACAGCGGTGATTTTGGCGTTGGCATTGTTATTGATTTTTTCGGATTTTCTTCAAAGGCAACCGGATTTCCTGTTGATTTTGTTTATCCCAGGGTAACTGCGCTTGTTCCTGCCAATATTGCGATTGTAAAAAATGCCCCCCATTCCCGGGCAGCAGTGGCTTTTATTGAATTTTTATTATCAGATGATGGTCAGGAACTTTTATTAGACCCGGCAATCAGCCGTCTCCCTATCAATCCACAGACATATGCCAAAGCTCCTGCAAATTTTCCCAACCCCTTTAAAAATAAATCCATTGGCGCGGCCGTACAGTTTGATGTAGGACTCTCTAAAAACAGATACAACATTATAAACTCTCTTTTCGATGTGATGATTACCTATAGACGAAAAGATTTAGCCCAGGCTGTAAATGCCATTCAAAAGGCTGAAGCAGCCCTGGTCGGAAAATCCAACCCTGCGGCGGAGAGTCTTATAAAAGAGGCTCATGCTCTGGTTGCTGCAATGCCGATTTCCGAGGCTGACGCTCTTGATGAAAATTATCCGGGTGTCTTTACTTCAGATGTCTTTAAAAAACGAAAAAAAGCCAGCGTAAAAGTGCCACAGCGTCAGGCTGAGATCGAAGAAAAATGGGATACATTTACCAAGAAAAATTATAATTCTGCAAAGGTCAAAGCGAAGAAAGCCCTTGCATTATTAAAATAAAGTATCCACTGCATAAAAGAGAAGCAAACCAAAAGGAGGAGGACTGTGGCAATTTCAGAATTCCGAAAACATCCCGGACAGACACTGGTGATGCTGAGCATTTTTATTTTTTTGCTGGCTTTTCTAGTTATACCTGTAGTTCAGGTAATTTTC
>NZ_JAIOSW010000404.1 GCF_021107415.1 Desulfobacula sp.
AACATTTAATCGATAAAGAATGGTGTAAAGGGTGTGGCATCTGCATTCACTTTTGTCCCAAAAACGTACTTGAATTTGACAAGAAAGGGAAGGCAGAAGCAGTAAGACCCGAAGATTGTATTGCATGCAAACTGTGCGAACTTCGATGCCCTGACTTAGCAATACAAATCATAGAAGAGCCAGGAAGGGGAACATGAAAAACAAGAATAATATCAGGTTTGTCCAGGGAAACGAAGCCTGTGTGGAAGGCGCTATCTATGCCGGAATAAATTTTTTCGCAGGATACCCGATCACCCCGTCCACTGAAATAATGGAACATCTGGCGATGCGCCTTCCCCAAAAAGGTGGAAAATTCATCCAGATGGAAGATGAAATTGCATCAATGGGTGCAATCATTGGTGCTTCGCTCACAGGCAATAAGGTAATGACCGCCACATCCGGACCGGGATTCTCCCTTAAGCAGGAAGCCCTGGGGTATGCCTGTATGGCTGAAATTCCCTGTGTCATTGCCAATGTACAGCGCGGTGGTCCTTCAACAGGCAACCCTACCCATGTCAGCCAGGGAGATGTGAACCAGGTAAGATGGGGGACTCACGGTGATCATGCCATCATTGCGCTCACGGCATCCAATCATCAGGATGTGTTTAAAATAACGGTTGAAGCCTTTAACATGGCTGAAACCTATCGAACCCCGGTGGTCATCCTGCTGGATGAAATCATCGGCCATATGCGCGAAAAGCTTGTAATTCCCGAACCGGGCGAAATTCCAGTGGTGGACCGGCTTAGAACTTCTGTTAAAAAAGGGATTGATTATCACCCATATCTTCCAAGAGAGGACGGCAGGCTTCCCATGTCGGATTTCGGTGCTGAACACCGGTATAATGTCACAGGCCTCTTCCACGACATGTGGGGGTTTCCAAACAATAGTCCGGAAGTTGTCAGCGGACTTTTGCGGCATCTTGTGGATAAAATAGAAAACAATGTTAACAGTATCAGTATGTATAAGGAATACTGGCTGGATGATGCGGAATATATCCTGATCTCCTATGGATCATCTGCCAGATCCGCCATTCACCTGGCAAAAGACAGGAGAGCAAGAGGCATTAAAATAGGTGTGCTTGAGCTGCAAACCCTTTGGCCCTTCCCCTTTGACATGATCAGGGAAAAATGTGCCGGTGCCAAAGCCATTATTGTGGTTGAAATGAACATGGGACAGATCGTCACACAGGTTAAAAACGCAGTTGACAACCCGCATAATGTTTTTCTTGCCAACAGGATTGACGGAGAATTGATCTCACCGAGTGATATTAAAACTCTTTTGAGGATGATCCAGGGGAAAGGGGTATAACATGACAAAACAGGTATTTAATTTTAAAGACTATATTCGGCCACGGTTCTTTCCCCATATGTGGTGTCCCGGCTGCGGCCACGGCATCGTTCTGGGATCTTTATTGCGGGCAGTCCATGAACTGGGCCTTAATAAAAATGAAATCGTAATAACTTCAGGCATTGGCTGTTCATCCAGAATTTCAGGATATGTTGATTTTCATTCCCTGCATACCATCCATGGAAGAGCGCTTTCTTTTGCGACCGGGGTTAAACTTTCCAAGCCAAGTCTGAAAGCCATTGTTCCCATGGGTGACGGAGATGCCCTTGCCATTGGCGGCAATCATTTTATCCATGCGGCCAGGAGAAACATTGATATCACAGCCATTGTCATGAACAACAGGATTTACGGTATGACCGGCGGACAGTTTTCTCCTTTGTCCGGTCGTGGGAAAAAAGCGACTACAGCACCCTATTCAACCATTGACAGAGATTTTGATGTGGTTGAGCTTGCCAAAAGTGCCGGTGCAACCTTTGTTGCCAGATCCACGGTATTCCATGCCAATGAGTGCAAAGACCTTCTTAAAAAAGGCATCGCCCATAAAGGATTTTCCGTTGTAGAAATCCTGACGCAATGCCCGACCTATTACGGACGGAAAAACAAGGAAGGAGACGCCATCCAGATGCTGGAAAGCTACAAAACCAATACAGCGAAAATCGGATCTAAAAAACTGGAGAAGAATCCCGATTTAATCCAGAGGGGAATTTTTGTTGAGAATACGGATGTCCCTGAATACTGTGAGGCCTATGATGAAATTATCAAGACCGCAATGAAAGGAAAAGCATAATGGAACGAATACGATTGGTTTTTTCAGGTTCGGGAGGTCAAGGCGTCATAACGGCTGCAATTATCCTTGCCAAGGCTGCAGCGATTTTTGAAAACAAAAATGCCATCCAGTCCCAAAGTTATGGTGCCGCAGCAAGGGGTGGTTCCACCAGAAGTGATATTATCATTGCAGATTCTGAAATAAATTTTCCAAAAGTTGTCCAGCCGAATATCCTGGTGAGCCTGACCCAGGAAAGCTATAATAAATTCTCTGGTATCATCCGGCCCGGCGGCCTGCTTTTGGTGGATTCAAAATATGTCACCATTGGGAAAAAAGTGGATGCCAAACATATCGCTCTTCCCATGTATGATACGGTGATGAAAGAGATCGGCAAACCCATTGTGTTTAATATCTGTATGCTGGGAGCCCTGATTGGTGTATCCGGGTTAATCAAGCCTGAATCCATTCTGAAAGTTCTTGAAACCACCATTCCTGAAGATTTTATGGAAATGAATAAAAAAGCCCTGGATCTGGG
>NZ_JAIOSW010000100.1 GCF_021107415.1 Desulfobacula sp.
CAATTTATTAGCACAATTACACTACAAATAAGGAGATATCTTAATGGAACAAAAATTTAATGCATCAGTTCAATACAATGATTTATTGGGAAGCGTAGCTGCAGATAAAGCAGATAGAACCGGTCCTTCGAAATGGTTAGCTGATAAAAGATTAATCAATGACGATGAATTTATTGTCGGAATTTCAATGTCTATCGGAGAGAACCATGGCTCCCATCAAGATCCTGTGTATGTGACTTTTTTAGTTTCTGATCTAAAAGGACACAACAATGTACCTGAAATGCTTGAATCCATTGATGGACCAATGAAAGTTAAGAAGATTGAAGTGGATATGAATGTTACTGATTTTTTTGCACTCTTTAAGCGGTTTGAGGTAACAATGTCTACAAAAGGTATGATAGAAGGTAAAATGTACGAAACAGAATAATTGAAGTGCTAAAAAATGATCTAAGGGGCAGGTTTTCACTTACCTTGATTTGCCCCTAAACTCAATCCTTAAACTTTAAATATGGAAAGCTTCCGAAGGACAGAACTCATTCAATCAACTTAATAGGATAAATAGTTTAATTTATTGATCAGATCATCATCTTTCAGTCTTTAATTTAGTACAAATCAGGAAAAATTTTCCACATTAAAATATCATTGACACCCGAAAAATAAAATAGTTAAAATATCTGATCTGTTAAAAGCTCCTATGTTTTTGCAGATATCCCCGCCCCCGTGGGAATAGTCTCGCGAGGGTTACTTTTTCTCCAATAAAGAACATTCTGGCAGATTCTTCCTGACTCAATTATATTTTCACCATAGTTGATTTTTTGAAATACCTTTACAGGCATTATAAACATTGGTATGGCATTCTTGAACCAAATTTTATAATTTGTCTGGAAGGAGAAACAAACATGACTATTTATTTTGAGCTTCACCGTGTTTCGCCAAAAAAAAATGAGCCTCCTTTTCCGCCATATGTACATCTCGCTCTAAAAAGGCCCGCTCAGAATGAGCAAGGCAAGCTGCTTTTCAGTCCGATGCTTATGTCTGAAATGGAAATTGACGACACCTTTGATATGTTAATAACTGAGCTTCAAGCCTTAAGAAAAAAGGCAAAAAAGAGCATATAGGAGGATGGGCGAACAATCGGATTAAGGGCGGCTGCTTATACGAATCTTTAGAAATAATAAATTCTGCTAAAATGGAGATGACATTATGTCAATATTTGATATATTTTCGAGGTCAGTCCCTATCCCAAATTCATATGAAGAAGCTTATAACTTATCATATGGACTACTACATGATTCTCCTAAGAAGGCAATAAAAGTAATTAAATCTATTTGCGAGCAGAACCTGCCGGTCGAAGAATCCGATATTTTTTATTTGACTTCAATGGCAGCTTTAGCTTCTCGGCCAATCTATAAAGAAATAGAAATTTGTAAAAAACTCTTAAAAAAAGTGATGGCTATTAAACAAGATGATTTCACATCTAATTCAATTCTTTTTTCATTATCTACTGCTAAAGAAAATTTCAAAGATGCTATAGAATACGGAATCAATTTATTAAATGCAGATTATCAGGACTACATTAATAAATTGCAGCCCTGTTCAAAGAGTGAACTACCAGAGGTTAACAACTATTTAAAAAATACTTCAGAGATTTTTCAAAATATTAGCAGTGTTTTCCTTGAAGAGGGACATTATGATTTAGCAATAAAAGCGATAAAAATTTCTCATGAAATTTTACCTATTGAGTTTAAAGATAATGATGAATTTATTATTGCTTTGTTTGAAAACGCGATTTTGCAATCAAGAAATTTTATTTCAAAAGTTCAAAAGAATATTTTTGAAGAAGAATAACTATCAACATTATTACAAGACTTAATGGGTATTTCACTTGCAATTATATTTCATCATTTAGAAATTAATAATATGGGAAAGAATAAAGAACAAGTCAAACTAGAATATCACAAATTTATTCACCAACAATCAAGTGTGGGCGGTACAGGAAACGTAGATGACTTTTTATCTTGTTCAACGTATTACTATGAATCAGTTGATAAAATAGATTTTTTTGGAAATTATTTAACGGATGATGAAGAAAAATTTGCGGGGAAAATTATGGAATTTTTTTATGATGATCATGAGGAAATATGCGATAAACACATTAATGGATATCGTAAATATTTAGTAATAAATATAAAAATTAGTGTGATTCATTTTGGGATATATTCAGCTTAATTTTTTTATAATCATAATGCCTTTTAAAAATATTTTATATTGATGGAGATTGATATATGAATCTTCAAGAACTATTTTTTATTTATATTCAGGATGATGTAAATAAATTTCACTCTGGATGGTCCAAAAGAAAAACTAAACAATGGTTCAATTGCTATGCCAATATTAATGGAAAAGAGAGAGTTATAATGTGGGTTAAACAACCTAATAGAGATGGCAGTTTTTGGATATTTATTTCTATTATGTCGGTTAAAATATTTGATTTGCATGATTTGATAATAAATCAAAGAGGGAATGATTCAAGGAAATTTGAAATACAGGAAAAAAACATTCAAATGAAACCTGTCGAATTCCTTGACAGAGGTTTAACAGCTAAAAATGCCTGGGGAAAAAAATGGCCTGTTGGTATAAAAGTTGTTAATCCGAACCAATTTGATTTAATAAAAAAAATGATAATTCTTCAATGGCTTTAGAATCCTCGGTTCGAAATATATAAAAACGAATTCAAGTACCACCGAGAAGTTCTTGACAAGATCATTATCATTGCCAAACGTGATCTACAGATACAGAAATGACTTAACATCAAATTCGACGGTACTGCGAATACACCGCCCGTCAACTTCACGTTCAACTATATTTCCTGACAAGCTGAATAAAATCTACCCTTCCAGATTCAAGTTACTAATATAAAAAATTGAATAGAGAATTTCTTATATTGTACAAAAATTCAATCAGTTTTAACTGAAGGTTTTTTTCCTTCCCATCTTATCGGGCCAAGCTGTTCAAGCCCGGCCAGACCTGTTAAAGTATTTGCTTAAAACGAAAAGGACATTTTTCGCAATTTCTTTACTCTTGCAATAAGCTCCTTCGCTCTTTTATATTTTCTGGCATCATTGTCTTCCATTACACCTATTATGTGCCAGGCTATCATGCAGTGTGCCCCCCATTGCATGTAAACAGGCAGCAGCTTTTTATCGGTTTTGGTTAGCTTGTAATATTTTTGATATTCATTAAGAAAAACATGCAAAAGGTTTTCTGATAATTTGTTATCAACATAACAAAATCCATTGATCGCCGTCCCAAGTTCAAACAATAAGTTTTCGACACAAATTCCTTCAAAGTCTAAGACAGCAAGTAATTTATTGCCCCTGAACATTGTGTTGTCAGGGAATAAATCACCATGTACTAATCCTTTGCTGAGTTTTACCGACAAGGGGTCTTCCAGATAGTTGGTTTGTTCTATGAAATACTCGAAGATATCGGGCTGTGGATAAACGGCGTCAGGAATTTTTTGAATAACAGTTTTACAAAAATCAATATTTGCCCAGTTTTTTTGAGTGAAAAACGTTGGCACTTCCAGTAAATTCAGAGTGGCAGCAACCTTGGCTATCTGTTTTGTTGTTTCTGTATTCACCTCGGGATGATGTCCGTCTACAAATTCATATATCACAACATTATCACTGCCAAAAGTATTAATAAATTCATTGTCCCTGTCGGAAACAGGATAGGCTGAGGGTATGCCTTGAGTCTTTAGGTATTCGAAAATTTTTATTTCGGGAACAATTTCTTCAATTTTTTTGTTTTGATGAATTTTCAGCAGATAATCCCTCTCATCCGTACTTACTTTATAATTTACATTGGTATAGCCCCCATCCGTATGACTTATATTTGTAATCTTTCCACTATTGTATTTATCCATCAATAGCTGAATATCATGCATTGCTTTTGCTTTATCATTAAAATAATCCATTGGTATTTCTACAAAGGACTATTAGGAAAATCAACCTTTAATTCCGGGTATTTTCCTGATACATCTTGACCGAAAATAAAGCTTTCCGTATGATAACCCAAGCTTTCAGGTAATTCTTATATCTTTGGGAGAAAACAATGAATTTAAAATCATTTAGCACCTCTAATGCCGTTCAAAATTTAAAACATCTTTCTAAAACCTTTCAGGATAAAAAATTCCATCTGAAAAATTTGATTCAGGAAAAGAACAGGCTTGAAAAATTTTCTTTAAAATCAGATGAATTTTTTTATGATTATTCAAAGCAGAGGATCAATGATAGAGTTACAAATGAATTATTTAATCTTGCAAAAGAAACCAAAGCAAAAGACAATTTTTCCCGGATGGTATCCGGTCAAATTGTTAATGTAACGGAAAATAGAGCCGCTCTTCATACGGCAACAAGAGATTTTACCCATGATCATCTCCTGTTGGATGATCTGGATGTTATTTCAGAAATCAAGCGTGTAAACAAACAGATCAAACAGTTTTCAAAAAAAGTACACAACAATGAGATAAAAGGTTCTACAGGGAAATCTTTTACAGATGCTGTTGTGATTGGAATCGGCGGTTCCTATCTGGGATGTGAATTTGTTTACACTGCAATAAAAAATAGTGTTGAACCGCTTATTGGTCTTCATTTTCTACCCAACGTAGATATTGATAATTTTGGACAAATCATCAAAGCAATTGACCCTGAAACCTGCCTTTGGATCATTATTTCAAAATCTTATACCACAACTGAAACCCTTGCCAATCTAAACCAGGCTCTGTTATTTTTAAAAAATAATCACCTTGATCCTTCAAAACATCTTGTGACAGTGACAGCCAAGGGCAGCCCGGGCGATGATGCCTCAAACTCAAGCTTAGGTTCTTTTCATATGTTTGATTTTATTGGTGGAAGGTATTCTGTAACCTCTGCAGTCGGGGGACTTGCCTTAAGCCTTGCCTTTGGGTTTGATATTTTCAATCGCTTTCTCAAAGGGTGTCATACCATGGATTTACATGCCGTAAATGCCCCTGAGGAAAAAAATATCCCTTTGACAGCAGCTTTGATCAGTATATGGAATTCC
The DNA here is from genome assembly GCF_021107415.1 of Desulfobacula sp. The sequence goes on from NZ_JAIOSW010000100.1 coordinate 5,089, forward strand.
AATTTTTTACACTATCCTGCCCAGGCTATTATCCCCTATTGCAGTGCCTTGTCAAGATTAGCCCCCCATGTACAGCAATTGTATATGGAAAGCCTTGGTAAAGGAGTGACGTCTGATGGTCAGATTTTGGAAAACCAGACCGGTGTTATCATTTTTGGTGAACCCGGGACCAATGCGCAACATTCGTTTTTTCAGCTTGCCCACCAGGGAAGTGTGTTTCCCATAGAATTTATCGGGGTAGTAAAACCGGCTTACAATAAGGATCAGGCTGAATCAAAAGGGGTTTATAATCATCAGGAGTTATGGGCCAATATGATTGCCCAGGGTCAAGCGTTGGCCATGGGAAAAGATAATGATAACAAGGCAAGATATTTCACAGGAAACAGGCCCTCTTCAACCATACTCATTAATGAATTAACACCTGAAAGCATCGGCATGCTTCTGGCTTTCTATGAAGCAAGAACCGTATATGAAGGATTTATACTGGGTTTAAATCCTTTTGATCAATTTGGTGTTGAGCTGGGTAAAGTGCTTGCTTCTGATATCAGGGATCAAATCAGAAGAAAAAACAATGATAAAACCATTGATTTTAATTCACTTGACCCGACAACGAAATTTTATCTTGATACCTTATTTAAAGGATCATTATAAAAACTTATAAATCACACTGCCCCATGTAAGGCCGGCACCAAGACCCGTAAAAATAACTATATCACCGGATTTACCAATACGTCCCTGCTCTATTGCTTCATGCAATGCAAGCGGAATGCTTGCCGCAGTGGTGTTTCCATATTTTTGAATATTATGAAATATTTTATTATCATCTAACTTTAAAAATTGTCCCAGGGCCTGATTAATTCTCATATTGGCCTGATGCGGGACAATCAGATCAATTTCATCCAGATTGATTTGTGCTTTTTTAAGGGATTCAATAATGACCTTTGGCAGCATTCTAACCGCTTTTTTAAATATGGCAGGACCATCCATGACAGGATAGTATCTTGGATCATCAATCGGCACACCTGGCGGAAATCGTAAAGGAAATTTTGATGCAGGAAGTTCCGTCATCAATGCCTGGGCAAAATTGCCATCCGCATGAAGACAAGAGGCAAGCACGCCTGCGGTTTCGTCGGTTTCAACTCCTTCAAGGCATACGGCTGCTGCCCCATCACCGAATATAACGGTAACATCCCTCCCCCTGGTAGATTTATCAAGACCGGAAGAATGCACCTCTGAACCCACTATAAGAATTTTATTGGCAAGACCCGTTTTTATATAGGCATCTGCCGTGGTAAGACCGTAAAGAAATCCTGTACACTGCTGCCTGATATCCAATGCCGGAGTAGAGTTAAGCCCCAGCTTTGCCGCAAGAAGGCACCCGCAACCGGGAAACATGATATCAGGACTCAGCGTCGCAAATATGATAAAATCAAGATCTTCGGGCTTCCAGCCCGCACTTTCCAAGGCTGTTTTAGAAGCTTCAAACCCTAAGTCAGACGCACCGGTTTCACCCTCCTGATCAATCCAGTATCTTTGCTCAATCCCGGTTCTTTGTTTTATCCATTCATCAGAGGTATCCAGAATTTTTTCAAGGTCATGATTGGTAATGATATTGTTTGGAACAAACATCCCCGTACTTTTTATGATGCTTCTTTTCATAGAGTTTTCCTTAATCCTAAATTATCATATTGATAAAATTTTTTTCTACTATTATTATGCACGCCTTATAATATTAATTTTTTAATTAGGCAAGAATCTTAAACAAAATTTAAATACTATTGACAATTTTGTTAATTTCTGATTTTTTCCTTCTAGAGTTAAACAAATCTATTATATGGAGAAACGGGTATAAAAACTTTCCTTTACCATTTAAGAGGCATAGAATGGCAGACCCAAGCAGACTTCTGATTGTTGATGACAATGAAGATATTTTATCAACCTTTTATGAATTTTTTAATTCAATGGGCTATGAAGTGAAAACTGCAGTGGATGGTTTTGCTGCTTTAAAAGTATTAAGAGACAGATCTAATTGTTTTGATTGCCTGATCACAGACCTTGTAATGCCCAATATCAGTGGTGTCGGACTAATTTCCATTGTGAAAAAAGAATATCCCAAACTTAAGATTATTGCCATGACGGGATATGGCGATCAACCGGGTGCACTGGCTTCTGAAGCCGAAGCTGATATTGTTCTTTTTAAACCCATTGACTTGTTTAAAATTGAAAATACTGTTTCCGAATTGATTAACCAAGAGAATGATCAACAAGAAAATTAAGGTAAAGCCATGAGCACACCTTTAATTGGCGTCAGTAAATCAATCTTAAAGATAAAAGAACTGATCAATCATGTAGCCGACACCTGCCTGAATGTATTGATAACCGGCGAAACCGGTGTGGGTAAGGAAGTCGTTGCCCAAAATCTTTATACAGAATCAAACAGGTGCTCAAAAAACTTTGTAAAAATTAATTGTGCTGCATTGCCTGAAACACTTCTTGAAAGCGAACTCTATGGTTATGAAAAAGGCGCTTTCACCGGTGCCCATAGAAAACGACCGGGAAAATTCCAAACAGCAGATAAAGGTGTTCTTTTCCTTGATGAAATCGGTGATATGCCAATAGCATTACAGTCAAAAATGCTTCATGTACTTCAAAGCGGGGAGTTTTCTCCCCTTGGATCAGATCATGATTTTAAAACCGATGTATGGGTGATTGCAGCGACCAACCATGATCTTGAAGAAAGCATGTATAACAAAACCTTTAGAGAGGATCTTTTTTACCGGCTGAATATTATTAAAATTGATATTCCGCCTTTACGTGAAAGAAAAGAGGACATCTCTCCTCTTATTGAATATTATTTCAGACTTTATAAATCAGAATATCCCAATAACCATGGCAGCAAACCTGATTCAGATATGTTTGCAAAACTCTGCAATTATCCCTGGCCCGGGAATGTTCGACAGCTCCAAAATTGTATTAAGAAACAAATGATTTTGAACTCATGGCAGAAAGTTTTTAATGAACTTCCAAAGGAACATGAGGACGATCTTCCTGATATACTGACAGATGAGCAACTCGGTGAGACTCAATCATTTGCAAAGAATGAGTTTGCAAATGACCGGTCCAGTATTATTTCCCAATTTGTCGATCTCTCCACAAGTTCTGAAAAATTATTTGAAGACATTTCTTTAAAAAAAATTAAAAAACTGGCTTCAGACAGAGTGGAAAAAGAAGTCATTGCTTTTGTTTTAGAAAAACTTGGCTGGAACAGATCCAAAGCTGCAAAAATACTCAAAATCAGCTATAAAACCCTGCTTTATAAAATGAGCGAGTTTGAAATTCATCCTCCTATAAAATAGTTTATCCCCCCTACATTATTATCCTTTACTTAATCTATATTTTTACATATAGATTAAATTCGTGTGATGTTTTAAAAGCATATTTAATAAAGCTTTTAAAAAAAATTAATTATCATTTAAAGGAGGTAACATGAAAAAGATTGCTTGTTTAGTGGTTGTAACCTTTGCCTTTGCCATGATGTTTTCAACATCTGCATTCAGTGCAAGAAAAACGATTATCAAAATCGGTATCAATGCCCCTATGACCGGAGATATTCCAAAGGTTGGGGAAGGTTCCAAATATGCTGCATTGTTATGGCTTGAGGACATTGAAAAAGCCGGCGGTCTTGAAGTTGGCGGCAAAAAATATGAAGTTGAGCTTGTTATCGAAGATAATGAGTCCAAAGCAGAATCAGCTGTAAAAGCAAATACCAAAATGATCACTCAGGATGATGTCCTTGCCATTATTGGCCCTCAGTCTTCCAAACAGGCAGTTCCTGCCGGTGAAGTTGCCAATAAGTATAAAACCGTTATGATCAGCCCCTGGTCTACCAATCCTGCGACCACTCTTGACAGACCCTATGTATTTCGCGGGTGTTTCCTTGATCCGTTCCAGGGTCCTGTTGTAGCCAATTTTATTACGGATGAATTCGGATTTACAAAAGCGGCTGTTCTTTATGATGTTGCCTCTGATTATCCCAAAGGACTGGCTGAGGTGTTTAAGGCAGCATGGGAGAAAAAACATGGGGCAGGCTCTGTTGTTGCTTATCAAAGCTTTACAACAAAAGACACGGATTTTTCTTCTCAGTTGACTCAGATTGTTAAATCAGGTGCCGAAGTTCTTTTTACCCCCCAGTATTATAATGAAGTTCCCCTTATCGTTCGACAGGCAAAAGAACTTGGATGGAAAGGTCCCATCGTTGGATCTGACTCCTGGGGATCTGCTGAAACTGTTGAGCTATGCGGTGAAGCCTGTTATGGGCTTTATTTTTCATCTCACTATGCAGCAGCCGGCGCCAAAGGCGCAACAAAAGCATTTATCGACAGATATACTGACAATTACGGGTATATTCCCGATGATGTAGCCGCCCTTACATGGGATGCACTTCAGCTTGCCCAGCAGGCCATTCAGGATGCGGGTAAAATTACCGGAAAAATTGAAAAAGACAGGGCAGCTGTTAAAGACGCCCTTACAAAAATCAAAAATTTTGCCGGTATTACAGGAAACATGACGTTCACCCCCGAAGGTGACCCCATCAAATGCGCTGTTATTGTAAAAATTAACGATAGCGGTGAATATGAATTTTATAAATCCAGTTGTCCTTAACGGATCAAGTGGTATCGTTTAATTAATATAATGACTGCCATGCATTTTGTGCATGGCAGTCATAATTCTATAGAACAGGAGTTGGTGAATGGAATCTTTGATAGAATTAGGTCAATTTATTCTTCAAAACCTGATTCATGCACTCCAGAGAGGCAGTTTCTACGCCGTGATATCCATTGGGTATTCAATGGTATACGGTGTTTTAATGCTCTTTAATTTTGCCCATGGCGATATTTTTATGGTGGCCACATATATCGGCTTTGGGATTGCAACACTCTTTCTTGCATTATTTGCCGGGTTTATACCCGGTCCCCTTATCTTCCTTGCCACGGTTGTTATTACCATGTTTCTGGCTTCCTGGGTCGGCGTTTTTGTTGAAGTGGCAGGATACAGGCCTTTAAGGTCTGCACCCCGTGCATCCGCAGCCATCACCGGTTTAATGATCGGCATTATTTTTGAGACGGGTATATTAATTCTGCTGGGTGCGAAAAGATTGAGTTTTCCACCATTGATGGAATCTATTACCTACAATGTCGGTGGTATTTATTTTACAAATGTAAAAGTGATGATCATTATCATATCACTTTTCTTAATGATTGCCCTTCATACCTTTATCCAGAAAACAAAATGGGGAATGGCCATGCGGGCAATGTCATATGATTTTCTTGCCGTTCCATTGATGGGGGTATCCATAAATATTATTGCACCCTTAACTTTTGCAGTGGGTGCCGGTCTTGCAGCGGTTGCCGGTATTCTCTATGGACAAGCCTACCCGATTCTGGACCCCTATATGGGGGTTATTATTGGGTGGAAGGCATTTGTAGCAGCAATTCTTGGTGGTCGAGGCTCTATGAAGGGCGCTGCCCTTGCCGGATACCTTATAGGATTTATCGAGATATTTGTTGCCACTATCTTCCCGTCAACCCTGAGAGATCTTATTGCCTATTCCATTATTCTTCTTATCCTGACATTCAAACCCAGGGGATTCTTTGGAATGGAACACAGCACAAAATTAAGACTTTAATTGTTTAACTTCAATAGATACAGGAAAGCACCATGGAAATAGCAAGAAAATTTAAAAACATGTTTTCTACAGTACCGATGCTGGGATGGCTGTTAGGTATATTTGCCGCCGTACTCATCGAATATTACTGGGGCTATGATTATATTTCATACTATCTTGGCTTACCCAAAATACCGGTTTTATTCGGCACTCTGATTATGCTTAAGAACCCAATGATGATACCCGGCGTGATTGGGTATGATCTTATCGTTTACGTTATTCCGATTCTTTTGATTGCAAAGGCATCCAATTTTTTTACCAATCCTGTTGCTGCCATCCTGGAAAAAACACCTCTGTGGCTGTCAGCCATTATTCATTTGGTTTTTTTCTATGGTGTGCTTCATTTATGGGCCGGAATCAATGATTACAGAGTACTTGTTGTCAAGCTGACGCTGATTTCCATTATCTTAACCATCAGTATCAATGTGATTAACGGATATCAGGGAGAGTTTTCCTGTTCCCACCCCGGGTTCATGGCTATCGGCGCCTATATTTCCTCGATCATAACACTATATTTTTTTGTTGCTGACAAAACCTTTGGTGCCGCTGTTTTATCCTCGGATTTAGGTCCCTGGCTATTTCCCTTTGCTCTAATAGCAGGCGGCATTGGCGCATCACTTGCCTCTCTGCTGGTGGCGGTCCCTTCTTTTAGAACCAGAGGGGATTATCTGGCCATTATTTCTCTTGCATTTATGTTTATTATAAAGAGTGCTATTGAAAACCTCAATGTCATCGGCGGCGCCAGGGGAATGGGAGGGCAGCCCGATTATGCGCCCCTGCCCATCATCTTCATCTGGACAATGCTGTGCATCTGGGTGGTCCACAATTTTGTCACCTCTATCATGGGAAAAGCATTAAATGCTGTTCGAGATGATGAAGCTGCCTCGGAATCCATGACAGTTAAAACCCGAAAAACCAAAATGACCGCGTTTATGTTCGGTGCATTCTGGGCAGGCATTGCAGGGGGATTGTTTGCCCATGTCCTGGCCTATATCAATCCGGGTATGTTCAGTATAAACAGACTTGCTGAAATACTTGCCATGGTCTATTTTGGGGGTCTTAATTCTATTATCGGTTCCATTGTCGGGGCTGTCAGTATCAATGTTTTGGGCGAAGCCTTAAGGCCGCTTGAACTCTTTAAATGGATTATTATTCCACTTATTTTAATTTTAGTGATGATTTTCCGTCCATACGGCCTGATTTCCTTTAAAGAAATCAATGCCAAAAAGCTCTTAAGAGCCAAACATAAAAGAGAACAAGGAGCCTAACCATGTCAGCATTGCTCAATGTTAATAAAATGACGCATTATTTTGGGGGCCTTAGAGCGGTACATAATTATAATCTAAATATCAAACCCCGGCAGATCACAGGCCTTATCGGACCAAACGGTGCGGGAAAGACAACCATATTTAACTTAATTACAGGCGTCTATACGCCGACAGAAGGTTCCATCACTCTTGAGAATCAAAATATCAAAGGCCTTGAAACCAATGAAATTGCTGCTAGAGGATTGGGCAGAACATTTCAGAATCTCGCATTGTGGCGGCATATGAATGTTCTGGATCATATTAAAATGGCCCACTATTCACAATTATCCTATGGGCTGATCGGGTCATTTTTTAATACTCCAAAATGCAGGCAGCAGGAAACAAAAGTTGAAGAAAATTCTTATCGACTGCTTGAACTGTTTGATATCAAGCAGCATGCAGATCAACTGGTTACCAGTCTGTCCTATGGTGCCCAGAGACGTGTAGAAATGGCAAGAGCCATGGCAACCAATCCGAAAATTCTTTTTCTTGATGAACCTACCGCAGGAATGACACCGGATGAACTGGTTCAAATGATAAAAATCATTCGCCAGATTCATCAGGATTTTAAAGTGGCCATTTTTCTGATTGAACACAGGATGAAATTTGTAATGGAATTGTCTCAATATATTCAAACCCTGGTCTTTGGGGAAATCATTGCAGAAGGACCACCTGAAGAAATTCAGAATAACCCTGAAGTTATTGAGGCTTATCTCGGCAAGGAGGATGTAACCTGATGCAGCTTAAAGTTAAAAATTTAAAGGTTTCCTACGGAAATATCAAGGCACTTCACGGGATTAATTTTAGCGTTGAAGCAGGCGAACTTTTAACTATTATCGGTGCCAATGGTGCCGGAAAAAGCACCACGTTAAGGGCAATTTCCAGGATGATTCCGTCAGAACCGGGCTCTGTTCTTGAATTTGAAGGAAAAAATCTTCTTAAATACAGCACGGATAAAGTTGTTTCAAAATTAGGCATATCCCACGTACCTGAAGGAAGGAGAGTCTTTGGCAATCTCACGGTAACAGAAAATCTCGCCCTTGCCTGTTTTGCCAGAAAAGATACTGATCAGATCAACAAAGATAAAAAATGGGTGTTTAATCTGTTTCCAAGGCTTTATGAGAGAAAAGACCAGCTTGCCGGGACTTTATCCGGTGGTGAGCAGCAGATGCTGGCTGTTGGAAGGGGATATATGAGCGGTCGCAAAATCATGCTTTTAGATGAGCCTTCCATGGGACTGGCCCCGATTCTCATGCTTGAAATGTTTGATGCGTTAAACGAAATCAACAAATTAGGCACAACCATCCTGCTGGTTGAACAGAATGCCAGACTCGCCTTGAAATTTGCCCAGAGAGGATATGTAATAGAGAATGGTTCCCTTGTCCTTGAGGGACCTGCAGATGAACTGCTCGATAACCCGGATGTTAAAAAGGCCTATCTTGGTGCTTAAATCAAATCAATAGGGCTTTTGCTCTTTTTAGGACTTTTGCAAGGGGATGCCCCATTTTTTCATGTATTTCCATACAGAGGTTCGGCTTTTTTGAATCCGTCGACCCACTTCTGCCTTATTCCAATTGCAGTCTTTCAGTAATTTTAAAAGTTCCGTTTTTGTCAACTTTGCAGCCTTATCTAAATTATATGAACTAGTTTGGACGGAATTAACAACCGGGCGAGTTATACCAGGACCACTTAACTGAATTCCATGGTTTTCCCTGATCTCCACCGGAAGGTCTTTAAGTTCAATGTGATTTGAATTACAGATCACAAAGGCATGTTCAATGGCATTTTCAAGCTCTCTTATATTTCCAGGCCATGAATGTTCCATCAATCGTTTCATCCCCTGTGTATCAACCTTTTCTATGGATTTATTCTCCCTCTTATTTCCTTTTTTAATAAAATGATTCACCAGTATCGGGATATCTTCACGACGTTTTTTTAAAGGGGGAACATTAATGGGAAAAACTTTTAATCGATAAAATAGATCTTCTCTGAATTTTCCCTGTTGCGTCAGTTCATAAAGGTTTTTATGGGTGGCTGCTATAATTCTGATATCTATCTTTTTTTGTTTTGAGTCCCCTACCCTTTCAATTTCTCTTTCCTGGAGGACTCTTAGCAGCTTTATCTGCATATAAGGGGTCAATTCTCCAATCTCGTCAAGAAAAATAGTTCCCCCGTCAGCCTCTTCAAATCTTCCTTTTCGATCTTTATGAGCCCCGGTAAATGCCCCTTTAACATGACCGAAGAGTTCGCTTTCAAGCAAGGTTTCGGAAAGCGCGGAACAATTGACGATAATCAAAGGATTTGAGGAACCAGCACCATTATAATGAATGGCTTTGGCAACCAGTTCTTTTCCCGTCCCGCTTTCACCTTGGATCAGCACTGTAGCCCTGCTGTTTGCTACAGCCCGTATGGCATCAAACACATTCTGCATTACAGCACTTTTTCCAATAATACTTCCAAGCCGATACGTTTTTTTAAGCTTCTTTTGAGCCTCCTCAGCCGTTTTTTTTATTTTTTTTAATTCAGTCAGGTCTGTAATCGTTTCAACAATTCCGAGAATATGCTCATTCTCATCCCGGGCAAGTCTTGCATTTTTTATTACAGCAACATCGTGTCCGTTCTTGTGCTTGATAAAACATTCTTTAGCTTCTGTTTTTCCATGCTTGAGCACGCCGCATTTATGAATATTGGCCGGGCATTCCTTTCCGAAACACCGGCTGCATTCAATCAGACTGCAGGTATTGCCGATAGCTTCCTGTTCAGAATACCCACTGATTTTTTCCATAGACTTGTTCCAGGATGTAATGATGCCCTGGTCATCCAAAGTAAAAAGGCCTTCTGCCATGGTATCAAGAATCTGGTTTAAAAAATTAACATTCCATAATTGATAGGTTTCCATATTGCATCCTTTTTATATAACGATTGACAGGTTTTAATTCTAAAATAAGTAACGTTACCATCATCGTCAAGATTTGGAAACTTTTTAAACGCTATTGCTTGTTTTCCGGTATTTCTTTTTGAATTTTTTTCTTGTCTGTCACCTGACAGGCATCTCTCATTCAGGTGGATATACCCATTTTAGGAAGGATATAGACCTGTACCAGGATATAAATCCCCAGGAAGATGAGAATGTAAACCATTTCTTTCATGTGTACCTCATTTGTTATAGTTTAATTTTTAATTGCCAAATAGACAATTACACAAATTTATAAGCAAGGGGTATACCAGCTATATAATTCTATTGCATATAAGGTATATATGATATGGTCTTTGTCAAAAAAACGTTACAAACCGAAACCGTTATAATAAAGTAACGTTCCTTTTTTTAATTACAATCATAGCGTTATGATATATTTAGATGATTTCTATTATTATATTATTTATTTTCAATAGGTTATCATATTTCTTACTGGGAAGAAAAAAATATGTGGCATACTTTTTGACTATACTAATTATTCTAATAGTTATTTTATCAAATTATTTATGGAGGCTAATTAAAATGGATATGGATCAATTCCAGGAAACGTTAAAAAATGGTGTTACACTCGTGGATTTTAATGCAAATTGGTGCGCTCCTTGTAAAGCACAGGAACCTGTCATCAAAAAACTGATCAAAACATATCAAAATCGTGCATCCATCATTGAAATCAATATTGACGACCACAGAACATTGGCTACACAATATATGGTTCAAAGCATTCCTACATTAATTCTTTTTAAGGATGGCAAAGAGATTAAAAGGTTTGTGGGGCTTCAATCCGAAACCACCATTGCAAAGAGCCTGGATGACGTGATATAAAAGCTGAATAATTAAAAAAATCGGAGGTTCTAATGGGCAAATGTATCAATCATCCTGATCGAGAAACCAGTTATATCTGCATGAAACACAACATTTATCTTTGCGAAGAATGTCTGGAATGTCGTGACCCTGATATATATTGCAAATTCAGATCTTCCTGCCCGATCTATTTTATTACCAAAAAAGGGTTTGAATCTTCTGAGGAGAAACCTGTTGAGAAAGAATCTGTTAAGGAAGAATGCATTGTCATTTTTGAACCAGGGGAAAAAAAAGTTGCTGTCACCCCGGGGACAAATTTATTGGAAGCTTCTCAAAAAACTGATATTCATATCAATGCATCCTGCAATGGTAAGGGGTCCTGTGGAAAATGCAAATTGATCATAGAATCCGGTAAGGTAGACTCAGAAAAAACCTCTCTTTTAAGTGATAAAGAAAAAGAAAAAGGGTATGTCCTTGCCTGTCAATCAAAGATTTTTGAAAATATCATTGTTAAAATACCCGAAGAGACAATCGAAAAGAAACTAAAAGCAGCCGGAATGGGAGAGACTGCCACAAAAAAACTTTCAGGCCTTGTAGAAAAAATTGAACCCATTGTCGAAAAAGTTCCCCTGCAGCTTGATTTGCCCACAATGGAAGATACCATCAGTGATTTTGACCGGTTGAAACGCCAGCTTAAAAAACTGGGGTATGATACGTCCAAAATGAGCACCAACATCAGGGTAATGCGTCAATTGACAGAATCTGTAAGAGATGATGAATGGAAGGTTATTGCTTCCGTACTATGGAAAAAATGTTCTTCGGAAATCGTTGATGTCACCCCGGCAAACAACCAGAAAGCTTCGTTTGGAATGGCCGTGGATCTGGGAACAACCTCAATCGTTGTCTATATCGTGGATATGGCAGATGGTGCCATACTAAGTACTGCATCAGGTCATAACCGTCAGGCCGCGTGTGGTGATGATGTCATCAATCGCATTGTCTGTTCTGAAAAAGATGGTATAAAAAAATTAAAAAAGATGGCCATTTCTACTATCAATGATTTGACAAAACAGGCCATCAGTTCAATTAATGCAGATCATAAACAGATTGAAAGTATTGTTATATCCGGCAATACAACAATGATCCATCTATTACTGGGAATCAATGCAAAATATATTAGAAGAGAACCCTATATCCCGACTGTTTCTGAATTCCCGATTATTAAAGCCGGGGAAATCGGATTAAAGGCGGCTTATTATGCCGGTGTTTTTATTATGCCGGGACCTGCCAGCTATGTTGGCGGAGATATTGTTTCCGGTGTACTATACACAGGATTCAATCAGTTTGAAGATATTATCCTTTTCATTGATATTGGAACAAACGGGGAAATTGTCCTGGGCAATAATGAATTTCTTATGACGGCAGCCTGTTCTGCAGGCCCTGCTTTTGAAGGCGGAGGTATCCGATGGGGCATGCGTGCAGAAGACGGCGCCATTGAAAAAATCACTCTTGACCCAAAAACCTTTGAACCTGAGTATTTCACCGTAGAAAACAAGCCGGTAAGGGGAATTTGCGGATCAGGAATGATAGACCTCTTATCTGAAATGCTTTTAAAGAAAGTCATTGGTCAGGATGGTAAATTTCAGATTGCTGCTGATCATCCACGATTTATCCTGTTCAATGAAGAACCTGGGTTCATTATTGAATTTGCAGACAATATTGATTCAGAAGAAAATATTATCTTTACCCAGTCAGATATAAAAAGTTTGATTCTCAGCAAGGCTGCAATATATGCAGGATTCAGTATCCTTCTTGAACAGGTTGGAATGGATTTTTCTTCCATCAGCCAGATGATTATTACCGGTGGTTTTGGGCAATACCTCAATATTGAAAAGGCAATAACCATAGGATTGCTCCCGGATATTGAAAGAGAAAAATTCAAATATATGGGAAACAGCTCCATAGCCGGTGCTTATATGGCACTTCTCTCCAATACCTATCGACAGCAGGCCATTGCTATTTCAAATGCAATGACATATCTTGATTTTTCAAGTAATAATACCTTTATGGAAGAGTTCACCAGAGCCCAGTTTTTACCCCATACCGATGCAAACTTATTTCCAAGCGTTCACGTTCACGCAAACTAAACCGTAAAAGGAGTTTATATAATGCTGGGATTATTGTCAGTCATACAAAAGAATCTCGTCTGGGCCATCCCGGTCTCCATGATGTTCGGATTAATCTATGGATATCTGTTTGATGCAGCTGTCTTAAAACAATTCATTATCCCGGTTACATTTATCATGGTCTACCCCATGATGGTGACATTAAATGTGAAAACCATCTTTAAAGGTCATGACCTTAAACTGCAACTGGTGACCCAGATCATCAATTTCATATTTGTTCCTCTGCTTGTATTTTTTATTGGAAAAATATTTCTATCAGGCGAAGCACCCAAATTTGCTCTCTGGGCAGTTGGACTTTTTTTGATAGGTGTTCTGCCGACATCAGGAATGACCATTTCCTGGACTGGATTTGCAAAAGGTAATAAGGAAGCTGCCATTAAAATGGTTGTATTCGGACTTGTGATTGGCTCTCTTGCTGCCCCGATATTTACCAAAGTGTTCATGGGTGCGACCATAGAAGTAAATATGCTTCATATGTTCAAACAAATTGCGATATTTGTATTTTTCCCCTTATTTGTCGGCCTTTTAACCCAGACTTTAGGAATGAAAAAATATGGCCAAAAAATATGGAATGAAAAAATCAAACCTAAATTTCCTCCGTTTTCTGCTTTAGGCGTCGTCTTGATAGCATTTCTTGCCATGTCCCTTAAAGCAAAACATATCATTGCCAATCCCGGTGATATTATCATCATTTTGATCCCTTTAACCGTTTTTTATCTTATATCATATGTTTTATTAACAATAGTCGGCAGGTTTTTCTTTTCAAAAGAAGATGCCATTGCCATGGTTTTTGGCGTTGTTATGCGTGATTTATCCATCGCGCTTGCCATTGCCATGACAGCTTTTGGTAAACAAGGAATGACCATAGCGCTTTTAATCGCCCTTGCCTATATTATTCAGATTCAGTCTGCTGCATGGTATGTAAAATTTGTTAATTTTATGTTTGGCGAATCCAAAGTAAAGAAGAAAGAGACTATTGAGTTTGAAAAGGATAAAGCATTAAAAGTTCCTGAATTTGAAAAAAATGGTTCCATGATAATTGATGTTAAAAAAATACTCTTTGCTACGGACTTATCTGAAACTGCCAGGTACGCTGTTAAATATGCCTGCAGCATTGGAAATAAATACAATGCCCAGGTTCATGCCATCCATGTCGTCCCTGATGTGCTGGATGAATACTCTTCAGGAACTGGGATAAATTTGTCAGGCTCCATTGACAAAAAGAAATGGGATGAGTTTAACCGGAAAAATATTGAGACGGCGAAAAAGCTTATTCGTGAAAGGATGAAAGTCACATCACAAAAGGTGCTTGAACAAATGCCCCATTGTCCACTTTCAGAAAATCGGACCATTGTTACAGTAGGCAATCCGGTTGATATAATCGTTAATACTGCACAGGATAATAACTTTGACCTGATTATCATGGGGACCCATGGACATGGGAAATTTGAAGAAATGGTGTTGGGAAGCACTGCCAGCGGTGTAATTCTTAAATCCAAGGTACCGGTGCTTGTGGCAAAACCCTCTTAAATCAGTATTATTTAAGCGTTTTTAAAAAATTTGATATTATTTAAACCCTACCGACCTGTAAGTATTTTTTTATTCCGGTAATCTTTTGACCCAGCCTGACATGAGCACAACATGTTGTGCCCATGTCAGGCTGGGCGTATATTTCAGTTTTAAAATCTTTCTCATACTTTTATTGACAAAAAGCATCTTCCTATCTAATCTAACATGAACGTTGATGAGAATCAGGACATGGCTATGAAGTAAAGAAAAGGAGGTCAACCATGAAAAGGATGTTCAACGCATTTAGTTTGGGTAATCTGGATATTGTGAATCGATTTGTTTTTCCCCCGATCAAATTAGGCTATGGCAATCCCGATGGCACTGTGACGGATCGCCAGTTGAATTTCTATCAACAGATTGCAAAAAACGGACCGGGATTAGTGATTATTGAGCCTGTTTCGGTTACAGCTGATGGCAGGGAACACCCTAAACAACCCTGCATCCATCTCCCGGAGAGCGTAAGGGAACTCAAGAAGATTGTCGAGGTTATACATGGAGAAGGTCGCCTTGCCTGCCTTCACCTGAATCATGCCGGGGCCGGGGCACTTCCCAAGATCATCGGGGGTAAACCCAAGGCGCCTTCGGTTATGACATGCGTTGCAAGGGAAGAGACCGTTTCAGATGCACTTACCGGGGAAGAAATCGAGATGATCCTTGGCGGTTACAAATCGGCTGCGGAAAAGGCACTGGAAGCTGGGTTTGACGTTATAGAAATCCAGGGGGGCCACGGTTACCTCATCTCTCAATTCCTGAATGCAAAACTCAATAAAAGGGAAGATCGCTTTGGCCAGGACCGGCTGCTCTTTGCAAGGGAAGCCCTTTCACGAGTGAAAGAAGGCGCCCCTGGGGTCCCATTTGTTCTTAGGATTTCCGGTAACGAGATGTCCCCGGAGTTCGGCATCAGCCAGGAAGACTTACTGCCCCTCCTGAAATTGGCCGAAGAAATGAGAATCAGGGCGATACACGTAGGAATGGGAAACGCCTGCTTCAGCCCTCCATGGTATTTTCACCATACCAGCCTCCCGGACAAGCCTCAGATGGATGCCTTAGCCTGGGTACGTGAGCACACCACACTTCCCCTGATTGTCGCGGGCAGGATGGGCAGAAAGGAAAAGGTAATCAAGGTCCTGGATGACGGATTAGCCGATCTTGTGGCCCTTGGAAGACCGCTTATTGCCGATCCCGATCTCGTAGAAAAATGGCAAACGGGAATGGATGAGGAGGTCATGTATTGCGGCTATTGCCTCCAGGGATGCCTCCATCGCATGAAGAGCGGAGAACCCCTGGGTTGCAATTTGAATCCGGCCGTTGGTCTGCCTGAGCTGGTGCCCACGTCCAACCCCATAAAAGTTTTAATCGCAGGGGGAGGCCCCGCGGGCATGAGTACGGCGCTATACATGACCAGACGCGGTCATCAGGTTACACTTGCCGAGAAAACGGATCATTTAGGCGGACAATTTGCCATCGCATGGCAGGCCCCCGGAAAGGAAAAAATGAAACAGGGGCTGGATACTATTGAACGCTCTGTGAAGGCGAGTGAGACTTCTATCCTTATGAACAGGTCTCTTGACACAGCCCTTGTTCAGGAAGTTCAGCCGGACCTTCTTGTCTGGGCTACCGGAGCGGTTCAGAATATCCCGGAGATCAAGGGCCTTGATAATCAGTATGTCATGACTTCCATAGAGTATTTCCAAGGGGAAAAGGAGGTAAAAGGGCCGAGGTTCCTGGTTATCGGGGCCGGAAGGGCCGGAATCGAGATCGCCGAGAAATTAGGCAAGGAAGGTTATGAAGTAGTCGCTACAAAGCGGACAGAACCCATAGGAAGCATGATGGAGATGATCACAAAAAAACTGGCCTTGATGAGGATTGGGCAGATGGACAAGGTGACCCTGATGCCTCATACAACGGTTAAAGAGTTCAAGTCTGATAGCGTTGAGGTGGAAAAGGATGGGGATAGAATAACTCTGGAACCATTCCGGACCGTTATCCTGTCGTCCGGTATGCTGTCAGCGCCGGGGCCGGACGAAGACATCGTGAACGCCGTCCCCAGGGTGGAAATCATCGGAGACGCCGGAGAGGTCCAGGATATTTTCAGTGCCATCCATGCGGGGTATGATCTTGCACTTAAGTATTGAATAACCGTTCAAGGATAACCTTGAACCTGTGAATGCTTACCATAATACTTAAAACTTTGGATTTAAAAATAATATTGAATGGCTAGTACGATCTTGGCTTTGTTGATTTTTTCACCATATTCGGTTTTGCTGCCCCCGATAAGAAAGCTTGTTTTTATTTCCAAAGTTAAATTGGTCAAAGGCGAATAGGTGATCTGGGGTGTTATGGATGCACTTTGATCATCCATGTTATAAATAAAAATTATTGTCGGAACAAAATATAAGATGTCAAAGGGTTCTTTTTGAGAAATTTTTAAATATAAATAATCTTTCATGGCAGCCTGTTGATTATAATAAGCTGCGTATGTTTTACTCTTGGAAATCAAAGCTTTACTTGATGTATTTAAATACTGGTCAAACCCTCTCTCAATAAAAGAGAGATAATTCTCGTATTCCCGGCCTGAATATCCCTGTCCATTCCGATAATATTCTAATATATAGGTCGTGTCTTGACTTGAAAGATACCGCAGACCCAATAGTAAATTAAAGGCCGTGTATTCCTGTTCACTGATATTTCCATAGTCATCAATTATATATTGATGATAATCTTTAACCAAAGCCACATCTCCATGAATTTCAAACGAGGGGGAAAGATTCTTAGAGAAATCTACTCCAAAGCGGTCTTCCATATTATCACTGATTAAAAACATGAAATCAACATCACTGTCAAAGGCAAAAAAATAAAATTTTGTGCCCCAGATGAATTCATCTTTTTGACCAAGCTCATGATTAAGTTCCCTGGTAACAGGTACTAAAACAGGTGTTATGGCAAATGTCTTAAGAATGCCTTCCATGCTTTTGATATAATCAGCGCTTAAAGAATAATATCCTTCCAATGTTGCATCAGGATCATTAAGATCTTTTGGCCTGCTAAAGAATGCACTAGGGCTGAATGCATATCCTTTTCCCCATTTATGCACTTTTTTCCCTGCATCGAAAGCCCAGGCAAAAGAAGGCTGAAAAGATATATAAAATTCCTCAGCCTTTCTTTCAGATTCAAAGTTTTCATCATCGTTATAATAGAAAAGGCCATTGAATCTGCCATATAATTTAATGATGTCCTTCTGGTATTTGCCTTCAATTGTTAAATCAAGATCTGTCTGCCAGGCCGTAGTATCATTTTTATTATCCAGATATTTCTGCTTAAATAAGAGCGAATCTCGATCAAGAAACCTTATGGTTTCTTTTGTTTCAATATCACCATTTACCGAATATGGTTTTTTCTCAAATTCCTCAGTTTTAAAATCAAGGTCGAGATCAATCAATACGTCGTCAATGTTTTGTGAAAATGCTGTCACATAGGAAAAAAACACCAGAAACCCAAAAACAAGACCGACAAAATCCTGTCTCATTATTGTCGCAGCCCATCAATTTTCTGCATATAGTTCAGACTGAATACTTCACTGGGAAGGTCTCTCTTTTTTACTTTTGCAAACACAATATAAGATTTATATCCCTTATACAAAGGACTGTCTGTTTCGATAATAGCCGGACGGATGATACCATCGCCAAAATCCTTAATATTTTTAAAATAAAGATTTTTTATTAACATTCCAGATGCGGCATAGCACTCAATCTTATGGGGAAGCAATTTTTCAGAATCAATGAACATGGTAACGGCTTCATAGGCCACATTTTTTACCTTGGCCTTTAAATAGAGGGTGTATCCTTTATCAGTTGTTTCTATTTTCTCACAATTGTATTCAGCGCTGTAATCCACCCGCATAATATCAGAATTATTAAAGATTTCCCCTGTTACAGATTGAAGGCTTGTAATTCTGATCGGCTTTCCAACATTTGGAATATATAACCACATGTTGTCTCCGATACGCAGGGTACTTCTTCCCTTTTCACTGGCAGGTGAAAGAAAAATCGATGCCATCTTCTCTTTACCTTTTTTCACGGAAAACATGATAAATTCTTTTTTTGTGCCGTCCGGCTCAATATTTATCAATTTTCTGTACATTTCAAAGCTTTCAGGGTTTAAATTTCGATCCACTTGTTTGAGGATTTCATTTCCGTCCAGGGCAAATGCCGTCATTGACCCAAAAAGACCCAGCAAAGCGATTATAATTATTTTTTTCATTTTTTTCACCTTTATTAAACTATCTATTAAATTAAACATGCCCCAATGCATCAACCGGCTCCATTCTTGATGCTTTATAGGCTGGCTGCAAACTCGCAAAGACAGAGATAAATAAAACAATGAATGATACCCACAAAAGCTCAGTTATATTTACAGAAGGAGATAACAATATATTATCCTGACGGCCAAAGGCAATACTGATTTTGTAAATATTTAATAAAAATATACCGGACAATCCAATGATATTGCCGACAATTGTACTGATAATGCCCAATAAAAGTCCTTCAGCAAGAAAAAGATTCATGATCCTGGAAGGTGCGGTCCCAATGGCAGCCATAGTACCGATTTCCCTGACACGCTCGTATACAGACATCATCATTACATTAAGAATACTGATCAGTACAATAGCAATCATGATTGTTTTCATTGCAATGGTCATAAGGTCTATCATTTTGGCAATGTTTGAAAACGGAGAAAGTTTCTCCCAGGTATGTATTTCAAACTGAGGTTTTCCTTTTTTATTTATAACCTTGCTGAATTTTAAAAAAAGATCTGCATATACCTTTTCAAGTTTATCAAAATCATGTAATCGAACAGCCACCTCAATCACTTCGGGTTTATCCATGCGCAGGAGTTCCTGTGCATCTTTTATATGCATATATCCCTCTTTACCCTGGGGACCTAGCATCGTCTCAATAATACCGGCAATTTTAAAGTTCAAACCATTCACACTGCCGTCCTTGTTATTTGAAACCAGCACTATTGGGTCACCAATTTTGAGGTTCATCCCCTTGACC
>NZ_JAIOSW010000103.1 GCF_021107415.1 Desulfobacula sp.
TAAAATTTCATTTCTGTGGAGCCAACCAAGAACATCAAGGGACTTTCCCTGTAAAGGATGGAGGTTCTTTGTTATCGCTACTTTTGACGGAAAACCGTCGAGGTGGGTAGTGTGTCGTGTGCTCCTTCGATAAAGTTAATCATGATGTCCTTATGGATAGAGTATCCCGCCAGATACAAGATAAGCGTGTGCTAAAGCTTATCGGTAAATATCTGAGAGTCGGTGTTATGGTCAAAGGTCGCCTTCAGGCAACGCCCACGGGTGTTCCCCAGGGCGGCCCGCTTTCACCGTTATTAGCTAATATTCTTCTCGATGATTTGGACAAGGAATTGGAAAAACGTGGTCACCACTTTGTCCGGTATGCAGATGATTTCATCATTATGGTGAAAAGTCTTAGTGCTGGTAATCGGGTGATGGCAAGTATCCGCCGGTTCCTTAAACGTGAGCTGCGGCTTACGGTCAATGAGAAGAAAAGCAAGGTTGCACCGGTGGAGGAGTGCGGTTTTCTTGGTTTTGTATTTGTACGTGGCAAAATCAGGTGGAGTGATAAATCCTTTCTGGAGTTCAAGCGGCGTATACGTCTCTTCACAGGAAGGAGTTGGTTTGTTTCCATGGAGTACCGATAAAATTATTGGCAGTATTCGGGGCTGGATGAATTATTACGGGATACCGGAGTATTACCGTCCCATCCCTATATTAGACGAATGGCTCCGCCGCCGGATACGGATGTGCTACTGGAAACAGTGGCGCTATGCCCGTACCAAAGTCCGTAACCTTCTTAAACTTGGAACTTCCAAAAGACAGGCCATCATGACAGCGATCAGTCGCAAAGGGCCTTGGCATCTTGCCAGAACCCTGGTTGCGCAAACCGGCATGACCAACAAATGGCTATCTGAACAAGGGTTAATATCTGTCAAAGAACAGTGGGTGAAAATTCATTACCCGGCCACGGCCCGGTAATCTTGGTGAAACGCCCTGTGCGGACCCGCATGCAGGGTGTTGTGGGGGCTGGGGGATTAAAACCCCCGGCTACCCGATTGGATACTATTTCAAAATTGGCTTAACTCTGCCTCCAGTTTTTTGGGGGAGGATCACGTTTTAATTCACCCTAGTATGGGGATTTCACCTGAGGAGATAACGCTAAAAGGCCTGACGATACCGGTTTTTCCTTCCGTTCTCAGTTTGTGCAGATATTTCCAATGTCCAGTTATAGCACCAAGTATAACGTTCCCCGCTCCGCTTGGCCGATCATACGAAACCTGACCAAAGGTTTGATAATAAAATTTCCATTTCCCTCCTGCAGGGTATGCATATACAAAACATTTCCCACCCCACTCAGCTTTTCGTTTACGGATACCAACCGGCAATACTCTTACTTTTTTCAACGCGACTAATGGATTAGCGTCTTTAAAATAATTTGTTTTTCCAAAACTGATAATATTTTTTTGAATTATATTTCCATACTCTCTTTGTGCCATGCCATGCAATTCATCCAATTTTTGGACGCAAGCCGGTAATTGGCTGTTTGGTGCCCGATTATCCCCTCCCGGATCTTCTTCCTTCGCATTAGCATGATAAACAACGACATCATTCGACCGTTTTATGGTGTCGACATAAAACTTACATCCATGCATATTTGCAGTATAAAAGAATTTTACTCCTATATTAGCCTGTAAAGGTGCTTCTAATCTTAAGGATGTAATATGGTTTTCCTGCCAAGGCAAAAATACTGAGTCTCCTTGTTCGTTCAATTGAGCACTTATAGATTTACCATGCATTGTATTGTTTACAACTGTAATATTGCATCTCGATTTAATATATCTAAATCGATAATGGCTTGTTTTACACCCAAACAGCGGCTTCACACTACCTCCTGAACACGTATAGGGAACGTTTTTAAATGATGTTTTATCAGGTATCATGAAACACCTCCGTTTATTATTTTTACATTGTTAAAGGCCTTGGTATCCATTCTTATCTTACCATCAACCACATCAGCCCCTGTATTTAAAACAAAACAGATAAGAACAAAAAATATTGTTGCCATAATCTGGGTGGTTCGCATCATTTTTTTACTCTCCTTATTTCAAACTTGGCTATTACAAACCAATAAACCCACACCTATCAGAAAATTGATTGGTTAAACTTTTGATTTGTTATTTCCATACAGCCGTGGGTTGGCTGATTCATTTTCTGATTCCGTTTGTCAAAGATAAGTGGGTGAAAATTCATTACCTGTACGGCCCAGTAAACTTGGTGAACCGCCTTATGTGGACCCGCTTGCTAAAGCTTCAGCGGTAGCATTTTATAAGGCAATTGTCAACCCCGCTCCGACTGTCCGGTTAACATGAAAATCTGCGGCGTAGTCCGTAGCATTTTTAAAGTTGGGATGGTGTGATATTTTAAAATCATTCAAGCCACGCTTAACCTTGTATCTTTTTGGGGGGGGGGAGGGGGATCATCCGTGAATGAATACATAGATAGGCGCTATCTGGTAGTGTTTGAGTTCCCCCTACACCACAGCGAGTTTGCAACCAAGGGCCTCAACTACTTTTTTGATGGTCTCAAATTTTGGAGAACTATTTGGTGCCAATGCCTTGTAGAGGTTTTGGCGGCTCAAATTTGTTTTGCGTGCTATCTCACTCATGCCTTTGGCCTTGGCCACATTACCGATAGCAACCATTAGCAATTCGCTGTTACCCTCCTCAAAGGCTGCTTTTAGATACTCATGGATCATTTCAGGGTTGTCCAAATATTCGCTGGTGTCCCATTTTTTGGTAGTTATTTTCATAGATAATTACTCCAATTCGGCCAGAATGGCTTTTGCTTTATTAATATCTTTACTTTGGCTGGACTTATCACCGCCGCAAAGCAGAAAGACAATCTTCCCATTTTTGATGGTGTAGTAGATTCGGAAACCGGAACTAAAAAAGAAACGCAACTCAAACAGGTCAGTTCCCAACCTTTTATAATCTCCAAAGTTCCCAAGCTGGATGTGGTCAAAGCGGTTGATAATTCGGGCTCTGCTTCTAATATCCTTTATTTTTGAAAACCACTTATCAAAAATATTTGTTGTTTCGATTTCATATTTCACAATCGTAGTGTCGCACATAAGAGACAATGTGTCAACGTTAAAATAACCGGTCACATCCGGTTCATTTTTTTGTTGAAACTTTGTGATCCATAAATAATCCACAGATTGATTTATGGCCCATAAACTAATAAAGGAACTGAACTATTCTTCCCTGCTTCATAACTTTCAATTGCGTTTTCCGTCTGAATTCGAAACCGTATAATTTGACCACTTATTCGCTTCTTGTCTGGGGGGTCAAGTCCAGTGGACCAATTGTCAGATCAAGGTAGATCGGGTGAACACCGGAATGGGCTTGTACAAAAAATGTGCTTTCCCCCGGTGGTTCAACCAGGGCAAAGCTGATTGATTCGGTATCACCGGAAGTCGACCGATTCCCACGTTTCAACTCAACTCGGTTTCCGTGCCTGGTTAATTGAAACAGCTTGGAAAACCGCATCAATTTTTTGGTAATCTTGATTGAAATACTTGTATCGGATAAGTCTTCTATCTCATAAACAACACCATCAATCTCTATTGTTACCCCTTTTTCAGGCCGATTAAATTTTTTTATTTCTTTTATTTCTGATTTTTCCACAACAAACCGCACAATTGTCTGTTCCAGTTGGGAAACCGGATGATCCGGTTTTTTCAAATTCATCTGATAATTGAATGATCCCGGTGTTGCCTTGCCGTATTTATCGGTAAATGCTCCGTTTTTTGAGCTCATCTGGGTAAATTCAGCCGCATACTCATTATCAAAACTCCCTTTCAGCAGGACAGGATTTTTCCAGTTCACATAGGTGGTATCAGGCTCTTGCTCAAAAGAGACAGTCATTTCAAGGTTCAGGGAACTTCTTGAAATTTGCCCCTGGTTTACATGCCATGCCCCGGACCATATCTTTGGTATTTTAGCCTGGACAACAGGGAAATTTTTAAACAGCGTTTTCATTGCCACGCGCCTCAAACCTGCGCTTTTGAACGGAAGACTGGCATTCCAGTCAGGAATCGCATTCCCTGTCCCTTCTTGAAAATAAGTGATTTTTTCTCTGGTTTCTCCGTTGACTATTGTAAGGGTAAATCGGGGCGGAGCCATGTCTTTTAGAGGGGCTTTGGGGTTTTTGTCAGGTGTTTTCCCAGGTTTGCCCGAAAAACGAAAATCAAGTGCATTCTGATTCAAATGAAAGTCCAGACCCGTGATATTAAATGCCGCTGACTGCTCCCGGGCAAGCAGCTCGTTGATATCTTTAAATGTAACAATAATTTTGCGCCGCAATTGCTGTTTATCCTCAGTGTACCAGATTACTTTGAAATTCGGAGTCGGCAATAACTTTTCCAGTCTGTCTTCATCCAGCGGCGATGACATTTGTTCAGAAGCCATCTGTTTTTTAATATTGTCGCGCATCTCTTCATCGGCCCGGTCAAAGTGTTCCAAATATTCAAGGATACCACTTCCATCAGGATTTAAGATGATGGTCACTTCCCGGTCGATGCATCCGGTCAATAAAATTGTAGCAATGAACAGACAACAAATTTTAAGATTATTTAGACACATGGATTGCCTCCAGCTTTAATTTTTTTTCAACACTTCGTTTTTTTTCGATGACTTTAATCATCAGGTTAAACGGCAGCTTAGGGATGTGATCCAGGCCAAGTGAAACAAGATATACGATTCCGTCTTTGTTGGTAAGCTTACCGGCCGCCTCCTTTGTTCCTTTTTCCCAGATTTGATTCAGCTTTGCTTCTTTCCATTTTAGCACATTCATTGCATACCGCAGGCCATAACTGGTGTCCAGGTAGACACCCAAAATGGATGTTGCTCTGCAATTGGTGACCAAATCAATGGATGCGCCGGGAAAGGCGGCTGTTGAACTGCCATGCTCCACCCGGGTGATTATCAGTTTTTTGTTTTCTGCAAATGTCTGTGTTTTGGAGTGCATATCGTCATTGACAGCGATAAGGTGTTTACGGGTTTGAGTCGGCTCTTCAACCTTTAAAGATATCTCAAGTTTATCTATTTTTTGCGGCCATGCATTTTTTGCCTTGAACCCTACTTTTACCGGAAAAGCACCGAGCTTTCGCCCCCAGCGGTCCGTGCCGGTAAAGACACCGTCTTTTTCTCCATCTATGGCTGACTCGATTTTACTTCCATCAATAACCAATGATTTTAATTTTAGATCCGTGTAGGAAAACGGGGCAGCCACCAGGGTATCCAGGGTGAAGTTTACAACCATACTGCCGTTCAATCCGTCTTGGAACGTATTGTGTTCCCCGAGTATGTGAATATTAGCATAGTAACTGCTTAATGCATCACTTGATACGTCGGCATGGCTCCCGCCGCCGGTCAAACCCGATTTTCCGAATCCGCGTTCCCGGACCGGGTCGCCCAGAAGACGCGGCTTGATATCTGCGTTTATCCCGGAAGCAGGGATTTGGGCATAAGCGATCCGGGTTCCGATTTTCATACTTTTAAATGTTTTAATATCGGCTTCGTCAAACTCCCACCTGACGGTTTTTCCTGAAATTTTGCCATTGATCGATGTGGGTGGGACAGGAAAGGTAACAGATAGGTGATAGAATAAATCATCATACTCTTTATCCTCGATCTGGAATCCCTCATTGGTTTCACGTTCCCGGTTAAGACTCATCTCAAACTTATCTTCTCTGACGGTAAATCGCGGCATCATGGGGATTTCATATTCAAGTTCAGGCAAAGCCAGGCCAAGGTTTTTAAAGCGGTAAATGGTGACATACCACTGACCGTCCTCTTTTTTTACAAAGGTTTCTTTAAAAGTGAGATGTTTAAATTTTAACAGTTTGTCAGAATCCGATTTCATATCCGGTTCAATACTTTTAAGCATCTGTTCTTGAACATTGATCTTGCTTTTTAGAACGATTTGTCCGCTTCCATCAGAATTCAGATAAATGGCAAGATCCTGCCTGATGCATCCGCACAGGCCAATTGCCATACACAAGAACAAAAGACCGGGTTTGAATTTTTTCATACGCCTCCTGATTTTAGTTAAGGTTCATAACAGTCATTTCGGTGGAAATCTCCGGAACGGTTTTTCAGATCCAGAATAGTGACAGAATGTTTAGGATCTTCGGCTAAAAGAAGCCAAAAAAACAACTCAAAATCTTTAAAATCAGCACTTTTTAACCAGACACATAAATGTTTGTAAACCATTAAAAACGTTAAGTTGAGCGGCTAACTTGAAAATAACCGGTATCACCCGGTTCATTTTTTTGTTGGAAATAGGGTGTTCTGCACAAATGGTTACAGACGGATAAAGTTACTATAAATTTTTCCAATCAGGAATGGCTCTTGCAAATTCATCCTGAAACGCTGGTCTCTTTTCGTTGTTTGATTTTATTGGTAATGCATATTCTTTCCATTTATCTGTTTCTTTCAGAACCTCCAAAAGAACTCGTCTAATTCTTGCAACTGCAACAGCGTTTTCTGCATAGGTTTTTCTGGTTGCAGATACATTAAGATCGCCAACACATAATTTGTAAAACTTGAGAATTTGTTCCGGATATCGGCTTTCAAGTTCTTCTGCTGTAGAAAATACCTCATGAGAGCTAAAGTAAGATAATCTTCTATTTCTCTCAAAATATTTAAGAGCATTTTCATATTCTTTCCGATATAAATAAATTTTCACCGCTTGAATATTAAAGTTCTTTTTTATAATTTTAAGGAGCTTGGGCTCATATTTTCCCCACTCTTCTTTTTTTCATTCATTCTTGATTTCCTTATAAGAAGATAAAGTAAGACTTCCTGTTGTTTGGGAGAAATAATATTCCAAATATGTGTCTCGAACCCCAGCTTCCTTTGCCCTTTCAGCCAGGAATATTTTTAGATCGTCCATTCTTCCCCGGCCCAGTTTCA
>NZ_JAIOSW010000364.1 GCF_021107415.1 Desulfobacula sp.
CCTCCTTTAAAGTGGTTTTAGACTTTTGCTTTAAAGGATATCTTTTACCCAGAAGAACATCTACTATCTTCCGTACCTGTAACAAATTGGATGTTGTGGCAATAAGGTTTGTTGCCGTCTGGTTTCCTGATGATTTGAATTTTTGGGGACAAAGTTCACCCAGGTTCGTCCATTCTGCCGGTATATAAGATCGAGTACCGTCCGGCAAAACCAACGTTAAGTGTAAAATTGCATTTCTGTGGAGCCAGCCAAGAACATCAAGGGACTTTCCCTGTAAAGGATGGAGGTTTTTGGTTATCGTAACTTTTGACGGAAAACCGTCGAGGTGGGTAGTGTGTCGTGTGCTCCTTCGACGAGGTAAACCACGATGTTCTCATGGCCCGTGTGGGCCGAAAGGTCAAAGATAAAAGACTCAAGCGGCTGATTAACGCCTACCTGCAATCGGGTGTGATAGTCCAAGAGCCGACGGATAAATGGGGGAATCGGTGTCACATCTTGAATTGTGAATTATAAACAAGGAAAGGGTCTAATATTATCCACAATTGAAGGGGAACTCAACAATCAACATGCACCGGGTTTCACCGGTGATGTTGGGTTATACGCTCTTGGAGAGAACAACAATGCGCGAATTCATATAATAAGTGCAATTCCCAGGTATAAGTAAAAGTGGTTTGCGAATCAATAAATTGATGTATGTATGAATTGAAATTTCCTTTAAAGAATTAAACCAAATTGCATTATATAATAAAATTTGGGAGGGTAAATAATGAAAACTATAAGCATTTCTTTATTGTTAATTATGTTAATACCATTATCTGTAATGGCAGATGCTAAGTATGATATGATATTTGGAGCCTCTGCCGGTAACGTTGAACTTGTCAGGAAAGCTTTTGATGGTATAGATGAGAAAGCTAAAATTGATGCCTTAATGAGTTCCTCATTATCTGGTAAATTAAACGTAGTAAAATTTTGATATCGCATGGTGCTGGTGTTAACGCGAAAAACACGGATGGAGTGACTGTTTTAATGAAGGCTGCTACTGCTGGTAATCCATTAATAATAGAAACTTTGCTATCAAAAGGTGCTGATGTTAATGCTAAAGATAAAGATGGAAGGAGTGTGCTAGATATTGCCAAGATGAAAAAACGTGACAAAGCTATAATGATACTTCAAAAACATGGAGCAAACGAATAGAAGACAAGACGCTAATTTAAGCGATGTTCCATGATTTAGTCACGTCAAAACCGCCACCTGCTATTCGTATCGCAAAGACCGAAGGTGATTTTGAACGACACTTTACTGAAGCTGCGGTCATGTTGGCGTTTGCGTTTCATCTGTTAGAAAACGATTCTAACCTGCAAGAAGTGGAGCTACTCCAGATGGTGAGCATGGCAAGCAATTTGATATTCGTTCATGGCTTGAAGGTCGCGGCTACAATTTCATTAGGCCGGAAGGTACAACTTCTTATGGGGGCTTATATTCTGATGGCGAAATATCTGAAGGCTTTGCACCATATACAAGGGCAAAAGGAGAAAGTGTTAAAGAACGCCAGGAATGGAGCTATTGCCAAATTTGGGCCGATATGTCTCGGGGAGACTACATAAAAACAGAAAGTTTAATGCGAGGGAGATTCGACTCCTCCAAGGCTCATTTTGTCAAGTATTTTCCGGAAAATACTTGACAAAATAGTACAAATACCCTATCGTTTCAGTCAAATCTATTGATCGGGTAAAAATATGAAAATATCAAAAAAAATAAAAGAAACTATAAATAAGCTGCCAGCAGGTACAACCTTCAAATATCGAGAGCTTGACATCTCAAATAATGAGTATGGTGCTGCCACCAAAACAATAGGAAGGCTGATCGCAGAAAAAGCAATTAAACGGATATCAACCGGCGTTTTTTATAAACCCAAAAAAACAGTATTTGGTGAATTGAAACCAGGCGAAGAAAATCTGCTTCGTCCCTATCTATTTATCGGGAACAATAGGATTGCTTATATAACAGGCACAGCATTATATAACAGGATGGGGTTGACCTCTCAAGTTCCCAAAGACATAAAGGTCGCAAGCAAGGTCAAAGAAATCCGTACCCGGATCGGGAATATAAACGTCAGACGGGTAAAAAGTTATATTGACGTTACAAGTATGAATTACCACCTATTGGAAATTCTTGATGCACTAAAAGATTTTAAGCAGATACCGGATCTGGATAGAAAGGCTGCAATAAAGATATTGATTACCGCTATTATATCATTAAAAAAGAAGGAACTTTTACGACTTCTGCAATATGTATATGAATATCCGCCCCGGACCCGGGCATTTTTAGGGGCATTACTGGAAGAAATTAATGTGGATTTGGACTTGGACTATTTAAAACAAAGCTTGAATCCGTTGACGGAATATAAATTGGGAATAATACCGGATATGCTGTCAACGGCAGAGAAATGGAATATAAAATAATGGGACTGCACCAAAACAAAGATCTTTTTAGGGATGCAGTTTTAGCGGCCTCCCAGCGGTTTGCCATTCCAGAAATCTATATTGAAAAAGATTATTGGGTCACTCTGGTGCTAAATAAAATATTCCATTCAGATATGGCAGATCAAATCGTATTCAAAGGAGGAACCTGCCTTTCAAAGTGTCATCAAATTATTCAAAGATTTTCAGAAGATATTGATCTGGTTATATTTCGAAATGAAGGTGAAAACGATAACCAGCTGGCTTGGGAATTATGAACCTTTTACAATTGAAAACGTTGGCAGCTATATTCTGGATCTTATGCACCAGACAGGACAGGAAACATTGATCCAAGAATATGGTCTTCAGTCATTCAAAGTTCAGTCGTTAAGCATCGAACGGACATTTTGTGAAAAAATAATGAGCTTGGTCCGCTTCTCACGAATGGATGAGCCATATCCGGCCCTATCAGATAAAATCAGGCATATATACGACCTTGATCAAATGTTGAAGAATGAATCAGTAATTTCATTCTTCAAAAGTGGTAATTTTTCTAAAATGCTGCAAAAGGTTGGTGAAGACGATTTCATTAGTTATAAAAACAACAATGCATGGTTGAAAGATCACCCCTGTTCGGCAATTATCTTTAAAGATCCAGGAATGACTTGGAAACGTATTCAAAACACCTACAGAACCATTTTTAAAGATTTGGTTATTGGTGACCTGCCGAATGAAAATGATTTGATTGCAACCCTTCAAAAAATTGAAAATAGAATAAAAATGTTTGACTGGAAAATTTGACCCAACCAAAAAATGAACCGGATTTTACCGGTTATTTTATTGTTATAGCGAGGAATATTATGGATAAAGATAGTACACTTTCTGCGACCGATTGGTTTAATGAAGGTTTGAAATATTTCAATAAACCAGACGGGGTTGGTGCAGTCCGGGCATTTGAGGCAGTTGTAAAGATTGACCCTGTCTATCGTCACGA
>NZ_JAIOSW010000135.1 GCF_021107415.1 Desulfobacula sp.
AAAATATTATTTAATTCTCAATTTTAAGGATTCTTGATTTATCATAAAGCAGTCGAATCATATCATATTCAAAGGGAGATCCTGTCATATAGTATCTGAAATTGATCTGGTTGCGAGTGTCGATGGCTTCCAGCATGGTGTAAGGTATTTCGTATTCATGGTTCACATCAAAATTAAACGGATCAACAGCGACGAAAGCGGCGGTTTCCAAAACAATTCCAAAAAAATCTCTAAGGTTGGAAGGCCCAAAAATCGGAACAACCCAGTACGGCCCCTGGCCAACACCATAAAACCCCAGTGTTTGTCCAAAATCTTCATCCTGGACCGGAATACCCATAGACGTCGCAACATCGACTAAACCGAGGATGCCCACAGTTGAATTGATAATAAACCGTCCAGCTGTCTGGCAGGATTTTTCAACTTTTAATTGGAGAATGGAATTGGCAAGTGTAAATATCTCATCAATATTATTAAAAAAATTGGATACCCCTGTCTCGGCAAAATCCGGCAGGATGAACTTATATGTTTTCAAGACCGGCAGAAAAATATAATTGTCAAACTGGGCATTAAATTTATACATACCGCGATTAAATGCCTCCCACGGGTCGTAAATCTGCTTTATCTCATATTTGACATCTTTTTTAACATAGTCTTCAACCGGTCGTTTTGCTGAATTCATCTCTGGTTTTACCTGAACTAAGCTGCACCCAGTGGTGAATGCACTAAGAATAAAAGCAATGAATAGGGAAAGTATCATGTGTTTTTTAATTCTGCCCACCGTTGTTGTCCTTTAATTTTTAAAAAAATTAATCATATATGCGACATTGCTTTTGTGCTCCATGTTGCCGCAGTGCCCGCCATTGGGATAAATTATAGCTCTGGGGCCAAACACCTGACGGAAAAATTCAATTTCCCCCGGTGCCAGAATCAGGTCGTCTTCATTGGTAACAAGTCCAATTTTTGTTGCTTTTGTCAGATAGTCTTCAATACTTTTCAGGCTTGTCTTATGAATGATGTCCTGTTTTGTCAGACTGGTATCAAATGCCTTAAAATAGGGGAAGAAAAATTCATGAAAATAATCGGTAAAGCTAGTCTGAAATGTTACAATGCCATAGTCTGTCAGTGACGAGCAAACAGACAGTTCAAGACTGGCCGGCACAATATACCCGTTTTTTGCCATGACATCGGATGTAAAAATCATATTACCCGAGGATAGCCTGAAAGCGATACCAATAATGGCTGCCAGAATGGTTTCCTTTGGCAGATTTTTCTTATACATCTCATATAAAAAATCAGGGTCGGAGAAATCCACCCGGTTTTCTTCTTTATAGTAGTTGGAGAATTTTTCAAACACTTTATTTAAAAAATCATCAAAATGGGCCATACCGCCGGGGATATTTTCTTTGAGCATTTCATCCAATATACCAACGGAATTAAAAAGATTCACCGGCGGATTGATCATCAGAACTTTTTTAAAATTAAAGATTTTTTTTTCTTCGTCCAGTTTTGAAACAAATGCGGACTGGGCAGCTCCCAGGCTGTAACCGGTCAGATAAAATTCAGATACATTGATCTTATCCTTTATCTGGTCCCAGGCAAGCGCCATTACCCGGTATAAATCCCGGGCATCCTGTTCAATATGCCCCGGCACCATTGATTCGGATGCTGTTACAATAAAATTGGGGTGTGTGGGGGATGACAGGGAAAGTACATGGAAGCCAGCATTAAAAAAAGCCTTTTGCATGGCAATCATTTTTAAGGAATCGTAGCCAGCCCCTGTACCGGCTATATTGATGATCAGAGGCGCTTTTTTTTTATGAAAGGCAATGGAGTATTTCATTTTATTATGATACCAGAGGACATCAGGCACCTGGCGGTTTTTAAAAACCGTTAATGTCCGTTCTTCGGTCCTGGCCGTATCCGGGATATCGGCTCGGTATATTTCAGGTGTACCGATCATGGTTGCTTCATAGGAATTTACAAATGGATAATCATATAAATCCACCGGTGTGTTTGCCCGGGAAATGGGAACAATGATCAGTCCACAAAGGATACATGCAATTGCTATTTTTTTCATTTAATTCACCAATTTTTATATTGTTCGAGCATACTATATAAATGACGCACTATTGCCTTTGCAATATTGATATTCATATTACAAAACATACAGCGAACTTGGAGTTTTGATATTTTTAAATACCCTTGTATGACACTCTGAAAAGCAGTCCATACATCACCGGTACAAATAAAAGGGTGATTACAGTAGCAAACAACAGACCAAACAGTATCCCCACTGCAAGAGGTTCAAACATTATCCCACCCCCAAGCCATAAGGGGACAAGCCCGCACATAGTGGTGGCTGTGGTCAGAATAATGGGTCTGAAACGCTCCCTGGTTGCAAAAAGGATAGCATCTTGTTTTGAGCGATTCATTTCATCCTGCTCAATCTGGATCCTGTCCAGAAGGACAATGGCATTATTGATAATTATTCCAGCAAGGGAAATTAACCCCAAAAAAGCAAAAAAACCAAAATAGGACTTTGTTACCAGAAGGCCGAACACAACACCAATCAGTCCTAAAGGGATTGTTAAAAGAACAATAACAGGTTTTTTCAGGGAATTAAATTGCCCAATAAGAAGAAGGGTAATAATAAAAAATGCCAGGGGAAGGTTTTCAATTACTGATCCCATTCCCTGTTCAGAATTTTCAGCCTCACCGCCAAGTTCATAATCATAACCAGGGCCCC
>NZ_JAIOSW010000494.1 GCF_021107415.1 Desulfobacula sp.
GTGAGGGGGACTGGCTTTTGCACCGTTATGACCGGTTGAACACGGCTTTTACCCCCAGAGGATTAATCAAGTGGCAATATGTCAAAGCCGAATGCAAGGCTTTTGAACAAGGACACCTTTGCACCATTACAAATCTTTATGATGATACGGTCAAGCAGGTGGGACTCAAACTTCAAGTCCCTGTAAACTGGTTTGATGACCAGGGAAGACAAATCGCCTCAAAAACGGATAGCCTTATCATTACACAGCTTGAATCACTGGATTCCAAAACTGTATTCATCCGGCCATAAACCGGTTTTGTCCTGACAGTTCTCTTAAAAGAGATCTTATTTCTTAAGCTGGATGATCTTTTCCTGTTTTACTGACATGATGGATATTTTAAGCTTGCCGTCTTTGAGCATGGTTAAGTGAACCTTGTCACCGACTCTGGTTTCTTTAATGCCGAATTTGGACAATTTAGGAACATCCATAACCGTACCAAAAATTGTCTGCCCGACTTCCATGGTTTTTAAATCGCCGGACGGATGAATGCCGCTTTGGCTATAAAAATCCTCGTAGCCGGCAGTAACCATTGCGATTGGCGCTGCCTGAAGAAGACCGGGTGCAATCAAAAAGATCAAAAATAAAACCGATAATAATTTTTTCATGTTGTGCCTCCGTTAAAAATTTGGATCTAAAACCACAAGAACCAATTACCAGGTGTCCTGTGCGGCCTTTTGTTCAGGGGTTTAAGGGTTTAAAAATTTTTGTAAAGTAACCATGCCCTGAAAAAAGGATTTGTAAATTTATATTCATTGCCGCTTTTAAAAATAATCCGTAATTTGATCAACCTTGCTAAAGCTTTCAGTACAGATGCTGATGAAGGGATGCCTATGTTCATGAGAAATCGTGATGAAGTCAATTCTTTTCCCCCATATCCGGCAATCCCGATCAAACATATAAATTGCTGCTCAGAAATTGTTTCAATATCAGCTTCATAGACCTTGGATTCTCTGGCAAATATTAATTCCAATGCTTTTGGTATATTATCCTGCTCAATTGAGTCTCCAGTGCTGGTTATTGTCCAGAGGGCTGAACAAAATTGTTGAATATCGCCGGCTATATCCCCTGCTATCTCGAAAATACGGTCAAGTATATCCTCTTTAATGGTCCTGCCCCCATTCTTAAACCGTTTTATGATGTAGTCCTTAAACGCTGTCTCAGTCAGCGGACCAACAGCAACTAAAACAGCTGATTTGAAAAAAGGGCTGTCAGAATCAATAAATATTTCATCCATTTTGTTACGAAGGCTTCCGGCAAAGATATATGTAATATCGGACTGGAACTGAATTTTACTTCTCATCATCGCCAGGGTCTCATCTGCATCCTTGATGTTCAATACATCCTGGAATTCATCAAAAATGACTAGAACAGGTTTTTTGGCTGTCTTAATGGCAGAAATTAAATCCAGAACGGTTTCAATGTCATCAGGAGTCATCTTCACCGTGGCATCCAGGGAAACCGATGGAAGTCCGGTTATAGGATCAATCGAAAAAGAAGGTCGCAGATAGGAAAAGGTCTTAAATATTTTTGAAAAAACCCCACTCTCCTTTTGCTCCATGGAAATAATGGCCTTTACAATACGTTTTGCAAGAATATCCGATGATTTTACCCCGAACAGATCCACATAAATTACTCGGAATTTTTTAAGGCGGCAGCAGGCTTCATAAATAAGCGATGTTTTTCCTATACGCCTTTCTCCCTGGACATACATATTTTGTCCCTGATTGATATAAGTCATCACGGTTTGTAGTAATTCAGGGCGGGGGCAAAAATCACTGCCGCTTACAACTTGTCCAAACTTAAATGGATCCACACCGCACCTCGCTTATCATAGTGTAACTTATCAATCAATAACTTACCGATTAGTAACTTACCGATTGGCACTCTGCTGTATAATAAATCACCTTTGAAAAAAATTCAAGAAAAAATCGCCTTTGCACACCTTTCATTTCTTAAGCTGGATAAGCTTTTCCTGCTTCACTGACATGATGGATATTTTAAGCCTGCCGTCTTTGAGCAGGGTTAAGTGAACCTTGTCACCGACTCTGGTTTCTTTAATGCCGAATTTGGACAGTTTGGCTGCATCCATAACCGTACCAAAAGTCGTCTGCCCAACTTCCATGGTTCTTAAATCGCCCGACGACTGTATGCCGCTTTGGCTATAAAAATCCTCGCAACCGGCAGTAACCATTGGGATTGGCGCTGCCTGAAGAAAGCTTGGTGTAATCAAAGAGATAAAAAACAAAACCGATAATAATTTTTTCATCTTGCATTCTCCATTAAAATTTAATTTGTATGTTGTTATTGGTCCGGCTGTTTAATCCGGCAAATCAAAAGCTTTATTTCTTTGTCCTTATTTTATACTGACACCAAAAAATTTAGTTTGTTTAAAAATAATTAAAATAAATCTTATTATTTTTTATAGGCAATTTTATTTAAATACTATACTTATGTAAAGGTGAGTTTTATAAAAAAAAATATTTTAAAAAATCTGCCTGAAAAATCCGCCTGTCCGGCTTTAGATCTTGTTGTTGTTATGCCCGTATATAACGAGGAGAAAATTCTCTCCCGGGTTATCCGCCAATGGCAGGATGTTTTAAATCAGGCCGGGATAAATTATGATTTTGTTATCGTCAATGACGGATCAAAGGATCGGACAGGCTTGATTCTAAAACAACTGAAGAACCAGGCACCCAAAGCATTTACTATCTTAAGCCAGGTCAATTTCGGCCATGGCCATGCCATCCGAAAAGGGTATGAAAAAGCAGTTCAACTCAATCCTGCCTGGGTATTGCAAATTGACTCGGATGGACAATGCCGGCCGGATTATTTTCCCGGGTTCTGGAGTCTTCGAAAACATCAAACCTGTATCTTTGGCAACCGGGTTGTTAGAAAGGACGGAAGGTTGCGGTTTATCATGTCACGAATCTGCTCTCTTGTTATTTTTGTGTTTTCAGGGCTATGGATAAAGGATGCCAATGTTCCCTTTCGCCTGATGCCCTGCAATGTTTTAAACACGGCATTAAAAAAAATCCCACCTGATATTGAACTGCAGAACATAGCGCTCAGTATTTTTATTCGCAAATACATGGGGACTATTTGCCTGGACATCCCCATTGTATTCCAAAACCGGCAGGAGGCAGGAAGAGGTCTAAAGTTTTTGCAGATCCTGCGTTCAGGCTGCTGCGGGATGATACAAATTTTTTTATCCTTAAAAAAGGAATTAAGGCATGATTCATGACACAGGCGTTATTCTTGCCTGGTGGCTTATGATATTTGTCATCTCTTTTCCCTTTATCCCTGCGTATTATATAAGTCATTATGTGGAAAATAACTAATGTTTGCGATTATTTTTGTTGGAGTACCTGCTGCAATCACATCTATATCAGATATTATATTTGCATTTATTTTTAAAATGCCTATATCTTCATTATCGTAATATATTAGATGATCGCCAGAGTTATTAGGATAGATAAGTTTTTCTGGTTCATAATCTGCTGTTAGGGACAAACCACCAAATATTCCAAAAATTAATGCAATTATTATAAATAATTGTTTATAATCAATTTCTTTCGGTTTCGATTTATTGCTAGGTTGTTTAGTATTATTATTGTTCTTCTTTTTCATATATCTCCCCTTTAAATTTACCTTTATTAACTTAAGTAAAAATAACGTGTTTAATAAACCAACTATTAAAATCAAAATTGCTTGAAAATATTCTGTAATTAAAATACACCAGATAAAAAATGAAACAAATAATATTATTGTAAAAGGTAAAAAAATAACTTTAAAAATTTTTCTACCAATAATTTTAATTTTCTTTTCAGACCTATTTAAATTAACTAAAAGATAGAATCTCTCATTTTCTAAATGTGGTTCAAAATGATGAATCCAATAATGTAAAAAAATCCCCCAAAATTCAAAAATTAAAAAAACTAAGATAGGAGTAAGATATGTTATACCTAAAAATTCTAATATATTCGGAAAATAGTTATAAGATAGTAACCAACCTATTAAAGTAAGAAATCCTAATCCAATCAAATGCAAACATGCTATTGATATTATTGTTACTAAAGTTTTTACTTTTGCATCAGTATCATGTGATAAAAAAGTTGAAAAGAATAATATTAGTGGGTAAATAGTAAACATGATAAGAAATAATGCTGCAATTTTCCAAATTGCATTTACACTTGTATTAAGATAGATATTTATTCCTAATATTAAAGTGGCAAATGAGATAGTAACAATAACATTTTCAATTGAGTGTAAATTATGTAGTTGAGTGAGTTTTTCAATTTTGTTATCAATTTTTTCTAAATCATTTTTTTTTATCATTTTGATCCTTTGAAATAGTTACAATTTCATTTATAAACTCATTATTTTTTTTATAATTCCATTTAATTCTTCAGGTATACATTTTGAATTAACCATTTTTTTTGCTGAAATTTCACTCAGAGCAGGTTTTCCAGGAAAAACAAAAGCATCTCCTTTTTTTCTATAAAAATCATTGATAATCTTTACTGTTCTTTTATTTTTCGTTCTTTCCTCAGATATATGTTCTTCTGTTATATTTAATCCTGGGCTTAGATCATTTAAAGAATTAGCTAAAATATTTGATGGGATATAATCTTCAAATTCTCCTTTTTTAAAAATATGATATTCGCCCTCATCTAACAAATTACTTTTTGTTAAATCTTTAACAACATCTTTTTTATCATTATCAAACAAGAC
>NZ_JAIOSW010000087.1 GCF_021107415.1 Desulfobacula sp.
ATGACATTAAAATAGGAATTAAAAACCGTATCGAACTGGGAGATGTCAACGCCCTGACCAAAGATGAGTTTGTGGAAACCGTTGAATGGCTCAGCGAAGAATTTGTTGATGAAGTGGATGATCCCAAAGCCATGATTCCCCATGATATTAAAGGAACAAAATTTCTATATCTCCCCAACCCAAGGGAGCTTGCCACCAGCCTGCTGCATTTAACCGCCATGGCAAAACTCTTTTATGCCATAAAAGAGACCTGGACCATGTCTTGCCGTCATACCGATGTGACCAACTGGGCCTATTTTACGGGCAGGGATGATATGACAAAAAAAATGGCCCTGATGGTGGTTGAGCCTGCCGAAGAACTTGGGATTGAAACCCTTGTGCTGTCAGAGTGCGGCCATGGATATCATACACTAAAATACCTTTTGGAAGATATAATCGGAAGAAAACCCGGATTTGAAGTAGTCAGCATGCCGGAACTCATCCTTCGATATGCCCAAAAAGGCGTGTTAAAATTTGATCCAGGCGTGCACCCTTATAAAATTGCCTATCATGATCCCTGCAATATTGGCAGGAAATCAGGGGGGTATGATGCTCCGAGACAATTGCTTTCCATGATCTGTGAAGGTAGTGTGGAACTCACCCCCAACAGGGAAGACAGTGTCTGCTGCGGCGGTGGCGGTGGCATGCTGCAGGACAGCACCACTACCATGAAAAGAATGATTACCGGGAAACCAAAGGTAAACCAGATGAAGGCAACGGGCCTGTCCCATCTTACCACGGCCTGTCTATCCTGCCACAGGCAGCTTGGAGAGCTTTCTGATCATTATAAACTGGGGATACAAGTTAATACTGTGGCATACCTGGCATCTGAATCGCTGATATTGTAATTTTAAAAAGCTATTGAGTTTAATAATACTTAAATTTTAACAAATATTCAGGAGAAAAAAATGACAAATATTGCAATTATTCGTTGTGAAAAAAATGAGGACCGATGTCCCTTAACCGGTTGTTTTACAGCTCTTGCTAAAACCAAGCAGGGGTTTGACAAATATGATGAATGTACCCTTACAGGAGTTTTTACCTGCCGCTGTCCCGGGGATAAAACAGCAGAACTTGCTAAAATTCTTAAATCAAAGGGTGCCCAGGGAATTCATTTTGTCACTTGTTCTTTTGCAACAAAAACAAAAAATGGATGGGATGACTCAAAGGGCGGCTTTTGTGAGAATTTTGCTCAAATTGCTGAACAAATCCATAAAGAAACAGGACTGCCGTGTGTTCTTGGAACAGCTCATCTGCCCAAAGGATATACCCCAAAAGTTTTGGATTAAGTTGTTTTTAACGATTAATGGGTTTGTAAATTTAAAAAAAAACCGTTATGATCCCGTCGTTTAAAACAAAATAATTTATTATTAATTTAATACTACTATTAAATATGAAATAAGGAAAAATTAAATGAATCTTACAGATATAATTCCTCTAGAAAAATGGGAAGCCTTTGAAAAAGAATTATATGATCGTTCCGGAATGAATGCGTGCGTGTATGATAATCAAGGCAATCGTATCACTTCCTTTGCAGCATGGGCAAATGAAGTCTGCCCTACAATCAAATCTTACCCCGAAGGGATTGCTGCCGTATGTGCTGTAGCAAATCAATACTTTACTAAAGAGACGGCAAAAACAAAACAACCTGTTGTTGATGAATGTGATGCAGGCTTTGTTAAATTTGCCGTCCCTATTTTTTATAAACAAGAATTTTTGGGCACTGTGGGCGGTTGCGGTCATATTCTTCCTGATGGTGAAGTCGAAACTTTTTTTATTGAAAAAGCGATTGGAAAAGATGATCTGGAATTAGAAAAAAAAATTGGTACTGTTAAAAATATTTCTGAAAATGATATAAAAAAATTGGTTGATTTTGTTCAAAAATACCTGAACAATATTCTAAAATAGCACCGGTGTTGGGAAAATTGGTGGTTTCGGGCGGGCGCTATTTATGCCTGGTTTGATAAAACACGCCTCTTTCCTGTCGGTTTGTTTCAATTTTCCCATCGCCGTCAAGCACGCCAAGATATTTATTTATCTCATTAATATGTATCCCTAATATTTTACTAAGATCGTTAAGAGTGCACGGTCTTCTTGAAATTGTTTCTAAAATAGCGTTTTCAGTATCCTCACGGTACGACTTCATATCTTTACGTTCGGGTACGGATGCAATTATTTCAGTATTATTAAAATCCCAGAAATTTATAATCTGCTGCAATTCAGCCTTATTTGCCGGTCTTAAATTATTGACGGTTCCCGGTCTGTCCAAAGTATTCAGCTGCACCTTATCGGGATTAATTTTAATAATTGCATTTTTCAGCAATTGCAAATCTTTAATGCTATCATTTATATCCGGCAAAATTAAAATTTCAAGCCAGATTTTACCCTTATACTCTTTTCGAAAATCAATCAGTCCCTGAATGTAATCTTTAATAGTAATTTCATGAAAAGGTCTGTCAATCTTATGAAAAACTGAATCAGAAGCAGCATCCAGGGAAGGTAAAACCAGATTGGCTTTTAAAATCTGAGTTCTGACCTGTTCATGGTTGAATAAACTTCCATTGGTTAATAAGGCTACGGGAATATCAGGCCAATTTGTTTTAATAAAATCCAATACATCGCCTATTCGAGAATTTAAGGTTGGTTCTCCGGCACCTGAAAAAGTAATATAATCAGGAGCAGGATTATTTTTCATATAATTTTTTAATTCCTCAACAACATCATCATAAGGAATATACTCTTTTCTTTGTATTGTTAAATTGGTTGTTCGTCCGCACTCGCAATAAATACAATTTAAAGAGCATACTTTATGGGGAACCAGGTCAACTCCTAGTGACATGCCGAGCCGTCTGGATGGGACAGGGCCGAAAAGATATTTATACATATGTCTTTCTTTTATTTAAAAGGTTAGTTTAATTTATTGCTTTTAAAACAATATCGCCATTTTTAACTTGTAAATCGTTTGCAATAACAGAGCATTTAGCCATTAACATAAAAAATATTCTATTTTGTTTTACATTGGAAAGAGCTTCGTAATTTCCCTGCCCTTTACTGATAATCAAATCTGCATTATTAAATTTATTTAAAAAATTTTCATTGCACAAACTTAATATTGTCGCAGGAGCAGTACTTCCCGAAGAAATGATTTGAGCAACTTCATTTAGGCCTGAAGCCACAGCATCATCTATTGTGACATCGTTTATTGTTGGAATTTCACGCACAGCATAGGTGACCGGTTTATTTAATTCTTCTATCAGAATTTTATCAAAAACCGATTCTCCTGCATTATCACCAAGGTATAAAATTGATTCTGTATTTTTTAATTCATTTTTAAATTTTTCAAAATCAATAATGGCAAAATCCTGGTTTAAAATAGTTTTTACATTTTCAACAATATTAAAATCATTAAGGGCACCAAAATCAATAACATTGCCTGCAATAGCAATACGAATTGCTGTTAATAATTTATTTTTTGATTTTTTAATAATTTCTTTCAGTTCAGGATATAATGATAATGCCTCTTTAATATTTTCTTTTTTAATATTTTTATAAGGATCATTTACTCCTGTTATTTCACTGATTTTTTGATAAATAATTCTTGCAGTTTCAGGTGGCGTGTTTTCCATTGGTATATCTTTTATTAAACCACCTATGACGTTGAGCAGGTCTTTTATTTTTTTTTCATCTTTGGTTGCTATGCGGCCTGCACGCAAGGCCTGACCCATAAAACAGGGAATACAATCCAGGTAAGTCTTCATATCTTTATATTTGTTCTTTTAAATTTATCTTTAAAAAACCATCGGGTTCATGTGCCTCAAATCCTGATCCTGCCATCAAACACCAGGGTGGCAGGGCCTGTCTTAAAAATATGGTTTGAAGCTTTATCCCAGTGAATGTCAAGGTCTCCGCCATCCAGGTGGACAATAGCTTTTTGGGATGCCCTGCCCGTAAGATGGGCGGCAACAAGAGCAGCGCACGCACCTGTGCCACAGGCCAGTGTTATCCCGGCGCCCCTTTCCCATACCTTCATTTTCAATTCGCTTTTGTTTACCACTTCAATAAACTCAACATTTGTTTTTTCAGGAAACCTTTCATGGTTTTCAATTAATTGACCGATCTTCACGATATCAACTTTTTTTACATCATCAACAAATATGACTGCATGGGGATTTCCCATGGACACGGCAGTAATGCGATACTCTTTATCCCCTACTGCCAGAGGTTCATCAACGGCCTTTTTATTCCCACTTTCAAATGGTATATCCCTACAGGCAAGAACAGGTTCCCCCATATCCACCTTTACCGACTGAACCTGATCCTTATCATTGGTAATTACCTCGGGGATGACGGTTCCGGCCTTTGTATCCACCCTTATGGCCTTTTTACCAATCATCTTTTTCTCATACAGATATTTGGCAAAACAGCGCATGCCGTTGCCGCACATCTGGGCCTGTGACCCGTCGGAATTATATATTCTGAATTTAATATCATGATCGCGGGATTCAAGAATCAGGATAATACCGTCGGCACCAATGCCAAAATGTCTTGAGCAAAGCTTTTTTGCCAATGCCGGATAATTCTCATATTGTTCTATCTTTGTATCCCGGTCATCCAGGATAATAAAATCATTGCCAAGGCCTTCCATTTTAATAAAGTCAATTTTCATGTTCTGCTCCGTCATGACCGGCATTATCCAAGACTTGAAATAATATCACTTCCAATAGCCTCCCCCTGCCAATGCCTGATATGTTCGATCTTTAAGAGGTCTTTAAGGGTCGCGGGCTTTTTAAAAGCAATGGAACCAATCAATGCATTATTTAATAAAAATCCCGGTTCCATTCCTATTGTGACACTCAATTTTTCCCTCATCTTTTTCAGCCGTTTGATTCTTTCCTCAACACTATTATCTTTTTTCGGTCTCCTGGTTCTTGGATACGAGGGCAACACCTTGTGATCAAG
Source organism: Desulfobacula sp. (assembly GCF_021107415.1). Next base: position 4,999 of record NZ_JAIOSW010000087.1, read on the forward strand.
ATTTATTGCCGCAACGATTGCTTGAACGCATTGAGTTGCATACATGTCTGTCTGTTTCGGGCTCAACACCCTTACCTCCAGCATCTGATCAATTGTCACAGGTTTCTTGCGGGCCATGGTCATTAAGGAGGCGTTTGATATAATTTTAAATAAGGGCTGGTCCTTTTTTTCTGCAATTTTTATCCTGAGCTGCAATAAATTTTCAAGAACCGCAAGGCTCCTGTTATCTATTTTACCGGCGCCTTTAAATTTTTTAAACAAGGGCAGGCTATGATTATTTTCATACCGGACCTGCTCTTGTATTTGAAACTCCTCTTTTGCCCACAAAAGCCGCCCTTTTGCCACAAGCTTCTTATGAATAATATCATGCAGCTTTGTAAGATATGCCACATCTCCCACACAATACTCAATCATCCCCTTTTTGAGCGGACGTTTTGACCAGTCTGCCTTTTGATATTTTTTATCTGCATCTACATTAAAATTTCGTTTTAACAGGGCCGCAAGCCCCCGTTCTTTAATGCCTAAAAACCGGCAGGCAATTTCCGTATCAAAAAGATTATTCACTTTTATATGATAATCCCTGTCAAGACTTCTGACATCAAAATCAGCGCCGTGAAATATTTTTATCACATCATTATTTTCAAGCACCTTTAAAAACGGGGATACTTCTTTAATTTCAAACGGATCAATCAGAAATGCCTGCTTTGCCGTTGCAATCTGAATTAAACAGATTTTTTCCTTAAAACAGTACATGGAGTCCGCTTCCAGGTCCACCCCGATTATTTTTTCCTTTAAAAGGTCGGCACAGACGTTTTTCAGTTCCCCGTCCGATTCAATAAACTTGTAATTCAATATTTTTTCCCTTGATTGTTTACACCAGTTCTTCTAAAATTCATGTTTTATATTAAACCGACAACATAACACAATGGAAAAACAAGATGATCAACATAACATTTCCGGACAATAGTATAAAGAACTTTGAAAACAATCCCAGCGGCATGGATGTTGCCAAAAGTATTTCAGACGGATTTGCCAGAAACTGTGTGGCAATGAAAATTGATGAAAGGCTCTTGGATTTAAATCAGACCATCAAAGAAGATACTTCCATCAGCTTTATAACTGCCAAAGACGATGAAGGTCTTGAAATTTTAAGGCATTCTTCCGCCCATGTCATGGCCGAAGCCGTGTTAAACATTTATACGGATGCCAAACTGACCATCGGCCCTGTGGTGGAAGACGGATTTTACTATGATATTGATATGGACCCGATTTCAAAAGATGATCTCGGGGCCATTGAAACTGAAATGAAAAAAATCATCAAAGCCAAGAACACTTTTGAGCGCAACGTCGTTTCTAAGGAAGAAGCCCTTGAAATATTCAAGGACAACCCGTTTAAACTTGAACTCATCAATGAACTTGACCATACCCAGGAAATATCCCTTTACCGGAACGGCAAATTTATTGATCTTTGCCGGGGGCCTCATATTCCCCATACCGGTATGATTAAAGGATTCAAACTGTTAAAAATATCCGGTGCATACTGGAGAGCAGACCAGACAAGAGAACAGCTCCAACGGCTTTACGGCATCTCCTTTTTTGATAAAAAGAAACTCAATAAATACATCCACCTGGTTGAAGAGGCCAGAAAACGGGATCACCGGAAACTGGGGACAAGACTGGATCTATACTCCTTTCATGATGAAGCCGCGGGCATGCCCTTTTTCCATGCAAAGGGTGTTGAAATATGGAATGCACTCTTAGAATACTGGCGCGATGAACACAGAGCTGCAGGTTATGTGGAGACCAAAACCCCTCTTATGCTCAACCGGAAACTCTGGGAACAAAGCGGTCATTGGGAAAATTACCGTGAAAATATGTATACATCCGTGATTGATAATGAAGAATATGCCATCAAACCCATGAATTGCCCCGGCGGCATGCTGCTTTACAAAACAAAAGCTTATTCCTACAGGGATCTTCCTTTAAGAGCCGGTGAAGTCGGTCTGGTTCACAGGCATGAACTATCCGGAGCACTTTCAGGTCTTTTCAGGGTTCGCGCCTTTCACCAGGATGATGCCCATATTTTCATGACACCGGATCAAATCGAGGAAGAAGTACTTGGGGTACTGAAACTGTCCGAGAGGATCTACAGCAGGTTCGGCTTAAACTTTCACCTGGAGCTCTCAACGCGACCCAAAAAATCCATTGGCTCGGACGAACAATGGGAAAGCGCCACAAACGGGCTTAAGGCTGCACTGGAACTCTATGGCCTGGAATACGTTATTAATGAAGGGGATGGTGCATTTTACGGACCTAAAATTGATATCCATATCAAGGATGCCCTGGGAAGAACCTGGCAATGTGGAACAGTCCAATTGGACATGGCCCTGCCGGAAAGATTTGACCTGACCTACAAGGGCAAAGATAATGAAAAGCACCGGCCCATAATGATCCACCGCGTTATTTACGGATCTCTGGAAAGATTTTTTGGCATTCTTGTTGAACATTTTGCCGGTAAATTTCCTTTGTGGCTGGCACCTGTGCAGGCCATCCTGCTTCCCATCAACCAGGATCTGGCAGACTATTCCGAGCAGATCAAATCCAAACTTGAAACCTGTAAAATCAGGTGTGAGGTGGATAAGAGAAGCGAAACCTTGAAAAAAAAAATCAGGGATGCCCAGCTTAATTATATCCCGCTGATTATCACCTTAGGGGATAAAGAAAAAGAAAGTGAAACCCTTTCTGTCAGAACCCTTGACGGCAAGGTCCGAATGGGCCTTTCCATGGATGAATTTGTTAAATCCGTATCACATCATATTAAAGAAAGAACCCTGGATGAGGCAATCCTATAGCAAGCTTGCCCTGATTCTTTTATACAGACTGCCGGTTATGGTCTTATGCATTTTTATTTTCTGGCAGTCTTCCTTTCCGGGTATTATTTCAGAGCCCTTATTCCCCTATGACGATAAAGTGCTTCACTTTGGCGTTTATGCTCTTCTTTCCATCCTTACTGCCAGAAATCTCAAAGCAGAAAAACCTTTTTGGTCTCTTGCAAAAATCAAAATCATTGCGACTCTTTTTGCCTGTCTTTATGGACTGTCAGATGAAATCCACCAGGCCTTTGTACCTTTAAGATACGCTTCTGCCTGTGATTTCCTTGCAGATTGTGCTGGAAGCTTGGCTGGCTGTCTTTTTTATTTAAACTTTTTATCCCGCAAAAATGAATTATGACAAAGGCATATCATCCAGATCTGCGACCAGTTTCCGGACCGTTCTGACAAATTCGTTCTTAAACTCCTCGTTTTCCACATTGGTAAAACTTTTAAAATCAATGAGTTCCAGTCCTTTCATCACGTTCAACAAATCAAGCATATAATTTTGGACAAGGGTATTATAGGCTGAAAGCCGCATTTCTTTGCTTTCAGCTTTTTTCCCCGTTACCTTTAAATCTTTATACAAATCTTCAGGATCTTGAAAACGGGTGTGCAATACCTCATATATCAGCAGAAACAAAGCGTCGATCCTATTAGTTTTTATCAATGTGGGACTGTGGAAAAAAGAATAATTTTCATCCACAATCACATCTGCCCCGCCAAGATATTGTGTTTTTTCAAACCAGTTCATGGTATAGGAAATATAATCTTTGTGCTGCCACTTGTTTTTTTCCCAGATATGGGCCCGGATGACTTTTGGTAATTCGGAAATACAACCCTCATGGGTTTCATAATTAAAGCTTCCCAACAGGGTACCGGACTGAAAAATGTCCACGCCTGGTTTGCCGGCATGTTCAGAGCACTCTACACAGAGAATTCGATTTTCTTTACCCGGTCTCAGAATTATAATCTTATAGGATGGCTTTCCCTTCTCAATACGCACCAGTTCTTCAGCCGAGTCCGGCGGGACAATGGCGTCAGCAACAAAAGGGGGTAAAAAGGCGGCTAAAAGACCGGGGCTCAGGTCAAGCTGTTCCAGAACTTTATTGAATACCGGCATGTCTTTTTCTTCCAGAGGACGAACCGGTATAAGCCTTCCCGGGACCATATCAGAAAAAAATCTCTCCATAACAGCCTCAAGACCCGCCTGCCAATGGGCACTTCTGGGATCTTTTTTTTCATTAATCCATTGTTTCACTTTTTGGGCCATTTGATCCATTAAACCATCCCCTTTTTAAATTTCGATATGTCAAAGCCGGAATAGGCAAAAACATTTCCATGTCCATGCGCTTTTCATCCAAGGTTGCTATCAAACCAAAATTATCCTTTTGTTGTCAATCTATTTTCTATAAAGGAATGAAATATTATAAAATTTTAATTTAAAGTCCGTTTCAATTATTCTTTTTCTTTTAGTTATTTTTCCTTTGAACTCGACAAATTCTCAAGAGCCTGCTAAACCTCAAACTATAAAACTTGTCACAGATATTTGGCCTCCCTTTTATGGTCCGGATCTTCCAGACAATGTTTTTTTTGTAAAATTGTCCGTAGTGCCTTTAAAGAAGCTAACTATAATTTATCGATTGATTTTTATGAATGGAAAATTGCCAAGAAACTTGCGAAGACAAGCAAATTTGACGGATTGCTCGGCGCGTATTATAAAAAAGAAAAGATTGGAAAACAAATCATAATATGGATCATATCTTTTTTGCTTGACTTGCATGAGGAATGTTTTTTATATTTTTTCCCCTTAGATAAGAAACATTTTTTTATCACCATCATTTGTGAGGACAATTATCGGTAAAACCGGTACTGGATGAAAAAAATCGATATTCATATTTGGCGGCGAACACTGCAGACAGGTGTGGCTGTTCTTTTTATCCTGCTTCCCATACTGAACGCCGCAGGGTTCAAATTTATCTGGGGCAATTTTTTAAACATCCATATCGGTAGTTTAACATTCTCTGATCCTCTCGCTGTTTTTCAGGTAATCGTTAAAAATCAATACCTGCCGACCGGGCTTTTGATCAGTGCCGGCATGGTTTTGGCCATTGCATTTTTCCTGGGTATAGTTTTCTGCTCCTGGATTTGTCCCTTTGGATTGTTGTCAGAACTGGTAAACAGACTATCTTGCCGGGTCTGGCCCAGAGAATCCAGCAATATCAAACTTCAGAAAAGCGGATTTAAGGTTAAGACTATGATCTTTTGTGCAGGCTTTTTAGTCTTTTGGATTTTTTTCAGCTCACCGGTTTTAAATCTGATGTCTCTGCCGTTCCAGTATTCAAACATTTTTCAATATCTTTTTATTCAAAAACATCTGTCCGCCGGGATCTGGTTTATCGGGTCAATTTTGTTGGCAGAATTTGTATTCCACACCCGGTTGTGGTGTCGTTGGATTTGTCCGCAATCCGTTCTTCTGGCTGTTGCCAAGCTATTCAACCCCTTTCGGCTTAAAATTATTTTCGAAAAAAAAAGATGTATTGGAAGCAAGATACCATGTCCATGCCAAAAAGCCTGTTCCCTTGATCTGGACCCAAGGCGCTTAAATGGCAGTAGCGAAGCACAATGTACCAATTGCGGCGATTGTGTGGATGCCTGCAGAAAAACCGGTGGGGCGCTGGGTCTCAGGTTTGGCCCCGGATGAGTTGGTGAGTTTCATTATTCCCGGCAAGGTCAGTATGAAATGGTGCTGACAATTTAAACACAAAAAAGGAGATTATCATGCAGCTCACTGTTCTTGTAGATAACAATACTCTTATTGATCGGTATTTTCTGGCAGAGCCCGGATTATCATTTCTCATCGAGGATGAGGGGTTAACCTTTTTATTTGATACGGGTTATTCGGATATCTTTATCAAAAATGCTCAAAAAATGGGAAAAAACCTGGCTCATCTGAATTTTATTATTCTTTCCCACAGCCACCTGGATCATACATGGGGACTGGACCCTCTGATTCGATATTTTGCCGAATTGGAAATTGAACACCGTCCTTTTTCACGCCCTGCCCTGGTTGCACATCCTGAAAGTCTGACGAGTGCCAGTGCAGAAGGATTCAGAGAATTTGGGTCTTTAATTTCAAAAAAAAGACTTGCCAAACATTTTGATCTTCACTTGAGTAAAGAACCTCAATTTTTGACCGGGCACCTTATCTTTCTTGGAGAAATACCCAGAACAAATGATTTTGAAGGACGTCTGACATTTGGCAGAAAAGACGGGGCCACTGAAGATGATAATGTCATTGAAGATTCTGCCCTTGTCTATAAAACTTCAAAAGGACTCATCATTATTACCGGATGTTCCCATGCAGGGATCTGTAATATTATTGAATATGCAAAAAAAATCTGTAATGACCCGCGGATACTGGATGTCATCGGAGGATTTCATCTGCAAAATCCTCCAAAGTCTCAAATTGAAGGTACGATCTCTTATTTTAAAAACCTTCACCCCGCAAAGATTCATGCCTGTCATTGTACAGACCTTGAATCAAAAATTGCCCTGTCCCAGGTGGTGAATTTAAAAGAAGTCGGGGTTGGACTTTCGCTTCAATATTAAAAACCGATTGAAATCAACCAAATGAAGGGATATATTACTAAAATAAAAATCATGGAAAGACTAGTGATTTAATAACTTAAAGACAAGACCAAAAACACTTTTAACGTTCTACTATTAAAAGGGGTTAATATGAACAACATTAACATTGACAAAATTATTGAAACAATTACCTATTGGATAACCACTTATTCTATAAAATTACTTGCTGCCATTCTTATCTTTTTTATTGGAAAATGGCTGGCGGGTAAACTGTCAAGGCTGTTCACAAAACTTCTTGAAAAAAACAAAGTGGATACCACCCTGATTAATTTCCTTGAAAGCATCATCTATTATACCTTGTTAATTGTTGTTATTATTGCGGTGGTAGGTCAACTGGGGATTAATACAACCTCTTTTCTTACTATTGTCGGTGCTGCCGGTCTTGCCATTGGCCTTGCCCTGAAAGATTCTTTGTCAAATTTTGCATCAGGAGTCATGCTGATCATGTTCCGTCCTTTCAGTGTAGGGGACTTTATTAACACTGGGGGTGTGACCGGAAATGTTGTCAGTATCTCTTTATTTAATACCACATTGCACACCCCGGACAACCAGAAAGTGATTGTTCCAAATTCTGCCATCACCAGCAATGTCATCACCAATGTGACAGCCAATGATACCCGAAGAGTGGATCTTGTGGTCGGCATCGGATATGACGATGATATTGAAAAAGCAAAAAAAGTCCTTAACAGACTCCTTCAAGAAGAAGAACGGGTTCTGGACACACCGGAAGCTACCATTGCCGTGTCTGAGCTTGGCGACAGCAGTGTGAACTTTGTTGTCAGGCCCTGGGTAAAAACCTCTGAATACTGGAATGTCTATTTTGGTTTAACTGAAAAAATCAAAATAGCATTTGATAAAGAAGGCATCAGCTTTCCTTATCCGCAACAGGATGTTCATATGTTCAACCAACAGGTAGAAGAGAAATAAAAGGCTATTACTTTATGGCGGATAAAAATTCACACTATTCAAGCCAAACCATTACAAGTCTGATGGAAATTGAATATGATTTTTCCGGTGAAATTTCCAGGCTGGCCGGTGAAAATGAAAATTATCTGATAAAAAAAGATGACGGCGCCTGTTTTGTACTTAAGCTGGCTGATGATAATACAACTGCCGGAATGATAGAGATTGAACATCTTGCAGTGGATCAACTCATCAATGCCAAACTTCCTATCCGTC
>NZ_JAIOSW010000118.1 GCF_021107415.1 Desulfobacula sp.
GCATTTGAACTGATCAATTATTGTTTTACAAGGGACATTGCCACACTTAAACAAGGTCGTTGTGTATACGGAGCCTTTTTAAATGGGCAAGGCCATTGTATCGATGATGCCATTGTTTATAAATTCTCAGATACTTTTTTTATGATCTGCGTCAATGCAGGCATGGGTACAGCCATTGCTCTGCACCTTGATGCAAACAAAAAGAGTCTGGATGTGACCATTGAAGATTTATCTGAAAAAATTGCAAAGATGGATATACAGGGCATCAATTCCGCCCGGATTCTTTCAGAGCTCATTCAGAATCCTGATACGGTTTTTAATAAAATGCCCTACTTCTCATTTAAAGGCAATTTTAATGAATCTGTCCAAGATAAATTTTCTTTGGGTGAATCTGAAGTAAAATTACTGGACGGAACTCCTGTATTATTATCAAGATCAGGATATACCGGTGAATTTGGATTTGAGCTATTCCTCGGCCTTGATGCCATAGTTTCGCTCTGGAAAAATATTTTATCCGCAGGAGAAAAGTTCGGCATTACTGCCTGTGGTTTGGGTTCCAGGGATTCTCTCAGAGCCGGTGCATGTCTGCCCTTATCTCATCAGGACATTGGAAGCTGGAAATTTACGAATCACCCATGGGATTTTGCACTTCCCTATAATAAAGACAAAACGTCTTTTACAAAGGATTTTCTTGGAGCAGATGCACTTTCTTCAAAAGAAAGCGATTCATTTACCTATCCGTTTGTCTCAGACTCTTTAAGAAAGGTTGCCCCGGGAGAGAATACCCATGTAACAGACAAAACAGGAAAACCGATTGGTAAAGTGCTCACCTGTGCCACGGATATGGGTATCACCTGGCATGAAGGGAGTATCGTGAGCATCTGCTCAGCAAATCTTCCTGATGATTTAAAAATAAAAGGCATTAGCTGTGGTTTTGTCATGGTTTCAAGAAAGCTGGAACCCGGTATTAAATTGACACTTAAAGAAGGCAAAAGAGCGATTACTGCAACCATTGTGAATGATATCAGGCCTGACAGAACTGCAAGGAAAAAACTGGATAATTTTATTTAATACTTACTAATTGGAGGTTTTTATGAAAGAAATTAGTGATCTTAACTTGCCGGATGATGTGAAATACACAAAAGATCATGAGTGGGCAAAACACGACAGTGATATCGTAACAATTGGAATTAACGATTATGCCCAGGATCAACTGGGAGAAATTGTTTTTGTCGAACTTCCTGAAATCGGCGATACCTTCTCTGAGGGGGATGAATTTGGAAGTGTGGAATCGGTAAAGGCGGTTTCAGAAATGTATATTCCCATATCAGGAGAGATTGTAAAAATTAATGAAGCACTTGAGGATGCCCCCGAGCTTGTGAATGAGTCCTGTTATGACAACGGGTGGATCATCAAAGTAAAACCGGATGATGTTGCCCAACTGGATAACCTTATGGACAAACCAGCATACCTTGACATGCTGAAAGGATAAACGCGATGCGCTATCTTCCACATACCAAAGAAGATATTGAAGCTATGCTCAAGGTTACAGGACAATCCAGTCTTGATGACCTGTTTAACTGCATACCCGATGATCTGAAAACAAAAGAGAGTATCGATATCCCTAACGCTTTGTCGGAATGGGAGCTTAATGCCCACATGGAAGAGCTTGCTTCTTCCAATATTGCCTGTAAAGAATATAAATGCTTTATTGGTGGGGGCAGTTATGACCACTATATTCCTGCTATTATCCCCTATCTGATTTCAAGATCTGAATTTATGACAGCCTATACACCCTATCAGCCTGAAGTCAGCCAGGGAACCTTGCAGGGTATCTATGAGTTCCAGACCATGATAACTGAATTATTGGGAATGGATGTTGCCACAGCATCCCATTATGATTGTGGAACTGCCCTTGCAGAAGCGGCTTTGATTGCTTTAAGAAAAAACAGAAAAGCAAATAAGATTGCAGTTTCCTCTCTTGTCCATCCAAGCCACAGACAGATCATTCATACTTATATCAATCCTGCAGGATATGAAATCATTGAGATCCCTTACACAAAAGAGGGACTCACCGACCTGGCGGCCCTCGAGGGTATGGACGATATTGCAGGGATTGCCGTCCAATCGCCAAATTTTTTCGGTAATATCGAGGATTTAAAAGCCTTTAAAGACATGGCTGACACTAAAAAAATATTGTTTATTGCCTCTTTTACCGAAGCGCTTGCTTTTGGTCTTTTGAAAAATCCAGGCAGTTTTGGTGCAGATCTGGTTGCAGGTGAAGGCCAGAGCCTTGGTATCCCCAAATCTTTTGGTGGCCCGGGCCTGGGATTGCTTGCCGGGACCAAAAAACAGATGAGGAACCTTCCCGGTCGTTTGATCGGAAAAACCAGTGATACAAATGGTGATAACGGTTACGTATTGACTCTTGCCACAAGAGAACAGCACATCAGGCGAGAAAAAGCCTCTTCCAATATTTGCTCTAATAACGGCCTCAACGCTATGACAGCCGCTATTTACCTGGCCACAGTGGGTAAAATCGGTATAAGGGAAATTGCACAGCAAAATCATGACAAAGCCGTATACCTGAAAACAAGCCTTGAAAAGGCAGGCTTTGAATCTGCATTTGACACGTCTTTTTTCAACGAATTTGTTTTAAAAGCACCTGCTGGGTTTGAGCAGAAAAGAGCTGCCCTTGTGAATGATAAGTACACTTTTGCGGGAATGAAGCTTGAACCGTTTTATCCTGAACTCAAACAGCATTATTTGTTCTGTGCAACTGAAACACTCTCAAAAAACGATATTGATCAATTGGCAAAGGAGGTGCAATAATGAATCAGCAACCTGGAACAAGCGGTCTTATTTTCAATGAACCCAATCTTTGGGATAAAAGTCGCAAAGGACGTTGTGCCATGTCCCTGCCAGGGCAGGATGTCGACAGAACAGAACTTGATGCGAGCCTTACAGGTGATGCACCTGAACTTCCACAGCTTTCCGAGCTGGATGTGGCACGGCATTACACACGACTCTCTCAATGGAATTTTGGTGTTGATTCAGGCATGTACCCATTGGGTTCCTGCACCATGAAATATAACCCTAAAACAAATGAAGTACAGGCGGCCCGCCAGGGATTTGCCGCAGCTCACCCCTTTGCAGGGGATGAGTTTTCTCAGGGGGCATTAAAACTGATGTTCAACCTTGAGCAATATCTTGCAGCAATAACAGGGTTTGATGCAGTTACCCTTCAACCGGCTGCCGGAGCCCACGGCGAACTTGCCGGTATGCTCATGATTTATGCTTATCATGCAAAATCAGGAAAACAGCGCTCCAAAATTATTATCCCGGATACAGCACACGGCACAAATCCAGCCAGTGCAACCCTTTGCGGGTATGAATCCGTCAATATCAAATCCGGAGAAAACGGCATCCTTGATCCGGGTGCTGTTGCAGCCGTCATGGATGAAGATACCGCCGGAATCATGGTGACCAATCCCAATACTTTGGGGCTTTTTGAATCCAATATCAGGCAAATTGCAGATATTGTCCATTCAAAAGGAGGGCTTGTCTATGGTGACGGCGCCAATATGAATGCCATTATGGGCGTTGTCAAACCCGGAGAACTCGGAATTGATGTTCTTCATTTAAATCTCCATAAAACCTTTTCTACTCCCCATGGCGGTGGTGGACCCGGATCAGGACCGGTTGCGGTTGTTAAAACACTTGAACCCTTTTTACCCATACCACGGATTTTAAAAGAATTGGATTCCTATAAGTTTGTTACGGATTGTCCGGATACTATTGGCAGGCTTCACACCTTTTACGGACATTTCGGCGTCATGATCAAAGCCTATTCCTACATCCTTTCCATGGGTGCTAAAGGACTTTCTGAGGCCAGTAAACTTGCTGTCCTCAATGCCAATTATGTTAAGGAAAGCCTGAAAGGTACGCTTAATCTTCCCTATGACCTGCCATGCATGCATGAATGTGTATTCAATGATGAATTCCAAAAAGAGCATCACATTACCACAATGGATATGGCCAAAAGACTTCTGGACTATGGTTTTCATCCTCCCACAGTCTACTTCCCTCTGGTTGTAGAAGGCGCATTTATGGTAGAACCCACTGAAACAGAATCAAAAGAAGATATTGATCAATTCATTGATGCGGTAAAGGCCATTGCAAAAGAAGCCGGGGAAGATCCTGAAAAGCTTAAAAAAGCACCGCTTCTGACAAAGGTCACACGGCTTGATGAAGTCACTGCGGCAAGAAAACCATGCCTCAGAGGTTAAACAGACCTAAGCGCTCTGCTGTATTTATAGACCTGGGTCTTTTAGAATACAAAAGAGCGCTTGACCTTCAGATCCAAACCCTGCAATCAAAAATTGATCAAACCATTCTTGAAGACCGAATTCTCTTTGTTGAGCACCCATCTGTTTTCACCCTGGGAAAAAGAGGGGGAGAAGAAAATTTAGGGGTTTCTAAAAAATTTTTAAGTTTAAAAAAGATTGATCTTGTTCAAACGAATCGCGGCGGTGATATTACTTATCATTGTCCTGGCCAGGCAGTCATGTACCCTATTGTTGATCTTGCAAAAAATAAAATCGGTGTAAAGGATTTTGTCAATGGTCTTGAAGAAATTATGAAACGAACTGCCATGGATTTTAAAATTGACGCGGACAGAAACCCAAAAAATCATGGCATCTGGGTTGGCAATTCAAAAATCGGAAGCGTCGGGATATCAATCAAACGAGGGATATCATTTCATGGCCTGGCCATGAATATTCATCCTGATCTTGAACCCTTTTCATGGATCAATCCCTGTGGACTTACCGATATATCCATAACCTCCGTTGAAAATGAATTAAAAAAATCCAATATAAATAATTATGACCAGTCTGATAATGATCTACCCGATTATGACCTGGCTATGGACCGGATAAAAGATGCCTTTATAAATCATTTTTCATCTGTATTTAATTATTCGATTAAAAATTGATTGCAGGCTAATTGTAAAAAAGAAGGCACAATGAAACTTAAAAAAAAAAGAAAACCAGGCAAGCCCCCATGGCTTAAAAAAAGCCTTCCCAAGGGTGGAGATTATCAACGGGTGAGAAGCCTTCTTTCAAATGCCGGGCTGCACACGGTCTGCCAGGAAGCCAATTGCCCGAATATGTTTGAATGTTTTTCCAAAAATACAGCTACCTTTATGATTTTAGGATCTGAGTGTACACGAAACTGCAGGTTTTGCAATATTGCTTGCGGCAGTCCCTTACCGGTTGATCCTGATGAACCCATGAGACTTGCCAAAGCAGCTCTTAATTTAAAGCTAAAATATGTTGTGGTGACCTCCGTTACAAGAGATGATCTTGAAGATGGCGGTGCTTCCCATTTTGCAGGGACCATTAAAGCCATTAAGGCCACGCTTCCGGATAATCCGAAAGTCGAGGTCTTGATTCCTGATTTTCAGGGGAATATCGAGGCGCTAAAGATAGTTGTATCTGCAAACCCGGATGTATTAAACCATAATATTGAGACGGTTCCATCGCTTTACCCAATAGCCCGACCCGAAGCCAACTATCAGCAATCTCTTGATCTTCTACAGATTGTAAATACAATTGACTCCTCAATGCCGGTCAAATCGGGTATCATGGTGGGATTAGGTGAAACCGTGGAAGAACTTGAACAGACCCTGACGGATTTATACAATCATGGTTGTGATATCATCACCCTTGGTCAATATCTTCAGCCCACAAAAGCCCATCTTAAAGTTGAAAAATATTATTCTCCCGTAGAGTTTAAGCAGCTTGAAAGAAAAGCCAGACATATCGGATTCCAAAAAGTGGCTGCCGGGCCTTTTGTTCGAAGTTCCTATAATGCCCAGGAACTATTTGACTCCTGATATCTGGTCAGGTTCTAATTACATTTTTCTTTAAAATTACCTGCCGTGCTGATTTCAATATAAGACGCACCCTGCTTAATGCCAAAGCTGCCTGCAAGAATAATAATCACATCGTCCTCTTTAAATTGTTTATCATCTAACAACCGGCATATGGGTTGATTTAAGGGTTCCGTACCGGTGATATCCATTGGAATATAGTCTGCAAACACCCCATATGTCAGGGATAATTGCCGCACCACACCTTTTTCATATACCTGGGCATATATGGGATTGTCTCCCCTGTAAGCTGCCAGGGCGAGAATTGATTTGCCTGTTAGAGAATCAGCCACAATGGCCTTGGTTTTCAGTCTTAAGGAGGCTTTAACTGCTGCCTTGGCAAGATAGGCTGTAATTTTATTTTCACGAGAGTAAGGAACATTAATGAAACTGCTCCTCTTTATTTCAACTTCCTTGGCAATCTTTGACATGATTCTGACAGCCATCTCAGGATATTTTCCATTAGCTGTTTCCCCGGAAAGCATAAGAGCATCTGTATGATCCAGACAGGCATTGGCGACATCTGACACCTCTGCCCTGGTCGGCCTTGGTGATTTTATCATAGAATGCAGCATCTGGGTGGCAACAATGACCGGTTTTCTTTTTTCAATACAGGTCTGAACAATCTGTTTTTGGATCAATGGGATCTGTTCTGTGGGAATTTCAACTGATAGATCGCCTCTTGCAATCATTACCCCATAGGCATAATCAAGAATTTTATACAAATTTTCAACCCCTTGGGAATTTTCAATTTTTGCAATGATTTTTATGGAAGATTTTTTTTTATCCAATATCTTTTGAACAGCTTTAACATCATTTTCGTTTCTTACAAAAGAATGGGCAATAAAATCCAGGTTATTGTCTGCAGCAAACTCAATAAACCCTTTGTCTTTTTTACTCAAAGCAGGAAGTGTTACGTGAACAGAAGGGATATTAATACTTTTTCTGGCATTAATAATCCCATCGTTTTCTACGTAGCAGCTTAAATACTCATCATCTTTTTCCATGACAGCAAGGGCAATATAACCGTCATCAATCAATATGGAACTGCCAACCGGAACATCTCTGACAAAATGCTCATAAGAGACACAAATAACATCACCCTGAGATTTTTCTTCCGGAGCCCCTTTGAATTTTATGGTATCCCCATATTTTACTGACAGGGGTTCATCATTATCACAGGTTCTGATCTCAGGACCTTTGGTGTCCAGGAGAATCCCTATTTTATCAGACACCTGCCTTGTATTTTCGATCACCTGCCGGGCATCATCATGTGTCATGTGGGCAGTGTTCAGCCGGACAACATTCATACCTGCCTTATAAAGTCTTCCGATAAATTCAGAAGAACAGTTTAAACTAGAAATAGTGGCGACGATTTTTGTTTTTCTCGGCATACACAAACCCTCCTTTACTACAGGTATTGATGATAAAATTTTCTATGACCGTCTTTGCATCAAAAGATGAAGACTTTAGCCTGTAATCCAGATCGCTTAGAAAAATTAATGATTGACTCAGCTCATTTAATGAAAAATTTTCAGATTTTTGAAATATCTGAAATACAGGATATGCATTTTTAGGATTGGGTGCAAGGAGAAGGTCATTTGACTTGTTTATTTTTTTCTTTGAACTTTTCTTTGATAGATATTCATCCTGTCCTTGACTATCTGTTTTTGTCTGTTCATCATGATCAATGATCTTTGGGAGTACAGATTGCTTGAATAAATTGAAGCTGATTCTTTTCAGACTGATATGGGTATTATTTTGATAAAATTGTTCGGTAAAACATTTTACCAGGATCAGTTTTCGAATTTGATTTTCAAATGATTTTAATATCTGAAGGGGATGAAACCCTTCGGTGAAAAGTGAATTTAAATAAAAAAGAGCGTTTTTAACGTCTTTGGCCATAAAGGCATTGGTTAAGTTAAAAATGGGATCTTTTTTATCCCTTACAATAACAGTTTTTACATCTGCTATTGAAATTAGCTCATTTTTTCCGCAATAAGCAATAAGCTTTTCTATATTCTGCGAAAAAAGGTGAAGATTAAATCCTGTCAAATCCACCAGGGCATGAAAGGCCTGATTATCTATTTTTTTTTTAGAGTTTGACAGGATCTTACCCGCAAGGCTCTGCAATACGGCTCTTTGTTCATCCAGATCTGCTTTTCTTGCCCCTGTGGCAACAGAGCAGTCTATGATTAATCCTTTGTTTGCTATGGCCTTGTATATTTTTTTTCTTTTATCGATTAGATTTGTTGTGAAGATAAGAGAATGATTTGGCGGAATACCTTTTTCTATAAAATCAATGAGATGGTCAAAATCTGATTGTGAAAAACTGATTTCCTGACTGCCCTGCTGTGTTTGGAACAAAGGGGCATTTTTAACTGCCACAATTTTTTTGGAAACAAGGAATGAAAAGGTGGAGACCTGTTCAATGATATCTCCCATGGAAACAGAACCGCCTTCAAGGGTATCAAGGGCAAATTGTTTATTATTATCGTTTCCAAGCAAAAAGGAAGATATGGTTTTAAAAGCATGTTTTAACAGATACGACTCACCAAAAATCAGGATCAAACCCGGAATATCATTTTTTTGAACAGATTTTAGAAATGAGTTTAATTGATTATATTTAACGTTATTTTTTGCCATAGAAAGGTCTTGAAAATTTGATTAAAAGGATAAAGGCAATCAGAGAAACCATCATCCCGATTCCCTGTGACAGGGAGATAAACTCAAAAAAGAAATCTCCCCGGAAATCTCCCCGGAAAAATTCAATAATAGATCTGAACAATGAATAGAGCATGATATAGCTTAAAAAGACCATGCCATTAAAGCTCTTTCTTTTTTGAATCCATAAGAGAATAAAAAATAGAACCAGGTTGGAAAATACCGAATAAATCTGAGTCGGATGCAGATAAACCCCTATGGGTGCCAGGGTTTCAGGGTGAGTAAACTTTACTGCAATGGGCAAGTCACATTCTTTTCCATAACAGCAGCCAGCAAAAAAACAGCCGATTCTTCCCACAGCATGACCTAAGGCAACGCCGGGGGCCAGAATATCAGCGGTTTTCCAGATATTGAGGTTTTTCAATTTCAGGTAAATAGCCGTAGATAAAACAGCAGCAATAAATCCACCGAAAAAAACCAGCCCCCCGTTCCAGATCTTAAAAATGTCCAGCAGATTATTTTTAAAGCCGTCAAAATTGATCAATACATATAAAAGTCGTGCGCCTAAAAGGGCTGACAGCAATATGACAAAAAAGATATCTGTAATGGTCTCGGGGGGTATACCATGGGATTTTGCCATTATATTAGAAACCCAGATTGCCGTCATAAATCCCAAGGCAACAAAAAGGCCATAGGTGTAAAGATTAAAACTGCCGATATGTAAGAGTATAGGATACATATGCTCCTATTTAAAATTCAGGAATTTTCTTAAACAAAATATGAAAGATCAATATGCCCATTCCAATGCTGATAGCACTGTCAGCGACATTGAATGCCGGCCAATGGGCAGAACCTATATAAAAATCAAGAAAATCCACAACCTTGCCATATCTGAATCTGTCAATCAGGTTTCCCATGGCACCACCAAAAATCAAGGCCAGTCCATAGGAGAGAACGATAAAGTCTGCAGCGCATCTTTTGTAAAACCACAAAACAAAAAGGGCAACCACAGATGACATGAATAGAAAAATAAATCTTCTGAGTTCAAGGGACCCTGAAGCAAAAAAGCCAAAAGCACCACCCGGATTAAGGATATGAGTAATATTAAAAAATTTTTCTATCACAATAATATTATCATATAATGCCAAATTTATTTTGATAATATATTTGGTGATCTGGTCAGCGAGAATGACGCATCCGCTGACCAGAATTAATCTAAGCCATATTTTTTTCAATTTACGTGTGACCTTTATGGTTACGTGTGACCTTCAGGTTACGTGTGACCTTTAGGTTACAATATCTTTTTTAAAGCATTTGCACACCGTTTACAGGTTGTCGGATGCTCGGCATCATAACCAATGGTGGTATCAAACCGCCAGCATCTTTCACACTTCTCACCTATAGCTTTATGTACTTTTATAGCAAGTCCTTCAATCTCTTTGCCCTGATAAGCTGTATCATCAAGTGTATCCACAATCACAACACTTGATACAATAAAGATATCATTGATATTTTCACTTAAATTCTGAACCTGGGCTTTAAGTTGGGTATCCGGCAGTTTGATTTCAAGGGCTGCATCCAAAGGATGACCGATCAATTTTTCAATCCTTGCTTCTTCCAGGGCTTTTGTAACTTCACCCCTAAGGCTTCTGATATTCTCCCATTTTTCAGCCAGATCTTTGTCTTCCCATTCATCGTTCAGCTCAACCATGGAATCAAGATGAATGCTCTCTTTTTGATTTGAATTTTCGGGCATATGACGATAAATTTCATCTGCTGTAAACGGCAGAATCGGCGCCATGATCTTTACAACAGCATCCAGAATGGTAAACATGACTGTCTGGGCATCCCGGCGCAATGGATCTGTAGCAGGAGATGTATAGAGTCTGTCCTTGATAATATCCAGATAAAAAGAGGACAGATCCACAACACAAAAATTATGCAACGTATGATAAATAGTATGAAATTCATATTTGTCGTAGGAAGTCAGTGAGCGATTTACCACATGATGAAGCCTGTGAAGGATGAACCTGTCAAGCTCGGACATCTCTTTGATGGATCTTAGATCCTTTGTAACATCAAAATCTGAAAAATTGCCCAGCATAAACCTGCAGGTATTTCTGATACGCCGGTATGCATCCGACAATTGTTTAATAATATTATTGGAGATGCTGATATCACCCTTATAGTCAGCCGAAGCTGCCCAAAGCCTTAAGACATCGGCGCCATACTGTTTAATCACAGATTCGGGTGCCACAACATTTCCCACAGATTTTGACATTTTCCTTCCGTTTTCATCCACAACAAACCCGTGGGTGAGAACGGCTTTATATGGAGCGCTTCCTGTTCTTCCGACACCCGTCAACAAGGATGAGTGGAACCATCCCCTGTGCTGGTCACTGCCCTCAAGGTAAAGGTCTGCAGGCCGGAAAAGGCCTTCTCTTTCATCCAGAACCGCTGCATGACTCACACCTGAATCAAACCATACATCAAGGATATTATGGTCCTTTGTAAAATCGGTTGATCCGCATTTCTCACATTTGGCGCCTTTGGGCATCAGGAATGCTGCATCTTTGTCAAACCAGATATCAGAGGAATGCTCAAAAAACAATTCATGAATTTTGTCAACAGATTCCCGTGTGACATAGACCTCCTTACACTCTTTGCAATGAAAAACAGGAATGGGAACACCCCAGGAACGTTGCCTTGACAGACACCAGTCAGGGCGGTTTTCTATCATAGCGTAAATTCTTTCTTGCCCCCATGACGGAATCCACTGGACATTATTAATTTCATCAAGGCTTTTTTGCCGGAGTCCCTCTTTGTCCATGGAGATAAACCATTGGGGCGTTGCCCTGTATATAACCGGTTTTTTACACCGCCAGCAATGGGGATAAGAGTGGGACAGGTTTTCATTTTTTAATAAAAGATTTAAACTTTCCAGCTTCTCATTAATACTTTTATTGGCCTTAAAAATAAATTCACCGCCAAAGAACTCTACATCCTTTGAAAACACACCATTATCTTCAAGTGGTGAATAACATTCCAGGCCGTACTTTTCACCCACAATATGGTCATCCGTACCATGCCCGGGTGCTGTATGAACACATCCGGTACCGGCTTCAAGTGTGACATGGTCTCCTAAAATAATCAAAGAATCCCTGTCATAGATCGGGTGTTTACATTTTTTATTTTCAAGATCCCTTGATGAAAATTCTTTGATAATTGTATAATTTTCAATTCCAAACTCTTTCATCACTTGGTCTGCCAGATCTTTGGCAACAATCAAGACGCCTTGATGTTGCGTTTTAACTGCCACATAAACAAAATCCGGGTGAAGACAGATACCTAAATTTGCCGGGATAGTCCAGGGAGTTGTGGTCCAGATCACAACAAAAATATCTTCTGCAACATCCGGCAGAATATCGGACAGATCATCTTTAACCGGAAATTTAACAAAAATGGATGGAGAAGTATGATCATGATATTCAATTTCGGCCTCTGCCAGGGCGGTCTGGCAGCTGCAACACCAGTAAATGGGTTTTTTGCCCAGAAACATATCTCCTGCAAGTGCAAACTCTCCGCACTCTTTGGCAATCCTGGCTTCATAGGGGTAATTCATTGTCAGATAAGGCTCATCCCATTCACCCATGACACCAAACCGTTGAAACTCCTCTTTTTGAATCTTGACAAACTTGGCAGCATAAGATCTGCATGCCTTTCGAACCTGAACGTTTGTCATTTCTTTTTTCTTTTTACCCAGTTTTTTGTCCACATTATGTTCAATGGGAAGTCCGTGACAATCCCAGCCCGGAACATATGGGGCATTAAACCCGGCCATCTGTCTGGATCTTATGATAATGTCTTTTAAAATTTTATTGATGGCATGTCCCATGTGCAAATGACCATTTGCATACGGAGGGCCGTCATGGAGAATAAAAGGTTTCCTGTCTTTGGATTGTTCTCTTAATTTCTCATAGATTTTTTTTTCTTCCCATTCCTTTAACTGCTGGGGTTCGCGTTGCGGCAGATTGGCCTTCATGGCAAATTTTGTTGAAGGCAAATTCAAAGTTTTCTTATAATCCATTATTCCTCCGGTACTCGGATCAGTTGATATTCAATAGCTGAACTTTTCTTTTTAAGGCCAAACCGGTAAAATGTCAAGAAATAAGCGTAAAATCACAGGGTAATCGCAAGTATTTTTTTAAAACACAGCCACCTATCCGTTCAGGTTGGTTCACCTCTCCTTCGCTGGATGGAACGTTTTGACAGGCTCTATGTCTGACTTCACTTGTGGTGGAAAAACTCGCTGCGTTCAAACAATTCCCACCACTTAACGTTCCGCCGGACAGAGCCTGTAGCAAGATGTTCCAAAATGCTCCGTAAAGCCGAACCAACCTGAACTATTCACCATGCCAGGAATATAATATTTAGGATCAATTTAATTAACAAAGCTTCTATCCGGCAAAAAATAGCTTTTAAATTCTCAAAATTTCTTCCATAAGGATTATTTTTAATATAAAAGATTTACGTTGTGTTAATGCAAGTCTCCGATAAATTTACTATGGCAGCTGGGAATAAAAGAAATTCGGAAACTGTATGTTGTGGTAGAATGCTTTTAAATAAAATGCGGACTTCAGAGGATAGTCTGGGGTATTTTTTGGTACTTGAATGACCCAGATAATAGCCAGAAGTCTGGTCTTTTAAAACCCTTCCTTTTCGGCTTGCCTGATATCACAAAACAAAATCAAGATTAGAAATTGTATTGTTGATATTGAAAGTATCCTGACAATTCTAATTTCAGAACTCCTGACATCTGTTATATCTGAATGCAGCTAAAACATAAATAAACCTTATGTAAAGGGCTTGAGAAGCCTATAAACATTGAAACAGCTTTCTTTTTGTTAGCAAATTGCGTGCATTCTAAAATACGTATTCAGTCTGATTGGTAATTTTCAACTGCCTAAAAGTATTGAACATTTTTTTAATGGTCAATGCTTATGTCAGGAGTTCTGAATTTGGGAGAATAATACTTGAGCCGTTTTTTTCTTAAACGCTACATTTCAGCATGGTAAAGAAAAACTTGCAATAATTGTTTTCAATGTATAAGGAAAGATTAAACAATCTAAATGGAAGGGTTTTAAAATGAATGAAATACCTCCACTTCTTATCGAAAATATCGCAAAAAAAAATATCGTTCTCTTTCTTGGTTCTGGCTACCTCTACAATGCAAAACACCCTGAAGAGAGAAAAGCTCCATTAGGTCCTGATTTGGCAGACAAAATCTCTGACAAATTCCTTAATGGTTCACATAAAGGGTCTCCTCTTGCATTCGTAGCAGATCTTGCTATCAGTGAAGCAAATCTTTTTGAGGTCCAATCTTATATTTTTGAAATATTTGAGAATTTTTTTCCAAATGAATCGCATTATTTATTTGCTTCTTTGCCTTGGAAAGCAATCTTTACAACAAATTACGACTTAATTGTAGAAAGATCCTACTATAAAAATGATAAAGCCATTCAAGATTTATCTGCTGTTTATAGGAACACACCTCAGCAACAAATTTTCAAATCGGAGAATACAGTCCCTTATTATAAGTTACATGGTTGTATTTCACATATTAACGACGAGAATTTACCTTTAATTTTATCAACTGAGCAGTATATTGATCACCTTCACAATCGAGAAAGACTATTTTCAAAATTAAAAGAATTAGCCTCCGATTTTTGTATTCTTTTTGTAGGTTATAATAATCAAGATATCAATATTCGGACAGTTCTTAAAGAGCTCGAAAATTTAAAAGATGGGAAACCTCGATCATATCTTGTAAGACCTGGTGTAACAGAAGCAGAAGTTCGTTACTGGGAAGCCCGAAAAATAACTCCAATCAAAATGGGATATGAAAATTTTATTAAAAAGGTCGACCAACAAATTTCTGAAAATGATAGGAAACTTTCACGATTTAGAGTTGAAGTCGATAAACCAATTTATGAAAGATTTCAGGTTAATATTGAGGATTTAAAACCTACTGAAAGTTTAATTGCCTTCTTAGAACATGAGTCTGAATATGTCCATAGCTCTATAGCCTCTCCGAACACAGAACCTCAGGCTTTTTATCGAGGTTATTTTGAAGATTGGGGGCCTATTATCAAGGA
>NZ_JAIOSW010000457.1 GCF_021107415.1 Desulfobacula sp.
CAGATAGATGCCAGATGGAAGCCATCAAGGAGAATGATGAATATTGTGAGGTTGATGCGGCGCAGTGCATTGGCTGCGCTCTTTGCGTTACCACGTGTCCGGTGGAAGCAATATCGCTGGTGAGTAAGCCCGAGATTAGTCCACCACCTAAGAATATTATTGAAATGAAGATAAAGATATCAAAGGAGCGTGGGATACTATAAACCAAAAATAATCCACAACTAAAATCTTTTAACAGGAGAAAAAATGAATACCAGACAAAAATTAAGAAAAGGAATAATTCTATTTTCGTTTTTCTTATTTCCTGCAATTTTCTATTATCTGTCACCTGTTGTTATCATTCAATCCACTATGAATGGTATTATAAATGGTAGTTTTATTATGTTCTTGCTTATGTTTATAAGCGCTCTCGTTCTTGGCAGGGCATACTGTGGATGGGTTTGTCCTGGTGCGGGGTGTCAGGAGGCAATTTTTTTAGCAAGGGATAAAAAAGTAACAAAGGGCAATTATATTAAATGGATAATTTGGGTTCCGTGGATCAGTGCTATTGCTCTGTTAGCTATCAGACGCGGTGGTTATGAAAAAATAGATTTTTTATACCTGACTAAATACGGGTTTTCTATAGGCGATGTAAGCGCTCTTATAGCTTATCTTTGTGTTCTTCTCTTTCTGATAGTATTACCAGCTTTTATTTTTGGGAGAAGATCATTCTGTCATCATTTATGTTGGATGGCCCCATTTATGATATTAGGAAGAAAAATAAGAAATAGATTCAAGTGGGCTTCACTTCAACTAAAATCGGATTATGAGAAATGCAACCATTGTCATACATGTACCCAAAACTGCCCAATGAGTCTTCCTGTTGAAGAGATGGTAAAGACTAATAAAATGGAAAATAGTGAATGCATTCTTTGTGGTACCTGCATTGATGGTTGTGAGTTCAATGTTATAAAATTTTCCTTCTATAATGGCGCATCACAGCGACATTAAAGGCGACGGCAAGAAACCGCCTTGCTTTATGCCGGGGTAGATGCCAGATGGAAGCCATCAGGGAGAAATCATAGTCGTTGTCAATTCAATTACAATAAGCTCATTTAGTGTGTATTGAGTAATGTTTTACTCTCATTACATCGCACACCTGATCAAGCAAGGTTTTATCCCCCCCCTCTCTTGACATTTTTTAGCCCCATGGTTAAAAATTAAGTTAAAGAAATTTTACTTGATAATAATATTTTTTTATTATCAAGGCAAACTTACTGGTCAACTCACGCATTCGGCAGAGGAAAACAGGAATGAAGAGCAGAGTAGAAATTGAAGATTTAAGAAAGATCCCAAATGTTGGCTCTGCCACGATCCGATATCTAAATATTTTAGGAATCAATACTCCCTTTGAATTAATTGGTCAAAATCCTTACTCAATGTATGCGGACTTATGCACGATAATGGGTAAGAAGTTTGACCCTTGCCTATCTGACACATTTATAGCGGCAGTAAAATATATGGAAGGAGCGCCTCCCCAAAAGTGGTGGTATTATACCGACGAAAGAAAAAGAACATTGGCAAAAAACAAGGAGACAACGAAATGATCGCATACTGTGGAATGGATTGCTCAAAGTGTGAAGGATATTTAGCCACACAAGCAGACAGTGAAGAAAAGCGTGAAGAGGTCGCAAAGAAATGGACTGTTCAATACAACACAGAGGTAAAGCCGGAGCAAATCAATTGTAATGGTTGTAAATCTGACGGCATTCAATTCTTCTTTACTGAAAATATTTGTGAAATACGAAAATGCAATATTGAAAAAATTACCCCGCATTGTGCTGCCTGCAGTGAATACAAATGTGAAAAACTAGAAAAATTCATAGAATTAGCTCCGCCAGTCGGGGAGGCGCTTGAGAGACTTGCCCTTTCCCTCTGACAGAGAACCCAGTGAAGAATTCAAACAGTACTTTAAATAGCCGGTATATTATGTTTTTTGATTGGAATAATCCACTCATACCTTGGTGACGGTAAATTTTTGATTCGTTTGTTCCGTGGTGACAAAGTTCCACATTTGTTTGGAAGCAACTTTTTTACCAAAGGTTGACATATTTCAAGCCGTACATTATATTGTACATGTACAACTTATAAAATTTTTCAGAGGTGCTCTATGCGCGTTATCTCATATACAACAGCAAGAAATAATCTGGCCAGTACCATGAAACAAGTTTGTGATGATCATGTTCCCATTATTGTTACTCGCAAAAACAATGAAGCAGTAATAATGATGTCTCTTGATGACTATGAATCATTGAATGAAACAGCTTATCTCATGCAAAGTCCTAAAAATGCAAAAAGGTTGATAAATTCAATTGAAGAGCTAAATGCAGGCAAGGGTAGAGAAAGAGAACTTATTGAATGAAGCTTATATTTGCTGAGAATGCTTGGGATGATTATTTATATATGCAAAAAAACGACAGGAAAAAATTAAAACGTGTGAATAATCTTATCAAAGATATTCAAAGGAATAAATTTGAAGGACTTGGCAAACCGGAGCCACTGAAACACAACCTTTCTGGATATTGGTCAAGAAGAATAAATAATGAGCATCGGATCGTTTATAAAATTGAAAACGACTCCATCCTAATTGCTCAATTAAGATATCATTATTAAATTTGTATTTTAAACCTGCCCTGAGAACCAGGGCAGGTTTCGTTTTTTTATTGATACTTATCCTTTACAAAGGCCAAGGTTTCATCAATGGCGGTTAGGGTCAGATCCAGGTCTTCTTCGGTGTGCCTGTAGCTGATATAGGCATGGTGAAAAGGGGTGAAAAAGAATCCTTTTCGGATGAGCTGGGTGTAAAAATCTTTGCGCTTGCCTTTGTATGCACCTGTTTCATCTTTTTTAAAGGTGATGTAGAACATGGGAGCCACACCGGTCAGCTCGGCACCCACATCATGTTTGTCAATCAGAGCCTGGATATTTTTCATGAACCGTTCGCCTTTTTCCCAGATATTGTCCAGCACATTGTCCCGTTCCATGATTTCTATGGTTTTAAGGGCTGCAACAAAGGCTTCGCTGTTTGGGAAGAATGTAGAAGAAATAAACAACTTTGATTCAGCCGCCATCATGACATCTTTTTTTCCGGTCACAACAGAGATGGGATAGCCATTGCCCATGGCTTTTCCAAGGACAGTCAAATCCGGAGTGACACCATAGAGTTCCTGGGCACCGCCCATTCTAAGTCTGAAGCAGGTACGGATTTCATCATAGATAAGGACTGCACCATATTTGTCTGCAATCTTTCTTACTCCTTCAAGAAATCCCGGTTTCGGTGTCTGCATCTTTTGATGATTGGGATGCCCAAAAGGTGTCATGATAATAGCAGCGGTATCATCCCCGTGGGTTTTCATAAGTTTTTCAAGCTGGTCAAGTTTATTGTATTGAAATTCATAGACATCTTCATAGAATTTTGCCGGAATGCCGCCTTTCATCTCAATACACCAGTCATGCCAGCCATGGTAACCGCAGCGCATCACCTTGAGTCTGCCGGTATGAGCTCTTGCAATACGGATGCTGGCCGTGGTGGCATCGGACCCGGTTTTCAAAAAAATGCTCATTTCAGAAGAGGGTATAATCCGGGTCAACTTTCTGGCAAGCTCGTTCTGGAATTTCTGGGTCAGGGTAAAACAAAATCCTTTCTCTTTTATTTGTTTGTAAACGGCTTCATCCACCTCTTCTTCACGATACCCCAGGATGATGGGGCCGTATCCGCAGAGAAAATCAATAAATTTATTACCGTCAACATCAATCAAATGCGCGCCTTTTCCTGTTTCAAGAAAGATGGGGTATTCTCCATCAATAAAATCGCCAGGTTTTCTGGCACCCAATACCCCTCCTGGGATAAGTGTGGTTGCTTCTTCAAACAATTCCCGGCTCTTAGTGATGTTCAGTCTTTTTGTCTCTTTCATGGAAAGTCTCCTGTGCTAAATTTCAAACATGGATGAAATGGTTTCTGTCTGATGGATTCTTGCCCCCCTCTTTAAAAAGGTACCAATGAATTTGGCAGGGTCAATACAGCCTTCCGGGGCCACCACACCTTTTACCGTTACATCGCCTGCATCCATCATAAGGGATGCGATGGAGGCGGGAAGTCCTGTTCCCGGAGCCATCCTGCCCACCATGTCGGCGGTGTAGGTGACTTTTTTACCATTTCTTTCTCCTTTGACAATGACTTTAAGACCCGAAGACTGGGGGCCGTTATCTCTTCCCTCAGGAATGGTCTCCCAAAGTTTTAATGCAATATCATAGGGGGTGACTTGGGTTCCTTTGATATCAATGGGTTCTGTGCCTAAAAGACCGGTATTTTTCTGCTCTTGTATCAGTTCATCCACCCATAAAGGGATAAGGGCTCCCTTGATGATTACATTCTTAACTCCTTTGATGTATCTTGGCAGGGTCAAAGGCTGGGGATGGCCTACGTAGCGGACATGGCAGGTGCCAAGGGGTTCAAGAAATTGTTCTGGTGTTTCTTCAGTCCCGCCTTCCACATGGACCAGTTCTCCATTAATATACTGGGGGATTTTTCCAAGGGTCATATGAAGACTGTGATCCCAGGCAGCTCCTGCAAGCTCTGCAATACTGACCACCCAATAAAGGTAAATATCATCAACTTTGTCCAGGCGGTCTGCATACCATTTAACCAGAATATTGTTGGTTCCGGGATCTGATCCCATGCCGGTGAGAACCGTGATGCCGGCTTCTTTTGCCATTTTATCAATGTCAGAGTTGAAAAGAATCTGTGTTCCTTCGTAGTCATCACAAATATCAATATAGTTTACCTTTGCCTCAACAGCCGCTTTTGCAACAGGCACGGCAGTCTTGTAAAAGGGGCCTGCACAGTTAATCACCACATCAGTTTCTTTGAATGCAGTCACCATAACGTCGTGATCGTTTACATCCATCTTGATGAGACTTGTTTTTTCACTGTCACGCAGTTTAGGTGCCAGTCTTTCAGGGTCAGGATACAAGTCTGCTAAGGTAACAGCTGTAACCTGTTCTTGTTTTATCAGGTCCCGGGCAACGCCCTGACCCATACCGCCGACTCCGCCTATTATCAATGCTCGCATGTTTTTTCTCCTGTATTATATAAAATGTATGAATTATATTTTAAGTACCTATTTTCAATATCAGAGCAGCCCCTGTATCTCCGGCAGCACACCCGGTAAAGAGCAGATATCCACCGCCCTTGTCTGCCAGTTCCTCAATGCCTTCAATGATCAGCCGTCCTGCTGTCGGTGCCTGGGGATGGCCGAAGATCATGGAGGACCCGTAATTATTAAAGGAATGCACATCAATATTCATCTGGTCAGCCAGATAAATGTCATTGGCGGCAAAGGGATTGTGGGTCTTGATCACTTTAACATCCTTGATGGAGATACCGGCATTATCCAAGGCCATTTGGGCGGCAGGAACCACTGCCATGGCCATGAACCCTTTTTTTGATCTTGAAAACCCGTAGGAAACAATCTGTGCATCCTTTGAGCTGTCCTGGCTCAGTTCTTCTGCTTTTTTTCTTGAGGTGACAATCACACCGCAGTTACCGTCGGCAGGGTGGGTCTGTGATCCGAAAGTATGGGAACCATCCGGCAGTACCGGTCTAAGCTTTTCAAGGCCTTCTTTTGTGCTGGGCATAATTCCTTCATCTGCATCCATCTGTATGGTTTTTTTTCTGGATATCCGTATGGTGACTGGAAACATGTATTTTTTCTGGAATTCGCGGTCATTGGCAAGACTGTCCGTGTACTGCTCATACCGCCGTAAGGCCACTTCATCACATTGTTCCCTTGTTACTCCTGTTTCTTTGGCAACATTTTCCGCAGTCTGGATCATGGCATTTTTTGCCCAGGGATCATTGTTGAACTGATCCATGACCCAGTTTTCTGAAATTACCTGCCCGCCGGGGCCTTTGGGATTGGGCCAGATGGTGTGGGGACCGTTGGAGCATCTGTCGGTCATCAGGGTGAATACCTGTTTGTAAGTTCCTGTCTCAATACCCATGGCTGCCTGGAATACAACAGTGGTAGAGGTTGAACATGCCTGGCTGACGAGACAACCAGGGATATTATGGGCACCTGTTAAAGCAGATGTCCAGGGTCCTCCGTAAAACATATAGGGCTGACCCACAGTAGCGCCAAGAATCAGATAATCAAAGATATCAGGGTTGATATCCTTTGTTTTAAACCAGTTTTTAGCAGTTTCAGATCCAAGAACAATGGAATGTTCATTGGCCAGACTGCCCTGCCATTTGGAAAAAGGACTTGAATAATAGCCTTTGTACGGGATAAACGCTTTTGTTAACATGATTAAATCCTTTGAATGATTATCATCTCACCAGATCTATAATTTGATCTATAATTTGGTCCATGACCAGACTTATGACCTGGTCAATGATTGTATTTTCTTAAAATGGCTTCCAGTACACTGCCGCCAATAGCCCGTGCTTTCTCTGAGACTG
>NZ_JAIOSW010000253.1 GCF_021107415.1 Desulfobacula sp.
CGGCAGATATCATCGTTCTATCCCCCCCGCGCACCGGACGGACATAATAATTTGTCCCTGCCTCGTTATAGGACACTACACCGTTTTGAAAATTCACATACCAGGCCCGCGAGGGATCTGACATATTGATGGTCGAACTCCAGTAACCACTGGAAACAGTCCCTGCAAAAACAGAATGCACTATGGCAGGATCATAAGCTGAATAGTCTACAATAGACTGCAGTGCATTGCGGTCCGGCAGCCGCCAGTCATTATGATTGCCCCAGGTGCCGGTCTCGCAAAGATTTAACGCCTGGGAAAATGACATGGAGCCCAGGGTCTGATTCAACCAGACAAGACCGGTATCCGTATCGGTAATGGTGCCGTCGCCATTGTCAATATATCCGGCCAGGCATTGTCCTGCCAAAATCAGAAAGAAAACCATTCCTGCTGTAAAATGTCTTATGCGCATCTGTTACCAGTCCTTTATTGATCTTTTTATCGGTTTCATGCTGCCGCCCTTTCTTCACAAGGCATAATCCTGTATAAGTTTTTTATGCTTCGCTCCCTGATAAAGTGCCCGGCACGATGCGTTTCATTGATAACTACCACATCTTTTCCCTGAGAAAGCATTTTTTTGCAATACTGATTTACCATGGCAACGGGGAAGCCGGACATATATTTGATTTTTCGTCTGTGATTTTCCATTACCCTCAACTTGAGCAACGAACCAGCAGAAAGGGCATCATTCCCATAAAATTCATAAAATTTCCCTACCTTAAAAAAAATGATGCTATCTTTGAACAGGCTTCTAAAATAAGCATGCTGTGCCCTGACACTCAAAAATACCTTTTTTATATTATATTTTTTATGTATTCTGCCCTTTGAAAAATAAAAATATTCATTGAGCCAGTCATTTTTTTTCATCAGTTCTGTGACCAGCCGGAAAGAGGAAGCATGCTTAAAATGCCCCATATAAGAAGCAATAGTCTGGAAAAGATTTTGAACAAGCTGATCATCCATGTTAAACACGGCAACCCTGCAGTGATCCAGCCTTGTCTCTTTTACCAGTATATTTTTGAATAAAATAATTTTCAGTTTCAGGTTGCCAACGACCCTGTTTCTGACCAGCAGATAATCCGGCCTGACAATATACCCGAGGAAATCGGCCCCGTTTGATACAGGAATCGGTCCTTTGTCCTGTTTCAAGGTCAATAAAAGCGATGATCTTAAAAAAAAATCGATCTTTTTCCGCCATTCTACAAGTCTTTCCCTGTTTTCAGAAACCAGGATAAAATCATCCACATATCTGATATAATAACGGCATTTCAGGTCATGTTTTATGTACTGGTCAAGCTCGTTGAGATACACATTGGCAAAAAACTGGGACGTGAGGTTCCCAATGGGCAGCCCCATTCCAGTTTCAACTTTGAAAAGTGATTTGTGAGCAGGAACCATGTCACGCTTTTTTTTATCCCCCTTGAAATAATAATCCCTGGTGCAGTCATGAAAAACTATCCTGTGGAGCAAATATAACAGAGCATCCGCCATGGGGTGCATTTTTTTTTGGATTCCTTTTTCCAGTATGCGAAAAAGGATGTCCTTATCAATACTCATGAAAAAAGAACGTATGTCCATCTGGAGAAACCATGCTTTTTTCTTTCTGCTGCAAGATGACTGATTCATGAATTTTCCAAGTCTTTTAACCGCACTGTGGATACCTTTGTCCTTTCTGGAAGCATAACTGTCAAAAACAAACCAGGGCTCCCAGATCTTTTCAAGTTCCCGCACCAGGAGGTGATGCACCACCCTGTCTTTGAAATCAGCAGCAAAAATCTCTCGGCACTTGGGGGTTGTGGTCACAAAACAGACAGAGCGGGATGGCTGATATATACCCTGTTGTACCTCTTGCGCAAGGTTAAACAGATTTTCAAGCAAGTCCGATTCAAACCTCATGGCATTGATGGTACTCCTTTTCCGCCTCCGGCAGTCCAGATACGCCTTGTAAATCGAGGCAAAAAAAAACAGGTCACACTTTCCGGAGCTGACCGCCCGCACATAATACTTATTTGACTTATTGTTGTTGTTCACGTTACCATTATTGAAATTCACGTTCCACGCGTTGTCAGTATTATTCTTATTGGTAGAAGACGACCAGTATACGCCCACGGCTAACCTTACCTCCCCACTTCACAGCCTTTTACAGCCCACCGGTCGCAGGTTGCCCCACTTCCTGAATTATCATGCCCGGTTTCCGGGCGGAGGAGGCGCACAGTGTGTATTGGCACGCCCTGAAACTTTCAAATATTTTGAATGTTTCAGGTTCCGGCCCCTGGTACTTTTCAACCATCCCTCGCTCTGTCTGCATAAAATTGTGGCAAGACCTGCGGCGTGCTGAAAGCTTTTAAAATTTTGAAACGTTTTAGCCTCCATGGCGAACACCAGCATGGATTTGAGCATGTCACAGGTCTCCACCAGTTGTTCAAGTATTTTTTCCCGGTCTCTTGCCGAGTTGGCGCGTATCACAAGCTGGATCACCTTCCGGGAAAGATCCCTTAAGTCAGTGCCGATGGTATATTTATTATATCGGCTGAAATTCCTGACTGTATTCTGGAGATAGACGGCAAGCTCCATGGCTTTTCGATACACTGGAAGATGTTCATAACGTGCCATTTTTTTCATCCCTTTATAGAATTAAAGATCCAAATTACCCAATCACCAAATCACCCATCACTGTCCGGAGCTGACCGCCCGCACATAATACTTAAGTGACTTAAGGCGGTGGTTCACGCCACCATTACTGAAACCCACGCGCCACGCGTAGCCAGTACTAGTCTTATAGGTAGAAGACGACCAGTATACGCTGGAAACAGTCATGGGGAAATAATCTGTATTAATTAACGGTGCAATGGTTTTGCTCATGTCCAAAAGAGTTGACAGTTCTTTTACAGTGGGAAGACGCCAGTCGGTTCTCCCGCCATAGGTCATAGTGTTCAAATAGGCTATAAATTCATGGGTATTGGGACTGTCGCAGGTGCCTGCATTTCCCCCGTTGGTCTCGGGATCAGGATCACACCAGTAATAAGTCGTCTGGTGGTCTGTGGTCTTCATTTCCCATACCAGACCCGTGACATTGTCCCGCACTGCCTTCCAGTTGCCGGCCTCATCGGGCAGGGCATTGCCGTTTTCGTCCAGTTTGGTATAAGACCTGTCCCCTGTGTACTGGGAATCCTGGCCATACCATGGATGGGTGGGTGCCGGACATTCCAGCAGTTCCCCGCCATCGTCATAGTATCTATCCTGGCCCGTATCCGGCCATTGGAATGCGCTGCCATAAACCGGCAGTAAAAAAAGGAGGACTAAAATCACCCCCCAGACCCTTACAAACTGTAAAACAGAATATTTCTGACTTAATTTTTTTTTAAACAATCTGATTTCCAACAATCCACCTCCCTATATTATGATTGAACCATTCATTCTCCCGGTACTTACACCTAACCGCAATAGTCGTACCCTGAAACCATTATGTCAATAATAACAATAAATCCTTGAATTTATAATATATTTCTTTATTTTACTATTGTGAAGATATACAAGTTTTTATTTTTATTATGAAAAAAAGTTCCTAATTTTAGGAACTTTTTTTCCACATTTGGTATATATTTTTCACAATATGAAAAAACTCATATTATTTATATTAGGTAATCTTCGGTCCTTGTTGTCTGTTTTGCCTTGAATGTGAGTGCTTGATATAATATAATCTTGTTGTAATAAAAAAAAACTGAGGTTTAAACAACTCCACGAATTGCTTTTTTCTTTGGAATTTCAATTTATATGTATCTGGGTGATCATGGTATCCCCCATTGTCATGGAGTATATGGCGATTATGCAGCATCATTCAGAGTTGATGACGGCTCAATCATTGCCGGCATGATGCCACCAAAACAAAACAATAAAATCAAAGAGTGGATACTTGTAAACACTGAAGAATTGATGGAGAAATGGAATGAGCTCTCCGCTTAAAACACCATGGGATAAAATTATATCAGTAACCCCTGCGGACAACTATTCCCTGGAACTTTTATGGGATAATACCACTGAATCCATCATCAGTCTGAAAAAAGAAATTCACGATCGTGATATATTCTGGCGGCTTCGTTATCCCCGTTATTTTTCCATGGTAAGAATTGATCCCCTTGGCGGCCTGTTCTGGCCTGAAGGAGAAGATATGTGCCCTGAATATCTTGCATCCCTGTCCCTGCAGTCCGGCATGAAATAATTTTACATACTATCCATTCAGCAACTGAATCAAAAATATTGAAGATTATATCTATATGGTCCCTCATATTATTGAGAAAGAATACATTTTTTTGAAAACAATTATCCCGAGTCGAAAAGCTTCAAAGGCTTATAAAAAAGAACAGGGAGGGAGAACTAATACCTAAAAAAAGTGT
The DNA here is from genome assembly GCF_021107415.1 of Desulfobacula sp. Next base: position 4,434 of record NZ_JAIOSW010000253.1, read on the forward strand.
ATAATTGAACATTTAGAACATGTTCACTCATAAATAGTGTGCAGTTTCGGATCAAAGGCTTCTCTTATGCCTTCACCGATAAAGGTGACCGTCATAAGGGTTGTTACAAGAGCTGCTACGACTGAAGAGACAATCCACCAGGCATCCATGTTCTGCCAGCCCTGGGACAACAATTCCCCCCAGGAAGGTGTTGGAGCAGGCAGGCCAAACCCCAGATAATCAAGGGAGGTTAAAGCAACTATCCCCCCTGAAATGGCAAAGGGCGCATAGGTCACAATCACGGAAATAGTGTTGGGGATAATGTGTTTAAATATAATTCTGGCATGGGATGCTCCAAGAGAACGCACCGCCAGGATATATTCCCTTTCTTTTTCCTTATAGGTCATGGTTCGCATGACCCAGGTGATGCCGATCCACCCGAAAAATGCCATGATCAACAGCAGAATCATGAAACTGGGAATCACAATGGAGGCAATAATAATGATCACATATAAAAACGGGACGTTATTCCAGATTTCGATGATCCGCTGGAAGAACAGATCAAATTTGCCTCCAAAATATCCCATGGAACAGCCAATGGTGATACCGACGCTATAATTCATGATCAAAAGGACAAAAGAAAAAATAATGGCGGTCCTGAACCCATAGACAAGGCGGGCAAGAATATCCCTGCCCACATTATCGGTTCCCAAAAAATGTTTTTCTTTAAATGAGGGGGGAAACGGTGGATAAGAATTGACTTTTAGATCATTCTCATAAGGGTTATAGGGAACCGGCGGCATGATGATAAAATTGGATGATGCTTCTATATTTTTTTCAGATTTTTGAAATTTCTTTTTAAGATCCCTGTAGTTGGTTTCATAGTCATAGCCAAGGTTAAAGACAGAACCCGGGATCATCCTTGTATAGGTCGGCAAATAAAATTTGCCGTTATAATAGACTATCAATGCCCTTGAATTGATAAATGCCTCGGCAAAAAATGAGATGAAAATCATCACAAAAAGAATAATAAATGACCAGAATCCTCTTTTAATGGAGGCAAATCGCCTGATCTTTTTTATGGTGACAGGATTTAACGATATCATTTAAACCTCATCATTTAAACCTCACTCGGGGATCAACAAAGGCAACACAGATATCGGACAGAATATTACCAATCATGAACAAGAGAGAGGAGATAACAAGGATACCCATCACCACCGGGTAATCCCTGTCAAGGATGGATTCATATCCCAAAAGCCCCATGCCGTTGATATTGAATACTTTTTCAATCAAAAATGATCCCATTAAAAGAATGGAGATATTATTTCCAAAGCTGGTTGCCAGGGGAATCAGGCTGTTTTGCATGGCATGATTCAGTACGGCTTTTTTAAAGGGAAGTCCTTTGGCAATAGCTGTTCTGACATAATCGGAAGACAGATTGTCCATCAGGGTGTTTTTCATCAAAAGCGTCATCACGGTAAAAGAACCAATGACATAGGAAAACAAGGGCAGAACAGTATGCCAGGCAATATCCATAATTTTTTCAAACAGATTCATCTCTTCAAACAATTCAGATACAAGCCCTCCCAAAGGAAACAAATCAAAATTGGATGCAAACAAAACCAGCATGAATACGCCTGCCACCCATCCGGGAATGGCATAACCCGTAAAAATAATGATGGATGTAATATTATCAAACCCTGTTTTATGCCGGATGGCCTTTGCCATGCCAAGGGGAATGCAGACTCCGTAAATCATGATCAGACTTAAGATACCAAAATAAAGGGAGATGGGAATTCGTTCTTTTATCATATCCCAGACCGGATCATAATATCGTGTGGATTGGCCAAGATCTCCTCTCAACACTTTGGTAAGCCAGATAAAATAGCTGGTTAATATGGGTTTATCAAACCCGTAGTATTCTTTTAATTTTTGAATTTGTTCTTCAGAAAGAGGCTGGTCGCTGCCGGCGCCTCCCATGGAAGATGAGCCTGATCCGCCGTGACCTGTCTGCATGGCCCTTGTATCGGAGATGATCCTTTCAATGGGGCCTCCGGGTACAAAACGAGTGATGGTAAAGACCATAATAGTGATACCGATGAATGTCGGTATCACTAAAAGCAATCGTCTTATAAAATATGCGGTCATGACATTGTTTTATAAACTGATTCAAGTGCCTTATCAAGGTTTTCAGGTTTTGTACCGCCGGCCTGGGCCATATCAGGACGACCACCGCCGCCGCCGCCCACTATTTTTGCAGCATTCTTTACAATATCGCCTGCTTTATACTCTTTTATCAAATCCTGGGTCACAACAGAAATTAATAAGGCTTTCCCGTTGGATTCAGCGCCAAGAAGGACGACTCCGGAACCTATTTTTGTCTTGAATTTATCAGCCAGATCTCTTAACTGGGAAGGATTTTCAATCTCTACCCGTTTTGAAATCACTTTGACCCCGTTGATTTCCCTGATAATATCATCAATATTTTCAATGGATTTTGACGCCATTTTTGCTTTTAAGGCTTCCAACTCTTTTTCAAGAATTTTCTTATCCTTTATTATTGCCTCAATTTTTAAGACCACATCCTCTTTGGCCCCTTTTAACAGGGTTGCTGAAGAACCAATCAGATGCTGATCCTTGTGAACATAATCCAAGGCAGCCTGGCCGGTTACAGCTTCGATTCTTCGAACGCCCGAGGCAATCCCGCCTTCTGACAGGATTTTAAACAGCCCGATATCACCGGATTGTTTTGTATGGGTTCCCCCGCAAAGCTCCCGGGAGAATGTCCCCTGGGATACCACCCTTACCACATCCCCGTATTTTTCTTCAAACAGGGCGGTGGCACCGGCTTTAACCGCCTCATCCATGTCCATCTCTTTGGTTTCAATTGGATGATTTTCACGAATCCTTAAATTGACCTCATTTTCAATGGCCTGAAGTTCTTTTGTAGAAATAGATGAAAAATGGGTAAAATCAAATCTTAATCTTGTGTCCGTCACAAGGGAGCCTGCTTGTTTAATATGATCCCCCAGGACTTTTCTCAAGGCCGAATGAAGGATATGGGTGGCCGTATGGTTCACAGCTGTATTTTGTCTTTTTGGGGCATCCACCTTAAGTGTAAATGTATCCCCTTTTTTTGCCTCACCTTTTTCAACCACACCTTTATGGATGACTATTCCTGTGGGATCTTTTACCGTATCCGTGATGGTGATGACGCAAATTTCATTTTCAAATCTTCCTGCATCTCCTGCCTGACCTCCGGATTCAGCATAAAAAACAGTGGAAGCGGTTACAATTTCTAGGGTATCGCCCTGTCTGGCTGTTGTAACTTCCTTGTCATCCTGGACAATGATGAGAACATCAGATCTTCCTTCAATATTGTCATAGCCTTCAAAAGAAGTCTTTATCCCTTCTGATGTAAGTGCCTTGTAGGCAACACCCACACCTGCAAATTTTTTAGTGGACCTGGACCTTGCTTTTTGTTCTGCCATGGCTTGGTCAAACCCGTCTATATCAAGATCAATGTCCATTTCTTTGACATGATCGACAATGATGTCCACAGGAAACCCAAACGTATCGTAGAGTTTAAAAATCACATCCCCGGGGA
>NZ_JAIOSW010000489.1 GCF_021107415.1 Desulfobacula sp.
GCATTTGTTCTGATTCTGTTTGGAACCTGGGCTTATTCCTGGCTCCTCAGCGGTATCTGGATTGGCACTATAAAAGGTTTTTTCAAGAAAACTTCGGCATAGAAGACTTTCTATAAAGAAATTGAATCACCCCTGACATCCTATTCTTGTCAGGGGTGATTTTTTTATTTTCTCATTATTGAAAAATTAGTTGCATCATCAACGATTGTGAGATAAAAAGCAGTAATATGAATACATTTGAAAAAGTTATTGATTCGTCTATTGCATATTTAGTGGGTCGAACATCCAGATCAATTATTAAAAGACTGACTAAAAAATTTTCAGATGCCGGATTTGACGTAAGCTATGAACAATGGAGCATCCTTGTTCATTTATATCGAAAAGATGGACAGACCCAGCAGGAGCTTTCCAATATAGCGGTAAAAGACAAGGCTGCCATTACAAGGCTTTTGAATGTTCTGGAAAAAAAGAATATTGTGTTAAGAATTCCGGACAGGAATGATAAACGAAGCAAACTTGTCTATCTGACCAATAAAGCCAAAGATTTTAAAGCAGATTTGATTGCTGTTGTTGAAGAATTGCTAGTGGAGGCAGAGCAGGGGGTTCCGCCAGATGAAATGAACCAATGCAAAGCCACTTTAAATAAAATATTTTTTAATTTTGACCGCTTGAATCAGTGAAGCGTTAATTTATAATTCCACCAGTTTGTTTTGAATGGCATACCTGGATAATTCAGCATTGTTTCTTAAGCTCAGTTTCTTTAATATTCTTGATCGATAGGTATCAACTGTTTTTACACTGATATTATAGGAGGTAGCGATTTCCCTGTTTGTCGAACCCATGGCAAGCTTTCGCAATACTTGAAGTTCTCTCATGGACAGGGATTCTGTGAGCGTCTGGTTTTTATTTCCACGGATCACCCTGAGGGCCAGGGCTTCACTTGCCTTTTCAGTCAAATACCTTCCTCCGGAATGAATTTTTTTTACAGCCGCCACAAGCTGTTCAGGAGCGGACTGCTTTGTGACATATCCCATGGCTCCTGCTTCTATTGCCCTGATAACGTATTGTTCTTCATCATGCATGGTTAAAATAAGAACAGGCACATCCGAACAATAACTTTTAATGCGGGCCACCACCTCAAGTCCATCCATACCCGGCATGGAAATATCAACAATTGCCACATCGGGTTTTTTATTCATGATCTCATCCAAAGCAGCTTCCCCGTCTGCGGCTTCAGCAATCACCTCAATCTCATTGCTGTCTTCCAGAACTTTTTTTAAGCCTTCCCTGACAATGCTGTGGTCATCTGCAAGAAGTACCTTAATCATGAATTATCCTTTCACTTTTACTTTACAGCAAATACTTGACCCCTGGGACAATCGGGAAGATATATCAAGTTTTCCACCGACAAGATTGGCCCGTTCCCTCATTCCTTCGAGTCCAAATCCATTAATGTCACTGTTATTGTCAGCATCAAATCCACACCCGTTGTCCTGTATGCTTAGAACGATTCCCTCTTCATCGTTTTTAAGTTCAACCATAATGGTGGTTGCATTTGAGTGCTTAAGGGAGTTGGTTACAGCTTCCTGGCCAATTCTGTATAATGCCGTTGCAAGCGTGTCATTGATTTTGGGAATTTCATCATGCTTGAACACACAGGAAACATTAGAGCGTTTTTCAAAATCCGAGAGCAAGGACTCCATCGCATCGGTAAGCCCCAGGTCATCCAGCACTCTTGGTCGTAAGCGATAGGCCATGTCTCTTACATCATTAATGGTATCATCGATTAAGGAACACATTTTCCCGGCCCTGTCTCCCGCAGTTTTATCAATGCGAGTTAAATATTTTTCAACCCATACCGCATCTATACGAAGTGCTGTTAAAACCTGGCCCAGATGGTCGTGAAGTTCCCTTGCAACAAGTGCTTTTTCCCTTTCCTGGGAGGCAATAATATTTTTAGACAGGTTTTTCAGATTATTCTGGGTTTTCTCAAGCTGGGCTGTTCTCTTTTTTACCTGCTGTACTAAATCATGGGAATATTGCGACAGTTTTTCCTTGGCAATCTGAAGATCTTTTTGGGTGCGATTTTTTTCCGTTACATCCACACTTACGGCCAGGGATCGGAGAATATCACCTTTTTCATCCCTAACCCCATAGCCGGACAGCATAATATCCATTTTTTCTCCATTTTTTTTGGCATAGGTATAGGGAATATCCTTGCAGAACCCGGTACTGAAGAATTCGGGAAAGATCACATTGATGGCATACTTTTGTGATTCAGGGGTAAAAAAGCTGATGAGCGTTTTACCAATGACCTCTTTTCTTTTATATCCCATTACCTCCACCCAGTGATCGGAGACCCTGATAATTTTGCCTTCTGTGTCAATTGAATGAAGCATAACCGGGGTTTTATGGTAAATATGTCTGTACCGCTCTTCACTGAGCCGAAGTTCTTTTTCTACTTTTTTACGTTTTGTGATTTCCTGGATTCCCATTTGGTAAAGAACCAGCACTAAAATACCTGTCAGGATTAACACAGAAAAGATAACAGGTCCGATGACTCTAACAAAAGGCTTTGATACCTGCTTTTCAATTTTTTTATAATTTCTCAAATTAATAACTCTCCAGCCTGGATAATTTGCCACATTAAGACTGGTAAACAGGTATTGAGTATTCTCTTTATCTGTTGCATAATCGGTTTGATTTTTTGAAAATCCGGTCCAGTCCCATGGACCATTACCAAATTGCTTTGAATTTGCCAGGCTATCTATTTTTTTTTCAGTAAGTTTCCATAAAAGCTTAAACCTCAATGCATTTTTATTGGAGATGAAAATGACACCATCGGGATCAATAAAAAGGAGAGTGTCATCAGATTTTCTAAACAGCTTTGTTTCAACAAACTCCACTGATGCCTTGATGACGGCAATCCCAAGGATACTATGGTTTTTATCATAAACCGGCTGAGAGTAATAAACACCTCTTTTTTTGGAAGTAGTGCCAAGAGCAAGATATGTGGAGGGAATTCCTTTGATGGCCTTTTTATAGTAAGGTCTGAAAGAAAAGTTTTTTCCCACGAAACTGTCATGGGCATTTCGATTGCTTGAGCATAAGGTAATCCCGTTTTTATCCATGAGATAGCTGACTTCAAGATCAAGGGATTTTGTAAAATTATCAAGGATCTGGTTGGCCTGGTATATCGATTCCAGATTGGTGTTTTTAAGCGCGGTTTTTAATTCATTGATACCGGATAAGGTTTTAACCGGTTTAATATGCTCGGAAAGATAAGAGGAGAGCTGATCCGTCAAAAGTTTCAACCTGGAATATGCATCAGCTTCCGTTTTTTGAACGGCAGCTTTTCTAAAAGAGTAATAATACAAAAGCCCACCGGTTGAAGCGGATAAAAATGCAAACAGGGCCAATACCAATATGATGATTCGAAGTCGCATGAAAATAAGTATATCTGCGTGACCTAATTTTTTCAATGACTTTGCCACCAGGAGTTTTAAAAATCATTGTGAATCTGTAAGATTTTCTATATTATGTGTGTAATAGTTTGTCGCAGATATCAACAAAAGGGGGTTCTTATGCCGGTCATCACATTTAATGCATTTTCGTTTTTACAGAAAAAGTTGAAAGAAAAACAAATTGAATATTCCAATGTGGCCATGACACTGAAACAGGGAGCCTGCGCAAAGGATTTAGTCAAGCTGGTTCAATTGGAGCCTGAAGATGTTGAGGTTGTGTTCATTAACGGAAAAGTGGCTCCTTTTGATACGATTATCCAGGATAAGGATCGTGTGGCCCTTGTGCCTCATGGTACTCCCGGGCCGTATAGGGTTCTGCTTGGTTTCAAAAATAAAGGATTATAGTGAATGATGACAACCACCATATCCGTGCATTTATTGCCATATCCCTTCCAAAAGAGATAAAAAAGTTTTTACAAGATATTCAGGGACAATTACAAACATCAGGCCTCAAGGCTTCCTGGCCAAAGCCCGAAACTATGCATTTAACCCTGAAGTTTCTTGGAAATATAAGTATCAGCAAGCTTGATGCCGTTAGAACATGCATGACCAAAGCAGTAACAGGAATACCCATTCATACTTTGTTTGTTTCAGGGATAGGAGTGTTCCCGACGGTAAAAAAGGCCAGGGCCATCTGGTCAGGAACAAGGGGGCAGACAGATATTTTGGAAAAACTTGTCAATCATTTGGAGGTTATCCTTTTTGAGGAAATGGGAATTAAAAAGGAAAATAGAAGATTTTCACCACATTTGACTATAGCGAGGGTTAAAAAACCAATTTTTCCAAAAACAATGATTCAACTATTACGAGAATTTAAAGATTTTCATTCTGAGGATTTTTTTGTTTCCGAGATTAAATTTTTTCAAAGCGAATTATCATCGTCCGGTGCAATTCATAAAACAATTTTTTCAATACCATTTAGACACTAATTTTTTTGGACTACCATTTTATATTCTGTTTTTGACTTTTGTTTTTCAAAAACAGATAATTTGTTTAAATTTGTTTCGATTTTCAGGGATGAGAAAATGCCTTTTAAGAGTGTCCTCTGAAATACTTTTCCATGAATTTTTATTTGTGAAATGTTTTCCTGTTTTCTTGTCCATTCAAAAAAAGCAAATAAATTCATTTGAAGTTCTAAGATTTTTCTTTTGATTTTTGGTTCAAGTCTTTTGATTCTTTTTTCAAGGACGACATTCTCTTTTTCATATTTTTTTTTTAATTCATTTAATTCTTTTAATGAAGCAAGGGAGGATTCCATTCTTGTTTCTAAATTACCGATTAGTTTTACAATATTTTTTAATTTTTCCTTTTTAAAAGACTCTGTCCTTTTTTTAAATTCATTTGATAGTTTTTTCTTTTTGTCTTTTGCTCGGTCATGAAAAATTTTCAATTCAATCATTTTTTGAAATGATTTTTTTGCAAAACGATCTTGTTCAGCTCTCTTTTCTGTCAGCCCATCAAGCTGGCGACTGATATTTTTAATTTCTATATTAATTTGTTTTGCTTTTTCAAGAATATGGTGTTCAGTTCCAGCCCCGAGAATACACCCTTTTGTTTTATTGTTCCCGACACCGGCAAGCTCAATACCTTTTTTACCATATAAGGTTGAAGAGATAATCCGGCATTGGTCGGAATCTATTTTGCCGCTGCAAAAGACTTGTGAATCAATGATCTCATTCTCAATATATACATTTCCAAAGGTTTCGATTCTGCAATGATGAAGGTACCTGGCATGAATATCTCCCTGGGCGCTTATTACGGAGTCAGTGATACCGATTTGAGATCTGACACTGCCGATAGCTTCAATGTGTGCGCCTCTGATTTCTCTTGCATTAATTTCTCCTGCATTTACAGGATAGGCCCCTGTTAAAACACCTGAAATGTTTAAATTTGCATACATTTCAAGTGGTCCGTACTTGAGGTCTGCATCTTCAAGAACATTAATCGTTGGATGGACATATAGTTTTCGATCAATAGAGAGGGAGGGAAAACCCGTTTTACCTGCAAAAGCCTTTGTGTTATCTTTTGACAATCTTGTTCCGCTCGCACATCTGAAAGTAACGTCATGTCCTTTGGTTTGCTCAATATTATTTCCAAACAGATCTTTTTTTAAATATGTGTCTCCTCCAATACGTTGCTCAGCCAATGTCGCCCCTTTTTTTTTGACTTCAGTGTCTATTTTACTGGTATCAAAATGGTAAAAGGCCTTCCTGGTTTTGATCAATTCCAAAGAGAAATCCTGTTTTGCTGCAATAAATTCATCGTTTCCCATATCTAGGTTGCATTGAAGAATGGCATCCGGATAAATTCCATACCGGATTCCCCTGGTCTCAAGTGCTTGTTTGATATCCTGTAAACTAGTATGCTTTATATCTTTTTTGATTTTAATAAGTGCTTCCATTTGATCCTGACTGATCCTGACTTGGATTATTGAATCGGTCACAATCTCATTGTTTTCCTCTATTCGCTCCTGTTCTCTTAAGATCAGGTTTTTCTGTTTTTCGGTTAAATAATTTAATTCAACCATGATATCGCCAAGGATTCGAATTTGCTTTTTTTCTTCAAATTTTTCTTCCTGGACTTTTTGAGCAATCTTAACTTCCCGTTTAGAAGCAAGATTCTTTTCAATAACACTTGCGGCAAATTCTTGATCTAATACTTTTATTTGCAAAAACTGCTTTTCATACCCTGAAAGATTTACTTGTTTATCGATTTGTTGACCATTATGCAGGTCAATCTGGTTTGGTTGATATGAAGTAAAGATCTTTTCTGCCTGTGTATCAAGAAAAGTCTGTTCCTTTAAAATCATATTTTTTTGTTTTATTGTAATAACCCGGGACTCAACCAGAATATTTCCAATCAATTTTCTAATTTTAGCCCGCTTAAACTCGTTTTTTTGGTGCTCAAGTGCCTTATCAACATCTTCCTGTGTTGCCAATCCTTTTTCAATAGCAATTTTACCAAATTCTTCCCCCTGCTTTTTAATAATAAGATATTCCCGGATCAGTTTTAATAGTCCAATCTGGTATTGGGTGGCAAACTTCTGGCTTAGCAAAAGCCGGTCAAAATCAAGGGGTTGACCTTCTTTTAGTTTAAGTGAATATAACCGATTGATATGCGAGTATTGTTCATTGGTGATGGTGCCGTATTGCAGGGCGAGTGCAGGCAGAGACAGGCTTTGATACGATTGTTCCAAGGTTTATTCTTTCAATTTTTAAGACGTTAACATTATTTTTAAATAAAGATAAAGAATTTACAGAATAAAGTAAACGATTTCGTGAATTTTAATTTGCGTGTGACCTTCAGGTTGCGTGTGACCTTCAGGTTACGTGTGACCCTCAGGTTAAGATTTCATAATTTAAACGATTATACTCATATCAATATGGGCTTCAAAGTGTTTTTTTAAAAGGATATAATCTTTTTCTTTTAAAGATAGCATGTCATCACATGGATAATTGATGTCTAATCCTATTGTTTTCAACCATTTTGATAAAATTTGCGATGAATCAAAAAAACCATGCATATAGGTTCCGGCAACCCTGCGGTCTTCCGACATACAGCCATCTGTGTCAAAGCAGGGAGTGCAATTTCTGGAATTCACCATAAGCAAAGATGTTCCCGCACTTAAGGTTGTATATCCCATGTGGATTTCATATCCTTTGCCTTTGGCATCCCCCCATTTAAACTCACTTAAGGTTGTTGTTTTAGGGGCCTTTAGTGTGGTTTGAACGGGCAAAAGGTTTAGAGCATTTGTCTTTCCGGCACTTCCTTCAAGCCCGTCAGGGTCATCAACAAATTCGCCCAGCATTTGATATGCCCCGCAAATTCCGAAAATATATCCCTTTGATTGGTAATATTCTTTA
>NZ_JAIOSW010000078.1 GCF_021107415.1 Desulfobacula sp.
ATAAAAAGATCATCCAGTCCCTTGAAAACACTATTCAGGAAACCATTGTGGCGGAATCGCCTGAGAAAAACATGCTGGTGCTTGCAGGCCCAGGTTCCGGAAAAACAAAAACCATCGTGCACAGGTGTGCCTGGCTGATAAAGGCCAAATCTGTTGATCCGTCTTCGATTCTGGTTCTCTGCTTTAATCATCAGGCCATGCTTGAACTGAGAAAAAGGATCAAAAAGCTTGCAGGCCAAAGCGCAAATTTTGTCACTGCCATGACCTACCACGGGTTTGCCATGCGCCTGACCGGTAGATCATTCATGGAGAAATCCTTTCATGACATACCAGATGACGGGGGTCTGAACTTTGATGACATTATTGATGAAGCCGTTGAAATATTAAGCGGGAACAAAGGCGTTGCCGGCATCGAGCCGTCAGAGGCAAGGGAACATTTTCTGGCAGGATTTCGCCACATCCTTGTGGATGAATACCAGGATATTGACCAAAGACAGTACCGGTTTATTTCAGCACTGACCGGCAGGCTTGAACAGGACCATGAATCCAGAATTTCCATCATGGCAGTCGGGGATGATGACCAGAGCATATACGGGTTTCGAAATGCAAATGTTTTGTTTATCAAAAAGTTTAAAGAAGATTATAATGCAAGAATCTTTTATCTGGTTGAAAATTACAGATCCTCATACCCGATTATTCAGGCATCGGCATCATTTATCGCCTTAAATGAAAACCGGATGAAAAAAGGCCAGGCCTGCCGTATCAACCAAAAAAGAAAATTTCAGGAACGACTGCCCGACACCATTGCAAAAAAGGCACTTGTTCAGATTGTTCATATAGAGGACATTGCATCACAGGCTGTTTTTGTTGCTGAAAAGATAAAGCAGATACTGTATGATAACCCGGAAACAAGGCCGGATGATTTTGCTGTTATTTCGCGGCAGGGTATCTCATATCCTTACCTTGTCGCCGTCAGAATGGCCCTGGCAAAAGAGAATATTGAGTTTTGCCATTCTCTTAAAAATAATTCTGGTTTCCCCATGTTCAGGGTCAGGGAAATACAGGATTTTATCGGATTTCTTTCGGAGTACAAAAACCAGAGTCTTCGGCCAGTTGATTTGAAACAGAAAGTCCTTGAAAGGTTTGATTGGAAAAATATCTGGACGAACCAGATTGAGCAGATTCTTGAATCATGGTGCGGGATCAACAGCGACAGGGAAATTTCCATTGCCCGGGCAAAGCATTTTGTCCTTGAAACGCTCTTGGAAGAAAGACGGGAACACAAAACCGGAAATGGTGTATTCATGGGAACTGTTCACAGTGTAAAGGGGATGGAATTTCTTTTTGTTTTTATTCTTGACGGGGGATGGAAACCCAATGATATAGAAGAAGAGCAAAGGCTTTTTTATGTGGGGATGACAAGGGCGAAAGAAAATTTATACCTGTGTCATCTTGCAAAATCTGCCAACCCACATATCCGGTCTTTAAGGGGAAATAGTTTTATAAATGAAAGAACGGCAAAGCATTCCAGGATCAACGGCTTTTCCGATAACCTGACGGTTTCGATTCTTGGCATGGAAGAGCTTTATATCAGCTATCCCGGTCTTTTCCCGGATGACCATGAAATCCACAGGAATCTGTCAGATCTTGAAACAGGTGAAAAAGTCAGTTTAAAAGAAACAAAGACAGGGGTTTATATTGTAAATGAAAAGGATCGGATCATCGCATCACTTTCAAAAAAAGGATCAGCAAAATGGCGGCACAATATTCAAAATATATTGAATACCAGGGTGCTGGGTGTTATAAGACGCAGGCAGCAGGATGATGATAAGAAAGACTATAAAAATGTTAAAATAGAATCATGGGAGCTGCCCATAGTGGAAATTCTTCATAAGAAACTGGAAAATGATTGAAAGATAACGCTTGACTGATCGGCCGGGAATGGCTATACTTCGGATATACATAAAGGGGTGATCAAATGCACACGAAGATTCAAAAATGGGGTAATAGTCATGGGCTACGTCTTGCTAAGAGCGTGATAGAAGGTGCTTGCCTTGGAGTTGGGGACGAGGTGGACGTTGCTGTACGGGACGGCATTATCGTTGTCTCACCAATCAGGAAAATTCGCGGCCGGTATCGTCTTGAGGATCTTGTGGCGCAAATACCCGAAGACTACCACGCCGGCGAGGTCGATTGGGGAGAGCCAGTCGGTAAGGAGACATGGTAGATGGCTGTCTATATCCCCAAACAAGGCGACATTATCGCCATCACTTTCGATCCCCAGTCCGGTCATGAACAAAAAGGACGGCGGCCTGCTCTGGTTGTGAGCAAGGACTTGTTCAACCGTAGCACCGGCTTGGCCATTCTGTGTCCCCTAACGAATACAGAACGCGGGTTTCCATTCCACGTGCCTGTTCCGGGAAACTGTAGCCTGACGGGATTCATCATGGTTGAGCAGGTCAAATCGGTTGACTTCCATACTCGCCGGGCAAAGCGTATCGAACGTGCCTCAGATGAACTGCTGGCGAATGTGCTATCGATATTAGATGCCTGTATCTATTAAGGAAAATGACCATGAGTGAATATCAATATTATGAATTTAGAGCAATTGATTCTGCCTTGACTGCAAATCAAAGAAAATACTTATCTTCTCTTTCCAGCCGGGCCCGTGTTACGTCACACTTGGCTTCATATGTTTTTAATTATAGTGATTTTCATGGAGATACTGAAAAATTGATGGCCGAATATTTTGATGCCATGGTGTATATAGCCAACTGGGGCTCAAGATGTTTGATGTTTCGGTTGCCGCCTGCGCAAACGGCATTCTCAATGGAAGCTATTGACGCGGACACCATAGAACCTCCGGTGCCGGATGGCTTAAACGATCTTTCATCGGCACAACAGGCTTTAGGTAAATATTTAGAAATTGATGAAGCAATGATCTTAGTTGCCGCTCAAAAAAATGGAACACAACCAAAAAAAGTAACACTTGAAAAATGGATCGATAAATTACCAGTACCCGAGCAACGTGATTATCTAATACGATTAAGCAGGGGAGAAAGTAATCTATCATTGCTTTTGAACAAAAGAATTCAGGAACTTTCCAGCCTGAAATCTCAACCTCAACACAATGGGGAAAATACTGACAGGAGAACGATTTCAGCTTTAATCGAGGCATCAAAAGTTTGGTATGAATAAAAGAGAAAAGAGGAACAGCACAAAGCAAAACTGGCCCGTCAACGCGAGTTAGAGGATCTGGCATCGAGAGAAGATATTATTTGGAGAGAGATAGAATCTTTTATCAGAGAGAAAAAAGCCAGTGCTTACAAAAATGCGGTTAATCTGTTAATAGATCTCCATGATTTGGCCCAATACAAAGGTGGTCTTAAAAAATTTAAGGGAAAGCTTAAAAATTTAAGGGAAAATTACTCTAACCGGCCTGCTTTAATCAGAAGGATGAAAGAGGCAAGGCTGATTTCTTAAAAGCAACATGATTATTCAGGTAATCAGACAACCAGACATTCAATCTGGTCGGAAATTGATATAGGTCCATTAGAAATAAGAGGTAACATGACTAATATTGCAAAAAATAAAAAACATATCGCCGGGATTGCAGCGGTTTGCCATCCTTGTATAATCGATCAGGCACGCTCGGCAGCACGTTTTGCAGAGCTTGGCAAAGACCAGACCCATCGGGTAATCAATGTAGTGATGGCAAATCTTAAGAGATCAAAAACAACGCCTCTTTTAGCCCAGCATATTATTCGTTATGTGGCAGACACGGTTATTAAAGAACGAGATGAATCACCTGATTTTGATATTTATGCAGAAGTAAAAGAACAATCTAACGTCTTGTCTTTGTCCTATGCAGAAAGATTTCAGAATAAGATAGACAATAGCGAGACACCTCTGGAAACAGGCCTGCAGATAGCAGCAGCAGGAAATATCATTGATTTCGGAGCTAAGAGTCACGGTTCTATTAATCTGGACAAAGAACTTGAATCACTTGATCAAATTCCTTTTGCCTGTTATGATATTGACCCGTTTAAACAAGCACTGGAGAAAGCTTCAATGCTTCTCTATATCTGTGATAACAGCGGAGAGATTGTTTTTGATATGCTGCTGATAAAAGAAATACAACGTGAGTATCCAAAGCTTCAGATAATAGCAGCCGTTCGCGAAAAGCCTATCATTAATGATGCCACCCTAAAGGATGCCGGAGCAGTCGGACTTGATCGGCTTGTTACAACCATTTCCAGCGGCAGTGTCTATCCGGGAACAATTCTTCCTGAAACAACACAGGAGTTTCAAAAATTGTTTGCTTCGGCAGATGTGATTCTTTCCAAGGGTCAGGGAAATTTTGAGACATTATTGCCGCTTGCAGATAAGAGACTTTTCTTTTTATTAAGGATAAAGTGTGAACATATGGCAGCCTTATCCAAGGTGAAAAAAGATAATTTAGTACTTTTGCAGGGAGACAAAATTGAAAGGAGTTAAAATGAATTCAAAGACAAAGATCGGGATCATTATCTGCGATCGATACCGCCGGTGTGCGGGCGGGAAGTGTTTCCGGGCGATGAGGAATAAGGAAGGTGCTTTCAGCATATACACGGACACCGAAGTTGAGCTGGTTGGCTATACATCCTGCGATGGTTGTCCAGGTGGCAACATAGAATATGCGGGAGAAGAAATGGTGAAGAATGGTGCCCAGGTTATCCATTTGGCTACCGGTCTGGTGGTGGGGTATCCTCCCTGTCCCTATATCGATACATTCAAAGCCTTTCTTGAAAAACGTTATGCGGTCAAGGTCGTTGTCGGCACACATCCGATACCGAAAAAGTATCTTGATATGCATACTCATCTTGGGACATGGGAGGATTCCGCATGGAAGCCACTTGTCGCGCCGACCATGAGTGATGAGGTGACGCGAGCAAGTTACGATTAAGCAGCGGCTTAAACCATGGGTTTCATGGCACCCATATAGGCGCGCAGTTTTTTTCCAATGTGTTCAACACCAGTGGAGCGGATGGCATCATTGGCCTTGATGAGCCTGACATTGTCCACAGCATTGTTTTTAAGATCCAGCCCTTTACCTATGACAGAAGCATCGAGCTTTTTCATGAAACCTGTGAGCAGTGGAATGGCTTTGTGGTTAAAAAGATAACATCCGTATTCG
>NZ_JAIOSW010000006.1 GCF_021107415.1 Desulfobacula sp.
ACTTCCGGCGGCAAAACACCGACACCGATAAGTTCTTCATGTTCCAGGGAGCACTCCTTGCAGAAGCAAACCGGACATATGTTGCGGCAGCCATAGCATTTGATGCACTTTTGAAATTCATACATCCATCTTGAAAGACGCTCCTCCGAAGCCATGGACTCCAGCGCGTCCGGATTTGCTGTGTTGTCCAACCCGACCTGTTTCTTATATTGCCCGGGAGTTTCAGGTTCCAGATAAGAACAGTCTCCATGCTCTTTAAGATTGGACGGACAGCAGTTTATGTTGATTGTCCTGATGTTTTCCGGTTTCAACTGATTCCAGATATACAGGACATTCAGCGCTCGCTGGTTACAGTCCCTGGCCAGCATTCCAATTTTGATGCCAGGATCTTCGACGCTGATATGGGTAGCGATTTTTTCCAGGGAATATCGTGCCTGCCCGACAACCAGATCATCGACCTCTTCAAGTCGCTTTGGTGTGAAGCAGTAAGGCAGCGGATGACCCTCCACCATTTTATACCCCAGGAAAATATCGATAGTCCCGTCTTTCAGCCAGCGTTTCACTCTATCATTCATCTCTGTCTCCTTTACCTGCTTCCCGGGATTGTAACGGCTGCTTTTTGTTGTTGCACGATTCGGCCTTTTCCAAAATCGGAAGGAAATTTCAATCCTGCCGCTTTTAGGCTTCCGGTATACCCTGCGAGGGGATTAGGCCCCAGCGTTCTGATTTTTTCAGTAAATTCAGTGACAACCTGAACAAATCTCTGCGCTTCGGCTGAAGATATCCATGCAAGATGTAATCGCCCCTCAAGCCCCATAAATGTTAGCAGTTCCTGCAAAAAAGTCATTCTCTTAATGGTCATGTAATTACCATACAGGTAATGGCAGTCTCCGATGTGTCACCCGCCAACCAAAACACCGTCCGCCCCGCTTTGCAAAGCTTTTAAAATATGGTGTGGAGAGACGGTGGCCGAGCACATGACACGAATAGCCCTCATATTGGGAGGGTACTGAAGCCGGCTGACACCGGCCAGGTCTGCCGCGCCGTAGGCGCACCAATTACAGATAAAGGCAATGATACTGGGTTCAAACTGTTCTTTTTTCACCTTTTGCTCCTTGATATAAAATTTTTTCAAACGCATAAAGCGCTTTTAATCTGTGCGTAAAGTTGTTTATTATTAAATCCCATCAGTATGGGAGCCTCGGACGGACACGTCGCAGCACAGGCACCGCAGCCTTTGCACAGGGCTTCATTGACTTCGGCAACCATTTTTTCTTCGTTAAAGGTAATCGCCGTGTATGGGCAAACCTGGATACACGCGAGGCATCCGGAGCACAATTCGGGCTTTATCCGTGAGACAATCCCACCCACCTTGATATTTTCCCGGGACAAAACCGTCATCGCTCTGGAGGAGGCGGCCTTAGCCTGGGCAATGCTCTCTTCGATCGGTTTTGGATAATGCGCCATTCCACAAAGGAAAACCCCTTCGACAGCAAATTCCACCGGTCTTAATTTCTGATGAGCCTCCATCAACCATCCATCGGCATCGACCGGGACTTTAAAAAGTTTGCTGATGCTTTGATCTTCGTGAGCCACAATGGCTGTTGCCAGACAGAGGATATCAGCATCCACAGACAGTTTTTTCCCAAGGATCGGATCATTGAATGTTACGGTCACCTGCTTACCGGTTTCAGTAACCTGGGGTTTTTCATCAGGATCGTACCGGAAAAAAAGTATTCCCTGTCTCCTGGCTTCCCTGTATAGGTCCTCCCGTTGCCCGTAGGTCCTGATGTCCCGGTAAAGGATATAAATGTTTGCATCCGGGTTTTCGTTTTTTAGTTCCAAAGCACTCTTAATAGAATGAGTACAGCATACCTTTGAACAATAGGGATGGTCTTTATCTCTGGAACCGACACACTGGATAAAAACTACGTTACCTGCTTTAGAGATTCGTTGGTCGTTGTCTTTTAATAGTTCATCCATTTCCAGATGTGTAAGAACGGCTGCATGCTCGCCGTATAAATATTCTTGCGGTTTGTATTCTTTTGCACCGGTGGCCAGAATAGCAACACCATGTCCAACTGTTTCCTGGGATGTCCCGTTTGAAAGGACACTGCTGAAATTGCCGACAAATCCTTCCATCGTTTCGAAAGTGGCTTCCCGATGTACGGTAATACGTTTTTCCGATTCCACATCTTTTATTAAATCTTCCAAAAAACCGGAAATTGATTCATCGCGATAGGTCTTATTTAGGCTGTGGGCATTACCGCCAAGATGGCCGGATTTTTCTACCAGGTGGACAGGAAAGCCCTGCCTGGCCATTGACAAAGCGGCCGTCATTCCGGCAATACCGCCGCCCACCACCAGTCCGGTTTGGGTTACCGGCAAAACCGACTCTGTCAAAGGGCTGGAAAGATCGGATTTGGCTACAGCCATGCGTACCAGATCCTTGGCTTTTTGTGTGGCCGCATCCGGATCATTTGAATGGACCCATGAATCCTGATTTCGGATATTGGCCATTTCAATCAGGTATTTGTTAAGGCCGGCGTTGATCAGTGTTTCCTGGAAAAGGGCTTCGTGGGTTATCGGAGTGCATGCAGCAATGACTACCCGGTTCAACCCCTGCTCTTTAATGACTTCTGAAATCTTGTCCTGGGTATCCTGAGAGCAGGTGAATAGGTTTTCTTCCACATAAACAACATGGGGCAGTGTTTGCGCATACTCAGCCACTTCGGGAACCCGGACCACACCGCCAATATTGATGCCACAGTTGCAAACGAACACTCCGATCCTGGGCGTTTCACGGCTCACATCCAGTTCCTTGGGTATGTCGATTGTTTTGGTCAATGTGTTTCGTGCTTCAGCAAGGTTTTCTGTGGAAGCGCAGGCTGCCGCACTGGCTTCCATGACCGATTGGGGAATGTCCTTGGGCCCGGTATAAACTCCACAAGCATAAACTCCCGGCACCGAAGTAGCCACCGGATGGAAGCTGTCGGATCGGATAAAGTTATGCCTGTTCAGCTCAACGCCAAAGGTCTCAGAAAGCTGGACAGCGCTATCTCCGGCCTCAAGTCCGGTGGAAAGAACTACCATATCAAAGACTTCTTCCTCTATTTTCCCATCTTCTTTTGCATATCTTAGCCGAAGGTCTTCGGCATCCGGTACCGCATCAACGGTGTGGATTCTGGAGCGGATAAAACGCACCCCTTTTATTTTGGCATTTTCATAGTATCGGTCGAAGTCCTTTCCCTGGGTACGCATGTCCATGAAAAAAATCGTGCACTCCAAAGGTGTCTTACTATGATCTTTTGCCAAAAGAGCCTGCTTGACGGCATACATGCAACATACCGATGAACAATAGCTATTATCGCACCTGTTGATATCCCGAGACCCCACACATTGCAGCCAGGCGATCTTTTCTGGATGTTTTTCAACCTGTTTCTTGCGGAGTTTGCTTGAAGGACGAACCAGATGACCTGCGTAT
The DNA here is from genome assembly GCF_021107415.1 of Desulfobacula sp. Next base: position 3,485 of record NZ_JAIOSW010000006.1, read on the forward strand.
GGACCAGTGGCGGAAAGAATTCGCTCAAACTCAAGGGAAGTCACTACGTCCGGCAGGTGGGCGTATGAGTAGTTGTCGAATTGACCCGGATCAAACGATTTAAATCCAGTAGCCATGATTACCGATCCTACATTTAGGGTAATCGTTTTTTCCGTATCTTTGAAATTGATGGCGCCGGAAGGGCAGAATTTTTCACAGGCCTTGCACTTTCCATTCTTAAAATAAATACAGTTTTCAGCATCAATGGAGTATTTCAGAGGTACGGCCTGGGAATAGGGGACGTAAATCGCCTTGCGTTTGATCAGGCCCTCATTAT
>NZ_JAIOSW010000346.1 GCF_021107415.1 Desulfobacula sp.
AACCCTGAAAACAAGTTTGCACAGTTTTCGGACAAAAGCATGGTTTTTACTTTAAAACCGGATATGTCCCTTGTTTATGACGATTGGCTGCTGACTGCCAAGCCAAGACTGGAATTTGAACACAAAGAGTACAAGATTGATGGGAAGGCCGGGAACACATCCGATAAAGAAGCAAAAATTATTGAATTTCAGGTGCGCAGACAATTGAAAGAAAACCTGTTTGCTTCTTACGGATGGGAAAATTTACAATGGGGCCCAAGTTTTTTATATTCTCCTTCCAATCCCTTCTTTAATGATAACGGAAAAAAAGATCTGGTTAAGGATCTTGAGGGAAAAGGCTTTTTAAAACTGGTTCTTGTTCATGATTTTTCATGGTCAACTTCTTTAATCTATAACACGGACAAAGGCGCTTTTAATGAATCGGATTTTGAAAAAACTTATGCCCTTAAAATTGACTATTCAGGAGATGATAGCTATGCTTCAGTTATCTTGTCCTACACTGATCACCGCGAAACCAGGCTGGGTGCTTTTGGCGGCACCACCTTAACGGATGCAGTCATTATATACTCAGAAGCAAGTATCCAACAGGGAAGTTTGGCCTTGTTACCTGTTGCTGTGCAAGGCCCCCTTGCCTGGGAAATGAATGCCACGAAAAAAGATAATCATACCCTGTATTCCACCCTGCTTCTCGGTATCGGCTATACATTTGAATCCGGGGACACCATGACATTTGAGTACCTCTATTATGGGCAGGGTTACGATTCAACCGAGGCCTCAAGTTTTTATCAGCTTAAAAATAACGCAGCAGATTTTTATTCCTCACAAACAGCCTTGTCAGGATATGGTACCCGGTTATTGGGAAAAACTGCCGAAAACCGGCTTGATTTTTTACGTCAAAACTATTTAATGGTGCAATATCTGAATGATGATATTATAGATGAGGTTGACTTGGTATCAAGGCTTACCTTTTGCCTTGATGACGACACATCAAGACTTTATTCATCTCTTTCCTTTGACCTGAATGACCATACGGAACTCATGCTGTCGGGCATGATAAACACAGGCGGATCTGATGCTTCTTTTGGAATATTTTTAGATCACCAGATTCAGCTGGCTGTTGAATATTCTTTTTAACCCGGGGATCTTTTAGCCCAAGGGATTGAAACATATCATGAACCATGGCAGGATATAAAAATGCTTTTATTTAAATACCACAAATTGACATTGGGTGATATTTTAAATATTTCCCTGTGCAGCCTGATCATTGCCATGGTTTTCATGCTGGTGACTTCAGAAGCGTTTACTTTTAAAATATATTTTGAATATTTTTTGATTGCACAGTGCATCGGTCTTTGTATTGGTGTGCCAAGTATTTTTATCTCTAATTATTTCAGGCCTGTAAAACCATTTTACCAATTTGTCCTGCTGACGACCTGTGTTTTAGCAGGCGCAATCTCAGGAAGTTATATTGCAAGCCCTCTGACACATCACAAATTCATAAGTTTTAAAGGTCAGATCCCGTCTCAAATGATCATTATTGCAGTCATCCTTGGATTTGTCATATCATTTGGATTTGTTATTTATGAGAACTACATCGCTTTTAAACTTTCAGCCAAAGATGAGAAACTTAAACGCCTCAGTCTTGAAAAAGAAAAACTCAATGCGGATTTAAAACTTTTACAGGCACAGGTGGAACCCCATTTTTTATTTAACACCCTTTCCAATATCCTGAGCCTGATTGATAGTGATACGAAAAAGGGTAAAAAAATGCTTGAAAATCTGACACAATATCTTCGCACCTCTTTGATCCAGTCCAGGAAGCCCTATAACCGTCTTGCGGATGAAATATACATGATCAAAACCTATCTTGATATTTTCAAAATCAGAATGGGAAATCGCCTATCCTATGGAATTGATATTCCCCACGATATCCTGAAAATTCAAATTCCCCCTATGATCATCCAGCCCCTTGTGGAAAATGCCATCAAACATGGCCTTGAACCCAAAATAGATGGAGGGAAAATTTTTCTAAAAGCCTTTGTGAAAAAAAATGTATTAACCATTGAAGTGGCTGACACGGGCATGGGAATTCAAGAAAAATCTGCTTCAGGTGTGGGAACAGGTAATATTAAAAAAAGATTAAAAGCTCTCTATGGCGAAAACGCCTCTTTATATTTTGAAGACATACGCCCAATGGGCCTTAAGGCCATCGTGGAGATACCCTATGGAAAAAATAACAGCCATCATAGCAGATGATGAAAAAGAATTAAGGCGTCACTTAGCCAAACTGTTAAATCAGCTCTGGCCTGAACTTATCATTGCAGGTGAGACGGAAAACGGACCCCAGACTCTGGATCTGGTTCACAGGCTATCCCCGGATATCGTGTTTCTGGATATTAATATGCCGGGACTCACGGGCATTGAAGTGGCCAAACAGATTTACAGGCAGTGCTCTATTGTTTTTATTACTGCCTATGATCAATATGCCATTGAAGCCTTTGAAAATGAAGCTCTTGATTATATTCTCAAACCGGTCCAAAAAAAACGGCTGTTAACCAGCATAGAACGGTGTAAGCGACGGTTTACAGGTCATGCACAAAAACAATCGGATTTAAGTTTCTTATTACAACAGTTGGAAAGAACCCTGGTAAAAGAAAAAGCCTCTCCTTTTCTGCAATGGATTCGTGCCCAGCATAGCGATTCCATACGGTTGATTCCCATTGATGATGTCCTCTTATTTAAATCAGCTGACAAATACACCCTGGTGATCACCCCAAAAAAAGAATCATTGATCCGGAAAACCATTAAAGAACTTGAGCAGGAACTTGACCCTGAAAAATTCTGGAAAATTCACAGGGGAACCATTATAAATGTTTCAGCAATATCAAAAATAAGCAAATCAATTTCGGGAAAACATGTAGTTAAAATAAACAATTATGACGAACCGCTGCTGGTCTCAAGATCGTATTCACATCTATTTAAACAGATGTGAAAAAGTTATACGGTTAGTTTGGGCTTGTAACCTTTTTGTAACCTCCTTGTGCTATTGCAATAATAATTAGATGAGGACCCATTGATTTTGTGAAAAGCACTCTGTTTTAAAAAGCCTGTCAAGGGCACCTCCTTTATTTTAAATCGAGTGCTTTCTACAAACCAATGAAACAGGTAAATATTTCAATTTTATTAGCCAAGGAGGCATTTTTAGATGAAACTCGACAGAAGAGACTTTATCAAAATTTCAGGTGCCACTGCTGCAGGAGTTGCCGTCAGCGGATTGGGATTTGACCTTAAACCTGTCAAATCCCATGCCGGCATGCTGAAAACCAAGTATGCCAAGGAGAGCACAACCATCTGCTGCTATTGCGCGGTGGGATGCGGTGCCATCGTTCATACCAGCAAGCGTGGAGACGGAAGGGTGATCAACATTGAAGGTGACCCTGACCATGTCATCAACCAGGGGGCTCTATGTTCCAAAGGGTCATCCCTTAAACAACTCACGGAAAACGAAAACCGCCATACACAACCCATGTACCGGGCACCCTACTCGGACAAATGGCAAGTCGTTTCCTGGGACTGGGCACTCAATACAATTGCCAGCAGGGTCAAAAAGACCAGGGACAAGACTTTTGAAAAAACAAATGCCAAGGGGCAGACAGTCAACAGGACAAACCGTATTGCTTCTGTTGGATCCTCTGCTCTGGATAATGAAGAATGCTGGATCTATCAGGCTTTGATGAGATCCTTGGGGCTGGTCTATGTCGAACATCAGGCCAGGATCTGACATAGTGCAACTGTAGCGGCTCTGGCAGAGTCGTTTGGACGTGGCGCTATGACAAACCACTGGATTGATCTCAAAAACAGTGATTGCATTCTCATCATGGGCAGCAATGCTGCTTCAAACCATCCCATCTCTTTTAAATATGTCACCCAGGCCATGGAAAAAGGGGCCAAGCTCATCAACGTGGACCCGAGATTTACCAGGACTTCCTCCAAGGCTGATATCTATACCGCTTTAAGATCCGGAACAGATATTGCCTTTCTGGGCGGCATGATTAAATACATTTTAGACAATAATCTTTACAATAAAGAGTATACGGAAGCTTACACCAATGCACCCTTTATCGTGGGAAAAGACTTTGGATTCAAAGACGGGCTTTTTTCCGGGTATGAAAAAAATGAAGAAGGACCGGTACTGGGAAGTTATGACAAGTCCAAATGGGCCTTTGAAATGGATGGTAACAAGGTCCCCAAAAAGGACAGGACGCTTAAGCATGAACGTTCCGTATTTCAACTCTTGAAGACCCACTACAGCCGGTATGATCTTGATAAGGTTTCCATGGTCACCGGCACTCCGAAAGAGGATCTTTTAAAGGTCTACAAAACCTATGCTGCAACCGGTGCAACAGGACTGGCCGGAACCATCATGTATGCCATGGGATGGACACAACATACCGTTGGTACCCAGAACATCCGTACCATGGCTATCATCCAGCTTCTACTGGGCAATATGGGTGTTGCTGGCGGCGGTGTAAATGCATTAAGGGGTGAATCAAATGTTCAGGGGTCTACCGACCATTGTCATTTATGGCATATCTGGCCGGGTTACCTTAAAACTGCAAGGGCTTCCAATACCAGCCTTGAAGCCTATAACACCAAATGGACACCTAAAAGCCAAGATCCGTTATCTGCCAACTGGTGGAGCAATTATCCCAAATATTCCGTGAGCATGCTCAAAGCTTTCTTTGGAGAAAATGCCACGAAATCCAACCAGTTTGGCTACAACTGGCTGCCAAAAGTGGATGATGGCAAAGTATACTCCTGGTTTGATATCTTTGATGACATGTACAAAGGCGACATTGAAGGCTTTTTTGCATGGGGCATGAACCCGGCCTGCTCAGGATCAAATGCTTCAAAAATTCGAAAATCCATGGAAAACCTGGACTGGATGGTCAATGTCAATATCTTTGACAATGAGACCGGCTCCTTCTGGAAAGGACCTGGAAAAGATCCATCTAAAATCAAAACAGAAGTATTTATGCTGCCTGCGGCTGTTTTTGTTGAAAAAGAAGGGAGCATCACCAACTCCGGCCGTTGGATGCAATGGCGGTATCAAGGCCCGAAACCCCTTGGCAACAGTCGTTCTGACGGGGATATCATTATGGAACTTGGTCATCGCATCAAGGAAAAATATAAAACTTCAGGCGGTACATTCAAAGACCCCATTGTCAATTTAAAATGGGATTATGAAACCAATGGGATGTATGATCCCCATAAAGCCGCCAAGATGATCAACGGATATTTTACAAAAGATGTGACCGTAAAAGGCAAGTTGTGCAAAAAAGGCTCTCTGGTGCCAAGCTTTGCATGGCTCCAGGCTGACGGTTCAACCTCTTCGGGCAACTGGTTATATTGCAACTCCTATACGGAAAAAGGAAACATGTCTGCCAGGAAGGGCCAAAAAGATGCACCCAATAATATCGGGCTATATCCTGAATTTGCCTGGTGCTGGCCGGTTAACAGAAGAATTATTTACAACAGGGCATCAGTCGATCCCAAGGGCCGTCCCTGGGATAAAAAAGACTGGGTTATTAAGTTTGCCGGTGATGAAAAAGATGGCAAATATGTTTCCAAAAAATGGCTTGGCGATGTGCCTGACGGTGGATGGTATCCTCTTGAAAATCCTGACGGATCAAAAAGAAAAGATGCCAAGCATCCGTTTATTATGCGAAAACACGGTCATGGGCAAATTTTTGGCCCCGGACGTAATGACGGCCCATTCTCGGAACATTACGAACCCCTTGAGTGCCCGGTTGAAAAGAACTATTTTAGTTCCCAGATGGTCAGCCCGACTGCAGTGGTATACGGCACCAAGGCAGATGCCCATTTCACCTGCGATCCGAGATTCCCGTTTGTGGGAACCACCTATCGCGTGAGTGAACACTGGCAGACAGGCCTTATGACCCGTCCCCAGGAATGGCTCATGGAACTGCAGCCCAATATGTTTGTGGAAATGAGTGAGGAACTGGCAAAGCTTCGCGGGATTAAAAACGGTGAAAGGGTGAATGTCTCAAGTGCCAGGGCAAGTGTTGAGTGTACCGCCATGGTAACAAAACGGTTTAAACCCTTTAAAATCGGGTATTCCACAGTGCATCAGGTAGGAGTTCCATGGCATTACGGCTGGCGCTGGCCATCCACCGGAACAGAGGAGAGTGCCAACCTTCTGACGCCTTCGGCCGGAGATGCCAACACCCGAATTCCTGAAACTAAGGCCTTTATGGTCAATGTGACAAAGCTTTAAAGGAGGTGATGACAACATGTCTAAATCAATATTTATAGATACGACTATCTGTACTGCCTGCAGGGCGTGCCAGGTTGCATGCAAGCAATGGCATGACCTGCCTGCTGAAAAAACAACAAACGTGGGAAGCCATCAAAATCCCCAGGATCTCTCTTTTGACACCTACAAGCTTGTCAGGATGAATGAAGAGATAGTAAACGGTCGCCTTGAATGGCTGTTTTTCCCGGATCAGTGCCGGCATTGTGTTGATGCACCCTGCCTTGAAACTGCATTTGATGAGGATGCAATCTATAGTGATCCTGCAACAGGGGCGATTCTATATACCAGGGAAACCCAAAAGCTTGATGCGGATGAGATTATTGGCTCCTGTCCATATAATATTCCCAGAAAGGCTGCGGATGGAACTATTGGCAAATGTGACATGTGCAATGACAGGATTCATAACGGGCTCAAACCCGCCTGTGTCACTGCCTGCCCCACAGGAGCCATGAGGTTTGGGGACAGAGAAGAAATTCTGGCCTTTGCTAAAAAAAGGCTTGGAAAGGTTAAACAAAAATTTCCAAAAGCCATGCTCCTGAATCCTGATGAGGTAAACGTGATCTATCTTGTCGGGTTTGATCCGCAGCTTTATTCGGATTATGCAGTGGCAAGTTCTGACAGGGGCGGTTTGAGCCGCAGTGTTGCCCTTCGTAAAATGATGGGTCCCTTTGCCAGAATGATGCGGGTATAACACCCATAATATCCTGCCCGGGGACCTGGTTCCCCGGGCAGTTATTCCAAGGATAAGGATATGATAACCATAGAACAATTGAAACAGTCTTCCGACCTGATTAAGAAAATCAGGCCCTCTTACGGACCTATTCTTGATTTTTATGCCCGTGTTTTTCTGGCCCAGGAAAAATGCAAACAGGACATCCGGATAAGTCCTGTTGTAATTGAAGAGGATCTGTTAAAAATAAAACAAAAAAATAAACTGCCATTGATTGATCAATCCGAGTTTTTAATTGATTTAAAAGCATCAGAACGATTATTTGATAAGATCTGTGACCTGGCCTATAACTTTGCGCCAAAACTGTCCTCCAACGCCCAACTCCTGAAAAATGCCGGACAAACACAATCCTTTGATCTGAAAACTCTGTTTTCAGCCATCCTTAATAATCAAAGTTCAACCCTGCATGACCTGGCTAAACGTTTGAACGTACCCGAGCAGGAACTTGTTTTTTTCGGTTATGCCAGTATTGCCCCGAGTATCCGGATTTGCTCAGAACAGCTTGAAGCCTATCTTATTGATATGCCGGATCTGAACAAAGGGTACTGCCCCGTCTGCGGCAATCACCCGGATATGGCTTTTCTGGACCCGGAAGGCAAGCGGCATTTAAAATGCTGTTTTTGTGCCCATGAATGGCATGTCAAAAGAATGGGATGTGTATTTTGTGAAAATAATGACAAAGATTCCCAGCATTATTTCTTCAGTGATGAAGAAAAAGAGTACCGGGTAAACTTATGCGACAATTGCCATAATTATATAAAATTAGTTGATTTAAGACAAATCGACCGGGCATTCTATCCTAAACTTGAACAGATCACTACCCTTCACCTTGACATGAAAGCCAGGGAAAAAGGATATACCAATGCCGGATCACTCGCCAATGACGTGTCTCTTTAATCGGATTTTTTATCGAATCCGCTGAAAACGGATCAACCCCATAACGGGAAATATCAATTGGATAGTATCGTGGTCTATGGCTCCTTCGATGATACCACCGGATTTTGTGTGCAGACGGATCCCGTCCTGGTACAGGTCCCAGCGGAATGGGGCATTATCTGTCTCTATGGACAAAAAGCCCTTGCCATCCGCCAGAAGTTCCAGACTAACCGCCACCGGGTCTATTGCTCCGGCATCAACGGCGCTATATGTACCTATCAGTTTTTCCTGCTGATCGCTGCATCCGAAAACCAGGGTTATAATCAATAGAATCAGCATTAATTTGATATATGGATTCATGATATTATCCGGCATAGATCAAATCTCCTTAGAAAACCAATCAAATTTTCTTTCCAAACGAAAGATTGTATCATAAAAAAAGACATGAACGGTCATGCCCACCCATATGAGGTCCCTCAAAAGGGTGGACCAGCTGATGTCGTCGCCCATGGAGTGGAAACAACCGCAACTGATGGGGGAGTCCCATACCAAGTTGACCGCGATGCCCACGGTGAATATAGCAAGAAATAATCCTGCAATAACGATGGAAGAACGGACCCGAATGCCGCAAACAAGAAGAATGCCGCAAACAAGTTCAATCCACGGCATGGTGATGGCCATAAAATTAACCGCCCAGTATGGAGCCATACGATAACTGGCAATGGTTTCGGCAAATTCAGCTGTATAATTTATCTTGTACATACCCGCATCGATAAACAGCCAGGCAATATAGAGTCGCAGGACCAGTGCCAGGTAGCGATGGGTGGCCAATGTTGTGGCAAGCGCAAATATCTTCATGGTTCCAACCCCATCCCCATTTTCTCCCATGCCTTGATACCTCCGGCAAACACCATAACCTTTTCATGTCCTCTTTCCAAAAGCCTGAAAGCGGTCTCTTCATCATACCTGCGGCTGATATTGCGGCCATACACAACAATGGGCCGGTCAACCTCAAGCTGGCTGTAGCGCATCATATAGATAAAATCAAACAGGGATGGCGGCAAGTTATTTGCTCCGGCAATGTGATGCTGGTTGAAAAATTCGGTGGGCCGGGCATCAAAAAACAGGGCTTGCCGAGTTTCAAACAGCTGTCGGGCCCGATCAATGTCCACATGGACCGCTGGTGAGCGAAGCCATATCTTAGGGACGACATTAACGCCGCCCGGGCTGACAAAATTATACACCAAACCCAGAACAATGCCCGCAATGAGAATCAACAACATATCCATGAAGCTGACCTTCTTAGATTGTGCTATTGTCTTTGTAATGGCGGTTTTAATGCGCTCACCGGCCTTTTCCAGGGTAACTGTGTAACGTCTGCTGTCCGAAAGTGCTTTGATGGTATTTTCCAACTCAATATTCTTTTTCTCCCGGGTCTCATTGAGTCTTTGTATGATTTCAAAGGACTTGCTGTTCCTGAGAAACACCAGAAAATTCTTTGTAAAAGCTGCAAACAGCTCAAGCTCTCCTGGACTGTACGGGGTCTGGGTGAGCCGTTCGCCAAGGCCAACAACACCCATGGCGGTTTCATCCACTTTAAAAATAAGCCCAATGGCAGTTTCAGGCAGAAAAGGCTTGAAGCAATCCATTTGTTGCGCCGATAAAATAAAGGCCTGCATCGGCTCTAGCTGCAACGCCCGGATAGATGCAAAGGCATTACCAATGCCCATCTGAGCCTGTTCTAACGATTGTTCAGTCCCCTGGGCCATCTCAAGGTTGCGATAGGTCATGTGCACCTTTTCCATGGCCTTGTCAAAATAAAAAATATAACCGCCCCCGGCACCGAAAATACCCAACAGCACCAGAAGGAAAGAATCGACTACGCCGGTACTCTCTTTGAGTGTGCTGAGTTCAGTAAAGATGTCATTAAACCCGGAAAGGCGAAAAAGGCTATGATCCAAATCCTTTTGGGTGGCTTCCATGCCAAGGGCCTGGTCCACAGACCGGTCCATCGCTTCATTCAAATCCTTTTTAAGTCCCTGCATCTTACGCTGGGCCATAACCGACTGCAGTGCAAAAATCATATTGTCGGTCAGGTTCAAAAGAAAATTGATCTCGTCATCCATATAGGTATCACTGATAATTTTGGAACCAAGCCCGATAATTCCTGAAATTTCTTTGCCCATCCGCCACCCGATCAATATCCTGATACCGGCATCATTCAATTGGAGTGATAGTTTATCATCGGTTTCGATGATGCGAAGATCCGCATGAACTCGGTAGTTTGTTATTTGCAGTGCGGAAAAATATTCTTGATTAAGTGCCTTAAAATTATTTTCGACAAAAACTATTGCTCCGGCATCTAAACCGCGGCTGACCATTTTAACCATTGGATTCTCAGGGTGGATTATACCGGAAAAGCCACGGGTAATCCCCAAAGTTCCAATGGCTGTCAAAAGACATGCCTCGATTATTCTTTCACAGGAGTCTATTTGGCTGAATTCCAGGCGTGCCTCACAAATAGATTTACGATGAAAATGCCGACGTCCAGAGGATGATGGCCCTTTCATACTGCCTGACGGTGTTTCTTTTTTCATTTGTTGACGGGTGGTGCCTTGGCGGACATCTTCTTAAGAGCAGCAAAAAATTTGTCCATATCCTTAATAATACCCAGATGGGCATAAAGCACCTGTCCATCTTTTGTGACCACCATGTTATAGGGTGTTCGCGGCTGACCCAATTTTTTGTGGATAAGAAATTTTTCATCCGGCAGAATCGGATATGGAACCTTGGATTGCTTCATATAATAGTCCACTTCCATGGGTGTGCCACCAGCTGTTATACCTAAAAATTTTACTTTCCGGGACAGGTCGGCATTTTTATTGATCCGGTGAAACAGGCGGTTGATATGGGGCCTTTGTTTGTGGCACAGAGGACAATAGACGCCCAGAATCTCAAGCACAATCAACTGAGCATCAACATCCTTAATTGAAAACCGGGTCCTGTCACCGATACCAAGATAGAGACCGTCCTTTTTCGATGCAGGCGCGTCCAGAATAATTTCCGGCAGGTTTTCGCCAGGTTTAGAAGGAGTGCCACAGAATCCGTCTTGCAGTTGCAGGCTGAAAAAAAATAGAATGACCAAAAAGCCGATAACCTGATTTTTCAAACAAACCATGGACATGATCACCTCCATATCTTAAATACTGATCCTTTGTTCACATAGTATAACAATACCCTGTGCTCCCCATGGAGGCTATCCGGCCTCCAGATAAGCTTTCGCATCTTCTTTGTCGGCAAAAACTTTGGCAAAGCGAGTGATACCCACCATTTTAAAAATCTCCTGGAAATTTTCGGAGATACCTGAAACAACCACCTTCTGCTGCTTTTTTTTGCTTTGAGAAAGCAATTGAACCAGAACGGCAATACCAGCACCATTGATGGAGGTATTTTCGTTAAAGCTCAGCAGAATATTGATGGCGTCCTCATCGCAAGCCTGCTCGTAAGCCGCCATCAACTGCTTTTCTGCCCTGGCATTAACATTCCCTAAGATTTTGATGACATGAATGTTATCCTCCTGCCGATATTCAGCGACTGAAACAAGGGTTTTGGTAATATTGAGCCGCTCCTGGGCCCGGCGCAATGCCGCATCCAGGGCCGACCGGCTGATGGGCTTGTTAATAAAATCGGTGGCCTCGTGATTCAGGGCCTCAACAGCCAGATCCATGTCTCCATGGCCGGTCATAATGATCACTTCGGTTTCCGGAGCCTGGCCTTTGATTCGATCCAAAACTGCAAACCCGTCCATTCCAGGCATCTTGATATCCGTAAACACAATGGTGGGCTTTTCGGTTTCAAATAATTTCATGCCCTCAGCGCCATTTTCCGCAAGCATTACACCATGTCCATAGAATTTCAGAAAAAGTTCAAACATGCTGAGCGTTGGTTTGTCGTCATCGATGACCAGTATTTTACGTATTGTCATATTTGCTATACCTCATGTGGCTGCCGGAAAGCTCAATCGAAAGGTAGTTCCCTGCCCTTCAAAGCTTTCGATGTTGATCTTGCCACCATAATCCTCAACAATACCGTTGGTGATGGAAAGACCCAGCCCCATGCCCTCCCCCATCTTTTTGGTAGTAAAAAAGGCCTCAAAAATCCGTTCCTTTAAAGCTGTGTCCATACCGATGCCGGTATCTGAAACAGCCAGCATAACCTGGCCGGCCCGGGCATGGGTTTCAATCAAAATACGATTGCCGTTGTCGGGTCCACCCGCCTCAAGTTTCTGATTAATGGCATCCCGTGCATTGGTAATCAGGTTGAAAATTACCTGCTCAATACGATTGCGGTGGGCCAGGATAAAAGGGATATCTTCGTCGATTTTAAGTTGAATATCAATATTTTGCAACCTAAGCTGTCGGCCGATAATGTCCAGCACACCTTGAACAGGCTTGTTGATATTGATTTTTTCTTTTGTAAAATCCGCCTTACGGCCAAAATCCCTGAGGCGGCGGATGATATCCACAGCCCGATCCACCTGGCTGCTAACCTCTTTTACGATCTGCAACAGATCCTTGTCAGAAATTTTCTCTTTCTTTTCAATCATCATGTCAATAAATTCATTGCCCATTTTGATGGCATTTAAGGGCTGATTCAATTCATGGGCAATCCCTGCGGACATCTCCCCCAGAGTAGTCATTTTGCTGGCCTGAATGAGCTGGTTATCCTTTTCCACCATCTCGGTGATATCTGTGGTAGCCAGAATTACCGCATCCCTGTTCTGATATCTGACCGGGCATGCATGAACATTCACATAAAGAAGATCTCCTCCTTTTTTCCGGCATTGGACCTTGGAACCGATAGTGGTGATCTTTCCGGCATGCTCCGCTTGAAAATCAGCCTGCTGAACCTCATCCAGCTCAAAGGACCCAATTTCGGTAAAGGTTTTTCCAATCAAATTTTCTTTTGTGTATTCATAGGTCTCTTCCGCACTGGGATTGGCGCTGAGAATAGTTAAAGTTTCACGATCCAGTACAAAGATGGGATTGGGGCCACCAGTAAAAAGGGAACGGTACTTGCTCTCTGATTCCTTGAGTTTAGCCTGTGAATCCATAATGCGGTTGGTCATGTTCATAAATGAGTTGCTCAGCTGCTGAACCTCATCTTTGACACCCATGCGATCGACACGGCCCAAATTTTGCGTAATGTCGAAGTTGCCGCGGCTGATCTCATCCGACACCTTGATCAGTTCTGTAATGGGCCGGGTGATATACTTGGACAAGTAATGGCTGATGATAAAAAACAGGATGGTTACTGCTGAAACAAACCCCAGAAAAGTGGTGCGCAGCTTTCCAATGAGTTGGTCAATGTGCTGTTTCTTCAGTCCTACATGTACCGATCCAATGCGATAAAGGCCTTCGGTAACAGGTATGGCCACATCATATACAAATTTGCCATCCAGACGCAGCAACTCGATATCATAGGTTTTTTCCGGGTCAATAGGATTGATATTGAGCAAATCCACGGGGAATTCGGTGGTAAAAGTATGGGCCAGAATCTTGCCTTGCTTATCCGTGATATAGACATAGCCCATGAGATGCTTTCGTACGCCCAGCCGGGCATCAAATATCAGGCTGATCAATTTGGGAATATCCTTTGTGAGGATGTAGCCTCTGCTGCTCTCGGCAATGCTGTGACCGATCCCCAGACCCCGCTCCTTGAGCTCGGAAGTCAGACTGGAAATGAGCACCCAGCGAGTAAACAGGGCAATGAGCACGCTGATCAATAAAATAACAGCTGTAATTAAAAAAAAGATCTTGTTCTTCAGGTTTGTATTTTCCACGCTGCTGATCAATCGTTTAACCATACAAACTTCCCATTTTTCAGATAAGTAAAGTACACCCGTTCCAATCCCTGATGATCCCGAGAATTGAAGGACAAGGGATTGGCAATGCCCAGGTCCAGTTGCCGGATCGTTTCGATGGCATTAATGAACTTTTCACGATCCAGATCCTTTCCAGCCCGTCTGAGCCCTTCCACAAGCACCCTGGCATTGACATAGCCTTCCAGGCTGACAAAATTGGGGCGATCCAGGGGGTAATATTTCTTCAGCAACTCAATGTATTCCCTGGTACCCCACAGATCTTTATCAGTTTCAGATGCTTCAGGCGGTGGTACCACCTGTGTAACGATGATCTGTTCATCGGTATGTCCCAGTATCCTTGCCAACTCATCCGCCCCCACAAAGGAGACATTATAAAACACAGATGAAAAACCTTTTGATCTGGCCAGCCTGATGAATTTGGCGCAGGGTTCATAGGTGCCGATCATCACCACAGCCTGGGCTCCCTTTGTCATAATTTTCTCCAGGCCTTCCTCTACATCCAGGGTGCCACGGATATAAGAACCCGTTGCCACCGGCACCAGGCCGTATGGCTTCAACGCAATCTCGGTTCCCTTTAAACCATCAAACCCGTAAGCATCGTACTGATAAAACACGGCTATTTTTGAAAATTTTATTTCTTCCACCAGATGCTTCACGGCAGCGCCAGTCTCCTGGTAATAGGATGCGCGGACATTGATCAGGTACCGTTTAAGCGGCTCCCTAAGAGCATTGGCGCCGGTAAACATCCCCACAACGGGAATCCTGGCATCCTCCACCAGGGGTACAATCTTAACAGTGGTAGGAGTACCCACATAACCGAACAGACAAAAAACCTTGTCTTTAACAATGAGCTTCTGGGTATTGGCTACGCACAGAGGGGGATCATACCCGTCATCATAGGCGATGACCTTGATTTTACGTTGGTAAATCCCCCCTTTATCATTCACATGATTTATATAAGCAAGGGCACCATGAAGGGTTTGTGTACCAAGGTATCCGGCATGTCCGCCTAGGGCCAGTGATGATCCAATAAGTATCTGATCACTGGTTATTCCAAATGTTCGAGAACTTGCCATCCTGTTATCGGTGGTATTCTCACAGGAATTAAAAAAAATAGACAGGATAAAAACAATTCCAATATATCTTATAGTCTGCTTCTTTTCCAAAGAATGTCTCCTTCTATCTTATTCCCTAATATATTTTTTCAAAAAGTCAGGCTCGTTCTCGATAAAAATCCGGGTTACCATGCTGCCTTCTGTAACACCGTTTGTGCCGGTAGCTGTTATTTGATGGTCCCCGATGGAGAGACGGACGGCTATTTTTTTCCCTCTGCCCAGTTCACCGTCGATATTGCTGGTCCAAACAATTCCGTCAGAAAAATCACCGGCAACAGACAAAGCTACACCTTCAAGCAGAATAGGAAAATCCGATGTATAAAAATACTGCCCATATCTGGGTGTTCGGATAAAAATTTCTGTTGAATCGTCTTCTTCAATATCAATATCTTTTGACAATTTCATATAGTCGTCTAAATGAATTTTTGGAATAAAGTCCAGTTTTTTCTTTAAATAGAATAACCGGATCTCCTTTTTTATTTTAGGCAGATTTTTATAATCTGACTTTTCATATTTATTAAACACTTTGATGATTTCGATAACCTTTTCATACTCTTTTGCTGCATATAATTTAAGCAGCTGGTTGTATCGATCATCAATTTTTGCAATGAATTCGAGTTTTATTCTTTCCTTTTCAAGCTGTGCTGCTTTCCTTTGTATTGATTCAGATCTCAAATCAATTATCAGCTTGAATACCAGATTAAATAAAACAAAGAAAAAAATGGCCAAAATTATGACAATTTGAATGGAATAGGTTATTTTTTTAGAAGGCATATCCTCATTAATACCCTTTAATTGTTACTTATAGCAATATATTCTAATGAATAAGATACCATCCGTAAAGGTTTTTTTACCTGAATTTTATTTTACTATAGATATTAAAGGTTTGCACATCAGGTTCTGTCCCCAGATCTGTTTTTAATAAGGACCGGCACTCCCGAAAAACATCCATGGCCCTGTTTTTCTGACCGGAATCCGCATATAAAATCATCAGGTTCTGGTATGCTGGTTCAAAATAGGGATCTGCCGCAAGGATGAGCTGCCAGGTTTCCACAGCCTTGTCAATCTGATCCAGTTCTTCGTGAAGCATGGCCTTTTTTTGCAAAAGCTTACCATATCTCGCCTGGAAAAGATCCCTTTTCCTTGATATCCATTCCAGATAAGGTTCTTCTGCAAAATAATCTCCCTTATAGATCCCTACAGCCTTTTCATAAAATTTAAGGGCGGTTTCAAACTTGTTGTTTCTTTCATTTTCTACAGCCCTTACACCAAAAGCAATAAATTCATCCACATCTATTGTGACAAGTTCAGGATCAAGGGATATCAACCCGGCCTTTTGAATAATATAAGAGTATCCAAATTCTTTTTTAGGATCGGGCTCTATTGCCTTGCGCAGGCGATGAAGGTTGATTTTAAAATTTTTATCTCCGGCTTTTGCCGTTGCTTTGGGCCATAAATCATCAATTAAAATTTCTTTTGGGATATCCTTTGATCCGTGAAGTACAATTGATTTAAGCAGCAGTATGGGCCGTGCACCCTCAAATGCTTTATTGTCCAACACCTTGTTGCCGCTAAGGATATTAAACTGCCCAAGGGTTTCTATCCTGATCCCGGGTAAAAGCCCTTTATACACGGGTCGTAAATTTTTAATGACCCTGTTTTTCCCTCTTTGTTTGCCAGAGGCCAGTATCCTGTCCATCTCTTCAAAGACCGATGCCTGATCACAGTGCAAAATCAGGGAGATAACATAGGGCTCAATAGATTTAATTTTATCATATGCTGCCATCAAAAGAAGAACCTTGATTAACACCCTCTCACTAATCAGGGGGAAAAAAACGTACCCTTCCTGAAAAGCGTTTTCAAGTCCCCGGCTTAAATAGTTGAAAGCAGTCTCCATCTCATTAAGCTCCCAGGATATCAAGCCCAAAGCAAAACAGGCCTCGGAACAACAAAGATCAGACGAAATGCGCTCGAAATATTCAAGGGCCGGATTCAGCATATTTTTAGCCTTTAAAAATTCCTGATTCTTAAAAAGAATCATACCGGCAAGTTGTTGTGCTAAAAAATGATGGATATCCCCTTTTTGAGCCAGATCAAGTTCTTTTAACGCCTTTTGGATCTGGTGATCCGCCTCTTTGAGCTTTCTCTCCTGTAAAAAACTTAAAGCCTTGATCCGGTGGGAAATCCCTTTATAGAAATCATTTCCTTCCAAAATTGAAAAATCATTGAGATGATTAGCCATCTGCTGTGCTTCATCAAATTTTTTTGTATAGACCAGGTGCAAGGCTTTGGCTTCGACAAATCCCGGGTATAAAAAAATCAAACCGAACTTCTCTATATCTGCTTCAGACCGGGTCAACAATTGCCTGGCAACATCAAACCTGCCGTTTTTCAGAGCAAAATCGATATCAACAATGCCTTTCAGTGCCCTGTACTCCGGATGCTGTCCCTCTTTAGTGGTCTCTTTTATTTTTAACAACATCTGTCTTGCATTTACAAAATCTCCGGCCTGAACATATCCGAATGTCATGGTAATGGATGCATTGAGCACAAGGTCAGGGTTACTGATCTGCTTGCCTAGAAGAATAGCATTCCTGCAGGCAGATACTCCTTTTGGGATGTTTCCGTCACCTGCGATATAGCCTAAGCCTATCTTTTGCCACAACGATGCTCTTGCCCAGGGGTATCTACTTTTTTGACGAATAAGCCGGAGTTGTTTTTCGCCCTTTTTAATCCACTCCAGGATCATCCCGGAAGGCTGGCGGATAAATACCGCTGCCTCAATAAGATATGCGACGGATAACAGCATGCCTCGAAGATCATGGGCCTGTTCAAAAAGCACAAGAGCCTTTTGAAAATCCCTGATATTCTTTTTCCCCCCCCTGATGCGCCGGGTCATGGTGAGAAAAAATATCAGCCAGGGATCATTCTGTATCATTTCATCCGGAAGGTGAGTAATCCATTTTTCAAGCCCGGACATCTTTCCATTGACAATATAATCTGTCCCTTTGATTTTTATAATACCAACAATATCTGAAAAAGCATCTGCCTGGCTAAAATAATTCATTGCCTGCTCATGATCTTTTCTTTCCCAGAAAAACTGCCCTGCTTTCCGATTGAGTGATTTGCAGGCTTCACTGCCTCTTGTTTTTAAAAAATCCTGCAAAAGAAAATCCCTGAACAGGTTATGGTATTTAAATTTTGGACAGCTATAGTCTGAATCGATTCTCTGGATAAACAGGTTCCTTTTTTCAAGCTCGGTTAAAATCTCCAGAGCATCAACCGGTTCAAAAAGATGGTTTACTATCTCAAGATCAATGGTATCCAAAACAGATGTTTCCGTTAAAAATTCACGGATCCGACCTGGAAGATTTTTGTAAATCTCATGTGAAAAATAATCAAAAACTTCCGAGGACAACCTGTCCGGAAGTTTTTGCAGGGTCTTAAACTGTCTTATGGATTCTGACACCAGTGTAAGCCCACCTGCCCATCCATCTGTAATCTGGTGAATCCTTTCTATATCAATGCTTTTGACTTGATCGTACCCTGCAAAAAATGATCTGGTTTCTTCAAGGGTAAATGCAAGATCATCATTGTTGAGCACGAAGATATTATGTTCCATCTTAAGACGGGGGATATTGAACCGCGGCATGCTTCTGGAGAGAATAAAAAATTTTAGCTTGTCAAATCTACCGTTAAGGATACCTTTAATAAACTGAAATCCGGATGAAGTTTCATCAAGTGATTCAAACTCATCCAGCACAATAATTACCGGAGTCGTAAGGTCTTGAAGAATAAGGGACAACCCTTCAATATGCCTTAATAATCCCTTTTCTGTTCCAAGGGTGGTGTCAGGAATGAAACCATCTGTTTTTTCCCCATTTTGTCCAGACAGCTCATGTATTCCCCTGACAATCTTATCAGACAGTTTGGTATGATCTGCATCATCCTCCGAAAGATGAAACCACAGACTAGGACTATCCGATTGTTGAAGATAGGAAGCCACAAGAGTTGATTTGCCCTGGGCAGCCTGGCCTGTGATCAAAAAATTCTGATGATGAAAATTTTCATCCAAAACCAGAAACAGGCGCGGCCGCTTGACAACATCTGAAATATGGGGAGTGCTGTATCGGGTAGTCATGGTGAGCCGGGCGGCTAATCCTCCGGCAATGTTTCTTTAAGGGTTGCCATCTTGTCAATTCCAGCCATCTGGAACACTCTTAAATAATTATAAGAAAGATTTTCCATAATAATGGCAATATTCTTTTGCTTTAAATCCTGTATGACCTCCATTAAAAGGGATATACCTGAACGATCAATGGAAAAACTGTCATCAAAAATCAGACGAACCTCTCTGATATCATTAAACACCCGGATCTTAAAAAGTGAGAGAAATGCTTCTTTTGCAGATGCGGTAAGTTTTCCCTTAACAGAAATGGCAAGACTGTCTTCCTCTTTTTTTTCTGAGAATTCAACCGGCAGGTTTTGAGGCATTTGTTTTCTTTTTTCAGCCCGGGCAAGGGCAGAATTTAATGCCTGTCTTTCAACAGGTTTAGTGATAAAATCAGACGCATTCAGATCAAGTGCCTCCACTGCCTTTTCCATATCACCATGGCCGGTGATAATAATGACTTCCGACGGCATCCCGGTTTTCCTGATCCGGCGCAACACTTCAAGGCCGTCTATACCCGGCATCTTTATATCGGTAAACACGATCTCAGGGGAAATCTCATTGAACAGGGCCAATCCTTTTTCCCCGTCTTCGGCAGTATATACGTCATATCCATAGGCTGTCAGAAAAAGTTTGAACATGGAAAGGGTTGGTTTCTCATCATCTATGACTAAAATTTTCATCTTGATTGCCTTTGTTTTTGATTAATATTTATCAATTTTCTTTTGAGTAGGCCGGGAGCATGATTCTGAAACTGGTTCCGCTTCCCGGTTTGCTCTCCACACTGATAGTGCCGTTATAATCCCTGACAATCCCCCGGATGATGGAAAGGCCTAAGCCAAGCCCTTCACCCATTTCCTTTGTGGTATAAAAGGACTCAAAAATACTATCCATCTGATCCGGCTCAATACCGGCGCCGTTATCAGATATAGTAACACTCACATTTTCATTGTCTGAAAAAGTCGATATAGTAATCATTCCCTTTTCAATATCTTTGCTTGTTTCTATTCTTTCATTTACCGCATCCTTGGCATTGGTGACCAGATTGAAAATCACCTGCTCCATCCTGTTGTTATGGGCCAGAACCGAGGAAACAGATTTATCCAGATTCAGTATGAGTTCAATGTTCTGCAAGGTGATCTGCCTGCCAATAATCTTGTTTACCGAATGAATGCAGTCATTAATATTGATTACCTCTCTTGAAAAGTCAGCTTTTCTGGAAAATGTTTTCAACCGCCCAACGATTTCAGCAGCCCTTGATACCTGGGTGCTGATTTCCTCTAATACCATCGTATGGTTATCTTCATTGATTTTCTTTTTTCTTTCAGTCATCATGCAAAGATACTCACTTCCCATCTTTATCGCATTCAAAGGCTGGCTGATCTCATGGGCAATCCCGGCGGACATTTTTTCCAGGTTGGTCATTTTGCTGGCCTGGATCAACTGTGAATCTTTTTCCACCAATTCGGTGATATCGGTTGCAGCCACAATGATCACATCCTCGTTCCGATACTCTGAAGGGGTTGCATGGATATTGACGAACACTGACCCGCCATCCTTTTTATAAAATTTGACCTTGGAGCTGATAACCACAGTTTCACCATCAGGATATTTATGAACAAATTTCCCGTCAGCCAGATCACCAAGGGAAAAAAGACTCATACCAAGCAAATCTTCCCTTTCATACCCGAACAGCTCCGTGACATTAGGATTGGCATCCAGGATTACAAAGGTCTTTTTATTAACAACAAATATAGGGTTAGGCCCGCTCCTGAACAGGGACCTGTATTTTTCCTGAGATTCTTTGAGCCGGTCTGTGGACAGCTTTAACTGGGATGTCATCTTGACAAATGAATTAGTCAATTGGGTAATTTCATCGTCCCTTGCACCTGTTTCAATGGCCTGCCGCTCCAGGTCATCCTTTGAAATAATATTAAAATTTCCTTTTGTGAGCTGATCTGTGTACCGGATCAGGGAAAATATGGGCTTGGTAATGTAAAGGGACAACCTGTGACTTAAAAAGAAAAATATAATAGTCACCAGTGACAGAAAACTTAAAAATACAAGCCTTAAATCAGATATGAGTTCTTCAATATGCTGCTTGTCAAGGCCTACCTGGACAGATCCGATAGTATAAATACCTTCTTCCACCGGCACCACCACATGAAAAACAGAGTGCCTGTCCACATTAATACTTTTAATATTTTCCTTTTTATAATCCTGGTCTTTTACAATTGTTTTAATATTTAAAGGGAATCCCGTGGTAAAGGTATGGGCCAGAATATTGCCCTGGTTATCACTGATAATCAGATATTTTACCATATCCTTCCGGTTTCCAAGCCTCACGTCATAGGCAAGGGCTGTTAACTCGGCCCGATTTTTTGTCAGAATATACACCCTTGAACTATCGGCAACCCCCTGGGCAATACCGATGCCCCTTTTTTTTAATTCGCTGGTCAAACTTGTAATCAAAAGAGACCGGGTAAAAAGGCCAATCAGAATACTGACCAGAATAATAAATCCCAGGCTGGAAATAAAAATCTTATTTTTCAGTGTTAATTCGTTAAAAAACTTCATTTAATCAATACCAGTTCTCCCTGTTTGATCATGGTGTAATAGACATTATCCAGCCCCTGGTAGTCATTTTTTCCAAAGGACAACGGATTTTGAATCCCTAAGTCATACTGATCTATGGATTCAATGGCCCGGATAAATTTTTCCCGGGTGATGTCTTTTCCTGCACGTTTAAGCCCCTCGGCCAGTATCCTTGCATTCAGATACCCTTCAAGACCGACAAAACTGGGCTTGCTGTCTGGATAATAGGTGTTCAGCAATGAAACATACTCTTTTACCCCGGGCAGAGGCTGGGCATTGTAATTGGGAGGAGGCACAACCTGGGTGACAATTACCCCTTCCCCATTTGCCCCAAGCCTTCTGGCAAGTTCCTTTGAACCGACAAAGGATACATTGTGGAAAAGGGGAGAAAAATTGCGTTCTTTGGCAAGGTTAATAAATTTTGCGCAGGAATCATAGGTCCCGATCATGACCACTGCCTGGGCATTGGACTGAATAATTTTTTCAAGCCCCGCCTCTACATCCAGGGTCCCCCTGACATAAGAGCCCTTTGCCACCGGTAGCAGTCCGTATTTTTTCAAAGCAATCTCAGTCCCTCTGAGCCCGTCAAATCCATACTCATCATATTGATAAAAGACCGCTACTTTATCAAAATTCTTTTTTTTGATGATCAAATCAACTGCCGCCTGGGTCTCCTGGTAATAGGATGCTCTGATATTAATCAGGTATCGATTCACGGGTTGTCTCAGGCGGTTCGCACCTGTAAACATGCCGACCAAAGGAATTCCGGCTTCATTTACCAGAGGAATAATTCTTACAGTAGTGGGAGTACCAACATAACAGAACAGGGCGAACACCCTCTTTTCCAGAATCAACTTCTGGGTATTATAAAGACACTGGGTGGGATTATACCTGTCATCCAGAGCGATAAGATTGATCTTCCTGTTATGTATCCCGCCCTTTTGATTGATATCCCGAATATAAGACATTGCCCCCTGAAGCATCTGGGTTCCCAGATACCCGGCATGGCCGCCCAGGGCAAGTGATGATCCGATCAGAATCTCATCTGATTTGATTCCGGTTCTGTTTTCCGAAAAAATGTCTGACTGCTGTGGAGGCGAACAGGCCCCTAAAAAAAATAAAAAAAAACCCCAGCAAATCAAATATATAAACCCCTTTTGTAGCCGAATCACTATTTCCCCCGACATCATTTAAATTACTAAAAACCTGAGCAAACAATAAAATAGTGCCACGCGAATGTCAAACCCTCAAACCTTTATTTACATTTGTGTTTCTTTCAAGGTTAAGGCAGTGGTGGTAATTTTTCCAAGGAGACTTGTAAATTGATAAGATAACTTGTAAAAATTTATAATGAATAAGGCCAAAGATATAAGAGATCGAACCCATCTATCCGGGACTGATGTCCAAAAACTGAACTTTGTTAATGATTCAGGCCGTTATATCTTCCGTAAATATTACCGGTCAGGTTTAAGGTCCCATATTTTTGAAATTCTTACGGCCGAAGATGTTCTAAAAGAAACTTGCGGTGAGATTATGGATGGCATACGAATATTTCCCAGGGCCAGACCGAAAAAAATATTCAGAATATTACGAAACAAATTTGAGAGCACAGAGGCGGTTTTTCGCGAAATAAAAAAATATCACCTATTGTTAAAATTTTTGGGGCCTGCGCTCATTGCAGAATCTGATGAATTTATTGTTGACTATACAGGAACAGGAACAAGCCAGATTGTCCTGTGTGGTTTGCAAGAATATATTGAAGGAGAAATACTTGACCCATGGAGATTATTTGGAGAAGGCTACTTACGGGATTTATTCACGTCTTATATATGCGGGGATTCCCAACTTCATGCATTGGTTCACAAGGCTCAGAAAAATATAGCGATGTTCGTTAAAAGGACCCGGCAGATGATCACTGATACGGGATATATCCCTGACCTTGCCGGTGTCGGCAATCTGATATTAACCCGTGATGGGGCTTTAAAACTGGTTGACATCAACAATATCGTTAAGATCAAATTTGATGATTCGATCCTTATTGATGACAAAGGATATCCTTCCTGTGATGTATCTATTGAAGTTCTGTCTATCCTTGAACAAGAAATCCTTCAAAAAGAAATCCATAAGGACGACCCGTTTTACCGACTTTTTTTGTCACCAGAAAGAAAGAAAAGAGTAAAGACTCTTGAAAAAGAATTTTACAAAAATCTATAAATTTTCGATCAGACAGTGCTTAATGGTGACATCTTTTTGATATGGTATTTAAGCCAGGCCGAGCAAAATGCCATCTCCAGCACTGCGGTCATCAGTTTGATCCACCAGACAGATGATATTCCCCAGCTAAAATAAATCGGCAGGGTAAATACGGCTATTGCAAACAAAAAATTGTCAGCCAGGGCACATACCAGTGTGGGATATGTTTTTCCTATGCCCTGGAAGACTGCTGAAACAGTCAAAATAGTGCCGACAGCCATATTAGCAAGGGAGATAATCTTAAGATAGATCACGCCATAATAGGTGACTTGTGGGTCTTGACTGAAAAGATGTATTAAAAAAGTGGGGAACATCCAGCAGAGAACGGTGCCGGCTATCATGAGCATTGAACTGATACGCCATCCAGTCCAAAATGTGGAGATAACCCTGGACTGTTTTTTTGCACCAAAATTCTGCCCTACCATGGCAGCCATGGCATCACAAATGGCTACACTGGGAAGGTATATGGCCTGGACAATACGAAATCCAATGCCAAGAGAAGCCAATGCCTGTGTGCCATATGGGCTGACCACACGATAGGTTATCAAAAGGTTGGCCGTCATCAAAAAATAAGCCACTCCGGAAGGCAGGCCTATGGCAAGGCTTTGTTTGATAACCCCTAAATTCAATGTCCAGGGTCCCTTTAAATGGATATGTTGTTTTTTAACAAAAACCAGGTAAATATAAATCACTACACCGTAAATCTGCGATATCAAAGATGCAAGGGCTGCCCCTTTTACACCCAAAGCTGGAAAACCCGCCAGGCCAAAAATCAAAACAGGGTCCAGAATAATATTTAAAACAAGGGACTGGAGTATGATCAGCATGGAAGTTTTGGTATCCCCCATACCCCGGTAGCAGGCACTGAAAACATGCATCAAGAGTAAAAACAAAAGAGATATCGAGTAGATTTGAAAGTACTCTACACCCCATTTAAGGGCCATCCCTTTGCCGCCAAAAAAACTGATATATGGGTGAGCGATTAACAAACCGGTTACAGCGGCAACACTGCCGGCAATCAGGCTTAAGATCAGGCTTTGTTTAAACACTTCTTTTGCGCGGCTAAATTTTTTAGCACCATAGGCCTGGGCAATCAGGGCCATTGCTCCGGTTCCGATAATAAAGGAAAGGCCCAAGTGCACAAAAAAGACATTACCGGAAATGGATAATGCCGCCACAGCATCG
Source organism: Desulfobacula sp. (assembly GCF_021107415.1). Next base: position 25,147 of record NZ_JAIOSW010000346.1, read on the forward strand.
GGGCCCAGGCGACCGACAAAGTAGAGATCCGTCAGCAGGTAAAGGGTAAACATAAGCATTCCAAACATAATAGGACTGGAAAGTCTGAACAACTGCCTGGCAATTGTACCGGTTGTTAAATTTAATCTGTCAGTCATTCATTTTTTCCAAAAGCACGACAGACTCCCGGCTCCATTTTATATAAGCCTCATTCACAAGCTCACCAAAACGGATCGTCATCAGCCAATAGGGTAGACAGGGTCTATCCTTATGATCTTTTTCCATAAGAATTTTTATGGATTTAAGGTCTGCCAATTCATTCTCATGCATATTTTGAAAATGCTGAAGTTGTTTAATATTATCTATAATCGGGATCATGGGGCCAAAAAAGAGTTTGAGCAGGATCTCATGCCGTCCGATATGCTGACCAACCGGTTCCTTAAGCCATTCCATCAGTTCTTCGTGTCCTTTGCCGGTCAATTTGTAAATATGACGGTCGGGTTTTCCCATCTGCTTTTCAATTGAGCGGGTGGTTAATCCTTCGTTATTCAGACGCTTTAAGATTGGATATATCTGACCATAACTCTCTTTCCAGAAATTAGAAGTAATTTGCTCAAATTTCTTCTTAATATCATATCCGGACATGGGGCCCATGCTTAAAAGGCCCAGTATTGCATATTTGCTTTTATTTTTCTTCACAAATACCTCTGAATGATTTATGTTTAAAATTTATATATCAATCAGATATATAAATGTCAAATAAAATCTTTCTTGCCAGTTAAAATGGTTTGGCTATTGATCGCTAATAATCGGCAAAAGAAATCAGGATCCGACCCGTATCTGTTTCAAGATTGTACAGGGCATGTCTAAGGGACACCAGGGCCAAACGACTCTGTGCTGCGGTAAAGTCTCGCTGGGCTTCATTCAGACGTACCAGAGAGCCCAGTCCTGCTGCATACTCTTTTTCTACCAGATTACGATTTTGGCGAACCAGGTCAGCATTAGACCGTTGAAGAACCAGTTCCTTCCGGGCAGAGTTCAGTTTTGCCAGAGATGCACGGACCTGAGAACTTATCTTTAGCCTTACATCCTCCATTGCTTTGTTAACTTCAACCTGTTTGGCTTTTGCTTCCCTGAGCTTTGCACGGTTCGCTCCTCCGGCAAAAAAATTATATTCAAAGACCAGGGCCACAGTATGACCGAAGTCTTCATTCTCAAAACTTCCATTCCCTGCCCTGTTCCCCTCCATAGTTGCCAATAGGCTAACAGTGGGAAAAAATTTGGCACGGGCAATTTTAATTTCTGAAATGGTCTGTTTCAATGAAAATTCTTTTTGCAAAACATCCGGACGATGGGATTGTGCATAGGTGATATGGGGCTCAAGGACAGGTGAAAATAATTCCTCGGGTGTTTCATGTTCAAGCTTTGCCAGTTCAAGGTTTGCAGGAAAAACCGCTCCCGGAACCCCTAAAATAGCGGCCAATCCGAACATTGCCACTTCATAGGCTTTCTCTGCATTTATCCGTTTGGCTTTGGCCGAGTTGACCCGGACTTTAAAGTTCAGTTCATCACTCAGCGAGCCGCTTCCTACACGGCGGCGTGCTTTGGCTTCCATGAGCTGCTGCTGGTTAAAGACTTCATCCGCTTTGGCTATGGCGATGTTTTCCAAGGCCAGTTGAGCTGCAAAATAGGCTCCTGCCACTGATGATAGCAGCAAGCGTTTTAAATTTTTTTGAGCTGATTTGCTTCGGCCTTCTCCATAGCGTGCAGCAGCAGTTGAAAATTTCCCTTCAAATCCGTTGAATAGAACCCAGGTGGCTGTGAGTTCACCCTTGTAATATTCTTCCGGGTCATCAATAGCAGCGTTGGGATTGAAAAACCTGGCATTGGTCAGGTTCGTCTGATAGTCATTATCCGAAAGCGAAACCCGAGAAACCGTGGTCCTGGCGTCTATCCGAGGCCAATATGCCGAACTGGCTTGAAGCACGCGCTGCTTTGCCGGTCTGACCCGGGCCAGGCCTGCTGCAAGAGATAGGTTGCCAACAAAGGCAAGCTTTCCTGCAATTTTCAGATCTGGCTCCTTGATTATATACATGTCAAGGAATTTTTGTTTAGCTCCTTTCGCACATTTGTTAGTGCTCATCCTCAGATTTATTTGATGGATAATCTATCTAACTATTCCTTGTCATTTGCTTAATAAATCAATGAG
>NZ_JAIOSW010000482.1 GCF_021107415.1 Desulfobacula sp.
ACATATGAAAACACTTTTTCCCATAAATTTCTTTAAAAGAGAGATTAAAGGCTTCATAAAATTTCTGATTGGCACCCATCAAAATTTTATCAGGAGAAATAATAATACTGGGATATGACAGGGAATCAAATATCCTCAACCGCCAATACATTTCATCTGCTGACATGTCCAAATCTTTGCTCACGCTATTTTATCCTCAAACCATTCCCTATTCTCAAAAATTCTGGTCTTAAAATTCAATCTCCACCCTGCTGCTGCCACTTCTTCACTGATATCAGTATGGAATTTCAAAAACATCCTTTAATGCATTTTTCGCTTCTTTCCCAAAGCCTTCAGGCAGAACAATCCCAATACTGGCCCCTGTACAGCCTGTCTGTAAAACCGGAATGGCTCTTTGGGAAAGACAATTTAATGCCCTGCTGATAATACTATGCCTGTCACCGAAATGAGGCCCGTGGAAACTGAGCAATTCTGCACTACAGGTTTGACGGGCAGGGATACTTATGGATTTTCCTGTCAATAAAAACAGGTGTGTTTGTGCAGGCGTTGCCATATAAGCGGATATATAAAAAAATTTATCTTCTTTATCCTGCATGGGCTGGATCTTTTGCCCGTATTCAGCCAGTTGGTCAAAGGAAAACAAATAAGAGCAAAGACTCAAATCAGGCACCAGTGTAATCCCGTAGGTCTTTATTTTTTTTTCCATGTATGTTGCACGGGTCTCAGGATACCTTCTTTTCAAAAATTCAGTCTGTTCAACATTTTCCTCCTGCTCAAAGGGGACATGGGATGGGGGCAGATCAAAATTCTCAGAAATAATATCAATCACAGCATCACAATCTGTTTGATCAATAATAAATGTCAGCATTGCATTTGAAGAAATAAGATTTTGAAATGATATTTTCTGACTTCCCAGAAGATATAGGAAAAAACCCAATGGTTGCAACCTGTAATGGTGGGGATATATGGCTATACTGCAAACATCTCTGTGGTAATCCCATGATTCGTCCTGACAAGACACCTTTTTGAGATCTTGTGAAGCAATTGTTCCTGAAACAAATGATTTACTATTATCAATGGCACCCAGGGTCATGGACACCATGTTGACCCCGTTGGATGCCAGGGCCTGATAGAGTGGCACACAGGACTGATCCTGGCCGCCAATATATGCCTGGGTTACCTGAACAAAATTTTTGTTGAGACGAATCCCATTTATTTTTACTTGGTCCATCATCCCAAAATCCGATAATACCACATATCTAAAATGGCGGGAAGGATAAGAATCGCTCTCCCGCCAGGATATCGTTCCATACTGCTATTGACAATGGTCTTTAACGATCTCCATTAATTTATCCAGATCAATGGGTTTTGGAATATAATCGTCCGCCAAAGTTGTTTTACCGTCATGATGAGTATAACTGGTTGTTTTTACCGAATCAGCCACAGCAGTCAAAAGTACAACAATAATATCTTTTAGATCATCACTGTTTTTAATATCATCACAGACTTCCCAGCCATTCTTTCTTGGCATCATTACATCAAGAATAACAAGGACGGGTCTTTCTTCTTTTATCTTTTCCATGGCTTCTTCGCCGTCATAAGCTGTAGCAACCCTGTACTCCAATGCTTCCAACTTCATAGAAACCGCTTCCACCAGATCGGGATCATCGTCTACGACTAAAATAAGTTGTTTCTCACTCATTGTTATTACTCCTTTTTAATTGCCCCTTTTTATAATTATCAGGATTCTTTTTATTCCTATAGCACAGGTCTGGGGAACAATCCCGCTTTTTCTACAATTTGGGGAACCTTTTCTTCCCATTCAATGGCCATAATATGAAATCCGTGTACACCCTTAACTTCCTTTAACCTTTCAATGGATTCTATGGCTATTTTTATACCCTCTTCAGGCTGCTCTTCTTTGGATACCCCTTCCATACGTTTAATAACTTCATCAGGCACATCCATGCCCGGCACCTTGTTTTTCATATATCTTGCCATGCCGGCGGATTTCATGGGAGTAATCCCGGCTAAGAGATGCACTTGTTGATCAAGACCTCTGTCACAAACCATTTCCATATATTTTTCAAACTTATCCAAATTAAAAATGCACTGGGTCTGGATAAAATCCGCGCCTGCTTTTACTTTTTTGGCAAGACGCATGACCCTGAGTTCAAAAGGATCGGCAAAGGGATTGGCTGCAGCCCCGATAAACATTTTTGGCGGGGATTTAATATCTGCACCGCCCTGGAACTTGCCTTCATCTCTCATTTTTCTCACGGTCTGAACCAGTTGAATGGAATCCAAATCAAAGACCCCATTTGCCATGGGATGATCACCGAATTTCACATGATCCCCGGACAAACACATCATGGTATTAATACCCATGGAATAGGCACCAATAATATCACTCTGCATGGCCAGACGGTTCCGGTCCCTTGTTACCATCTGCAAAATGGGATCCAATCCCATCTGTTTAATAATTACACCACCTGCCCAGCTGGACATTCTCACCATGGCGGTCTGATTGTCTGTTACATTGATAGCATCAACATGATCTTTAATAAGACTGGCCTTTTCTTTTACCTTTTCAGGAATTGCACCGCGGGGAGGACCGACTTCAGAGGTCACCGCAAGGGCTCCTGATGCCAATACTTTTTCCAGTTTACTTTCAGTCTTCATAATGACAAATCCTCCCTGATTATTTTTCTAGGCCCGCCGCCTCCGGCAGGTCGCCAGTCTTTTGCTTCCATAATTTCTTCATACCGTTTTTCCATTCCAAGGGCCTTTAATCTTTCCCAGATCAAACACCAGGCACATTCAACATCCGGAGAAATTTCACACATGCCGTTGGAAGTCCCGCCGCAGGGGCCGTTGAGCAGCTGTTTGGAACATCTTGCCACCGGACAGATACCACCGGTGATACCCAGCAGGCAGTCCCCGCATCCCCGGCATCTTTCCGCCCAGATCCCCTGGGATTCCGACGCTCCCATAAATTTGGTATTGACGGCAGGAAACACGGGTTTTTCCTTATACCTTTCTGCAATGGTCTGTACACCACATCCGCAGGCCATGGAAAGGATGGCATCCGCTCTGTCAATTTCAGACACGAGTTCTTCCACATATTCAGGGTCACATTGTCTTTCAAGTGTAAGTTCCTTAATATCAATGGTCCTGCCCTGTTTTAAAAAATGCAGGTGAAGGGCTGATGCCAAAAGTCCGACTTCTTTTCTTCCACCGGCTGCGCATACGGTCACGCATTCATTACAACCCACCAGAAGAATCCGGTCATAGGGTGAAATATATTCTATGATTTCCTTTAAAGGTTTTTGCTCTGCTGTTATCATATTTTTGTCTCCGAAGTTTTAATCATCAGCTGACTGCCTTTTGATTTTTATCTTTGTTGATTATTTTAATGGGATTGGGTCCCAGTTGTTTAATTTTTTGAGTGAATTCCAGCGCAGTACGGGCAAAAAATTCACCCATTCCAGCTGACATATTAATCATTGCCACCCGTTCGGGTTCCCATCCTAACTCTTCCAGGTATTTTTGTACATGTTCCACCCTGTATCTTGCCCGGGTATTTCCATTTTTAAAATGGCAGTCCCCTTCAAGGCATC
>NZ_JAIOSW010000332.1 GCF_021107415.1 Desulfobacula sp.
ATCACTTATTTTTGTGCGCCAGGACAACTTTTTTGTTATCCGGGCTCTTCATTGGGTTCGAGACGGCGGCTATAAAAAATATATGGACATTAAAAAGCTCGACCTTATTGACGGCATATGGGTGGCAGCTGAGATGCACGTTACTAAAAAAAAGGGTAAAAACAAAGTACACAAAACGATTCTTAAATTTAGTGGTGTAAAATTCAACCAGAATCTTGATTTTGATATGTTTTCTATCCGGCGAATGGAAAAGGGGCTGTAGAGATTGAAATTGGAAACTGGAAATTTGATACGGGGCAATTGCACCATTGCTGCGTTTTTTGTTCTCTTCATGGTTTTTATATTATTATTGCCAGGGCAAACCTTTGCCGTCGAGGATGAAACACTTGATGAAATTATTAGCGATTTTGATGATAAAAAGCCTGAAAAGCCTGATGATATTTTGCAAGACGTGCTTGAAGGCTTTGATGACGACACCAAAGAAGCCGAATCTGAACTGGTAAGAGATGAACTTAAACCATCTGTTTTCAGTTTAAACGGTGATGTCGAACTCGGCGCTTCCTACAATTTTGCCCATGATAAACCTGAAGGAAATAAAACCGACTGGCGGGGTCTGTCACGCCTGAGCACAGAACTTAATCTTGAATTAAACGCAAAGTTTTCCAGTTCATGGCAGGCACAAATAAGCGGTAAGGGAGCATATGATTCTGCTTATTCAATCAAGGACCGGGATGAATTCACCGATGAAGTGATTGACAATTACGAAAAAGAACTTGAGTTTGGTGAAACATATATCCAAGGGAGCCTTACAAAGAGTCTTGATATTAAAGTTGGCCGCCAGATCGTTGTGTGGGGTAAATCAGACAACATACGCGTAACAGATATTTTTAATCCCTTAGATATACGTGAACCAGGCTTAACCGATATTGAAGACCTGCGGCTTCCGGTTGCAATGTCCAGGTTCGATTATTATATCGGTGACTGGAGCATGACCGGGATTGTGATTCACGAAATTCGGTTTAACAAAAGTCCGGAATACGGAAGTGACTTTTATCCGGGTTCCAGTCCACTGCCCCTTGAAGATAAACCTGACTCCTGCCGTAAAAATAGTGAATATGCTGCTGCAATCAACGGAATTTTCAGTGGATGGGATATTGCATTCTACTGGGCCGACTATTACAATGATATGCCCCATATGAAACTTGTGACCACCAGCCTGCCACCTCAAACCCGGCTTAAACATGCACGTCTGAAAATGCTTGGCACTGCCTTTAACGCAGCCGTGGGCAACTGGCTTTTTAAAACAGAGATTGCATACATAGATGGATTTGAATTTTTTTATTCACCGGATAAAGACTATTCCAGAATAGATGTACTGGCCGGAATTGAATATTCCGGTTTTAACGATACCCTGGTGAGCATCGAAGCGGTAAACAGGCATATAAATGGTTTCGACGATACTTTAGAGTCTTCGCCGGATAATGCTCAGGAGGATGAATTTCAGTGGGTGGCAAGATTAACCAGAAATTTTTTAAATGAAACCCTGACCTTAACGCTTCTGACCTCAACATATGGTATAAACGGCCAGGATGGTGCCTTCCAACGTTTTTCCATGGCGTACGATATAAGTGATTCTGTTCAACTTAATGCCGGTGTGGTACTCTACCAATCCGGTAATCTTGCAAGATACAAGAATCTCAGTGACAATGACCGTCTGTTTTGCAAAATCAAATACAGCTTTTAGCTCAGCATTTTTTTATTGCCGGTTTCTCTTGTAAAAATAGATTACAACCAGAAGTCTGGCTTTTTTATCCCCAAGGCTTTTGCCGGAATGGGGGACACAGGAGTCAAAGTAAACATTATCTCCTTTTTCTAATACATAGGTTTCATCCCCATATAAGAATTCAAGAGAGCCTTCCATAATATACATAAATTCTTCACCCTCGTGGGAATACATTTTTCTAATCTCCCAGGGCGCATGGATGATAAAGGGTTCCATATTTTTTCCTGGCTTGTTTTCAGCCAGGATTTCATAATCATAGCCGGAAAATTGTGAGGTTTCTTTAATGATTTTTCGATTTTCACTCCTTGAAAGACAAAGTTTCACATTTGTCAAGGGTTCTATGTTTTCTGACAGCATGGTGGTCATTTCAACTCCGAGGGCTCCGGCTATTTTAGTGAGAGTGGAGTAGGGCGGTGCTTTTTCAGATCGTTCCACCTTTGACAGATATCCTTTTGTAAGACCTGTCAGAACGGCAAGTTTTTCCAGGGTAAGATGGTTTTGTTTGCGAAGTTTTTTAATATTATTACAGATTATTTTTTCATTCATGGTTTTAACCTTTTAAACAAGCCATCCTTAATTGCCGTAAACAACTCCCGGAAGCCAGGTAACAAGACTTGGCCAGATGGCAATAATGATTAATCCGATAATTTGTAGAATTACAAAAGGAATAATACCTTTATACACATCAATTGTTTTGATCTCCGGTGGGCAAACCCCTTTAAGATAAAACAGAGAGGGCCCAAATGGGGGTGTCATAAATGATGTTTGCAGGTTTACGGCAAACATGATGCCGAACCAGAGGGGATCATACCCGTAGTCAACCACAATGGGTGCAATGATGGGGATATGGATGTAGGTAATTTCAATAAAATCAAGGAAAAAACCTAAAATAAAGATAAAAACCATGACCATGGTAATCAGTTGCCACCCACTAAGATGCATACTGTCGATAAATGCCCGGAGAAGATCATCACCGCCAAGACCACGAAACACAAGGGCAAAGCAGGTGGCTCCCATGATAATAATAAACACCATGCAGGTCATCCTGATGGTTCCCTTAGCAACGTCATGCAATAGTTTAAAAGACAGCTTTCCATTCATCCCAGTCAGGATAATGGCACCAACCGCTCCCATCGCCCCTGATTCAGTGGGTGTGGCTATACCGGCAAAGATTGTTCCAAGTACGGCAAGAATTAAAAATAAAGGGGGTACAAGGGCTTTGAAAATTTTTAATATAAAGGTTTTATCAAAATCCGGGCCTTTTCCATGGGCAGCCGGAACATGTTTTGTTCCAAAAAATGTAGACAAAAAGATAAACAGAC
>NZ_JAIOSW010000058.1 GCF_021107415.1 Desulfobacula sp.
TCTCTACATGCTTCGCAAAAACTTCAGCCATATCTCTATAAAGAGGAATTCCAGGCGGCCAGGATGTGGCCATTTTCCATTTATAGACTTTTCCCTCTGCTAGTGCTGGATTGGTTAAGAAACTCATCCCTACAAATAAAGCTGCCGTTATCAATAAAACTAATTTCTTCTTCCCTTTCATTCTTCTTCTCCTTTTTTGTTTATAATGGTTTTGTTGTATTACTTGGAATGTAGTCATACTATTCCAAACGTCCTTCTCTAAATGCTGTAATGTATTCCATGCAGAATTCGTCTTTATCAATAACGGATAGAGCTGATTTGAGTGAACTGTAAAGCTGTCTGTCAGTTGGATCAATTATAGCAGAATCAAGCCCACGGGTTATTGCAGCTACAAGAAATGTCCGGTTTACAAGTTTTCTGTTGGGCAGTCCGTAAGAGACATTTGTCAGGCCGCAAGTGGTATGAACTCCTGGAAATTCTTTCATTATTTTTTCTATAGCACTCAAGGTGGCCAGTGCCGAATTAGAATTCTTTGAAAGGGGATACAAGAGAGGATCGATATATAGATCATCAAGAGGCAGACCAAAAGCTGAAGCTCTTTCAACGAGCTGACCAGCCAATTTTACTTTTTCATCAACTGTCTCAGCCATAGAATCCTCAGACTGACAAAGCGCAATTACCTTTGGGTTGTATTCTTTTACCAGTGGAAGAATACTTTCTATTCGGGAAGGCTCCAGGGTAATTGAGTTAATCATGGGCTTACCTCTGATCTGGGAAAGCATGGCTTTTATCACCTCTGGATCGGGGCTGTCGATACAGATAGGAAGGTCTGTGGCCTCCTGAACGATACTAATAAGCCATTGTAAATGCTTTTTTTCTTCTCCCACAAAAACGCCTGCATTCACATCAATATAATCAGCGCCTGCTTTTTCTTGTGCTTTAGCCTCACTCTGAATAAAGGCTGTATTTCGGGTAGATATAGCTTGTGCGATATAATTGCGGGATGCATTGATTCTCTCCCCGATGATTAACATGGCTTTATCCCCTTATGAGATTTAGTTAATTAAATTCATAAGAAGAAGACTTAGCAAAGAAGATGCCAAGCTATAAGACTACGATAAAACTCTATAAAACAAGTTACTTAAGAAATTTTAGAGAGTACAGGTAGCAAACCATTGCCCCAAATGGTACACCACATAGTACGTGCTAAACCATTTGGGGCAGCTGGTGAGAATGACAAGATGTTATTAAGCTTTTTTTGTTTGGGTATCATCAGATTTTCCAACAACACCGTTATACCGGGCAATAGGTATTTGAGAATTAAATCTTATTGTTTCTGTCAGAGTATTGGATCTCCATCTCTGCTGGATGGACGACGTCTCATAGAAGATTCATCTTTTTTAGTCGTCCTTGAAGAACCCTGCGTGAGATACCCAGATATTGAGCGGTCCGGGTCTGATTTCCTTCATTCTTCTGGAATGCTGTTTTTATGATCCAGCGGTTCAAATTTTCCAGGTCCAATTTGTCTTCTGGTAATTCAAAATCATTTTGCCCTAAGACAGGCCGGCCCTTTGGTGTATTACCATTTGCATAATCTGAACTATTTATAAGAAGGGACAGGTCGTGTATATCTATTGTATCCAAGAGCCCCATTAGAGCCACATGCTCCATGATATTTTTAAGTTGACGAACGTTTCCAGGCCAGTGGAAAGAAATTAAAAAATTTTCTGCAGCAAGAACAAACCGGCTAAATTTTTTTCCCCTGCGCGTATAAGCTCTCCTAATAAAACGAAGTGCCAGTGGAAGAATATCATCTCGTCGTTCCCTCAAGGGTGGTATCTGAATTCTTCCCATATTTATCCTATAAAAAAGATCCAGACGAAATCGTTTCTTTGCCACTTCATGGCCAATATCTTTATTAGTGGCACAGATAATCCGAATATCAACGCTCACTTCCGTAATTCCGCCGACCCGATAGAATTTTTTTTCCTCCAGGACTCTAAGAAGTTTGACCTGGAGACTGAGTGGCATCTCACCAATTTCATCCAGAAAAATGGTGCCGCCATTGGCTGCCTCAAGCTTGCCGATACGGCCTTTAGTAGTAGCCCCGGTGTATGCTCCCGGATCATGTCCAAATAGTTCACCCTCAAAAAGTTCTTGAGATACTGCACCGCAATTTATGGCTACAAATGGAATAATGGATTTTTCCTGCCCATAGTGATGGATGTACCGGGCAACCAGTTCTTTACCGGTTCCACTTTCTCCTTCAAGCAGTATGGGGATACTTCTATCAGTACTATACTTTTCTGCCTGGCTGACGACCTGGCGCATGGCTTCAGAATAAACACACAGGCCATCTACACCGATTTCTTCAAGATATGCGGCTCGTAATTGTTCGGCTTCTCCATGGATCGCCCGTGTTTTAATGTCAACCTGTTCATTGAATTCCTTCTTAAGATGGGCATAGTTGTTTCGCAAAGCCGTGTATTCTGTTGATCGTTCAATAGTGATAGCTAACTCACGGACGTTGATGGGTTTTAGTAGATAATCAAACGCACCATACTTCAAAGCTTTAATAGTGTTATCCATGTCACCATGCCCGGTAATAACAATGATATTCACAGGAGATCGCTCAACTATTTTTATACGCCGCAGAAATTCCAGGCCATCCATGCCAGGCATACGAATATCCGTAATTACAAGCTGGAAATCATGGGAATGAAATTTACTCAAACCATCCATTCCATCTCCCACACATACAATAGTATGGCCTAACTTTGTCAAAAAATTGGACAGACTTTTGCGGATATCTTGTTCATCATCAATAATAAGAATGTTCAAAATCAATCTCCATTGATGGGGAAAATTGCCTTAAAGGTAGCCCCCCCTTTTTCATTATTCAATACCTCAATTTGTCCTTTGAACTCGGCTAAAATCGATTGAGTGATGCTGAGTCCCAAACCTGTTCCCTTTCCCGCCTCTTTGGTAGTAAAAAATGGATCAAAGATTTTAAGTTTCAGGTCGTCAGGTATACCGGTAGCATTATCGCTTACTTCGATGAATAAAGATTTGTTTTTTACACCTGTCCGCACCCAAATATTTTTATTGTCCTGATGACATTCGTCTAGTGCCTGGCGGGAATTGACGATCAAATTCATGATCACCTGTTCCAAACGACTAAGATTGGCCTTTAGAGGAGGGAGGTCGGCCATCAAATCTTTTTTTACCTGGATATCATGGACCTCAATCTGCCGCCCGATTATGGAAAATACGTTTTCAATTGCCTCGTTAGCATTGATATTGCCACAAGCACTGCTTGGTAGATCTTCTCTGGCAAAATTTCGGATATTATTGATAACCTTGCTCATCCTTACAGCCTGGTTAGAGACCATTTCCAGGCTTTCGAAAAGTTCTTCCTCATCCAGGTTCCAGCCTTTGTCCCTTCCAAAAAGAAAGCCATCAGTGACTATCCGTATAGTATTCAAAGGCTGATTCAACTCATGCGCGATCCCTGCTGCCATAACCCCGAGGGCAGTAAGTCTATCCTCGTGATACAGCTTAAGTTCGTTGATTTTGACCTGGCGGGCCAATTCCATCTGATCCGTTATATCGTCTATGATTAAATGTGCGGTTGATTGTTCCTCATATTCCATAATCTGAGCATATCCACTATAATGCCGAAGCCCCTCACCCTGCTGAGCACGAAATTCAAACCGTGTAATTTCATTAGAGTGTTGAAACAGATGCTCAAACCTTTTTGTTACTTTTTTCTGGTCTTCATAGTAAATCCAATCAATAAAACTATTCAATGTGATTTTACTATCCGAGAGGCCTAAAAGATCCGAGAAATGGTCATTATAATAAAAAACGGTTTTTTTACTAAAAAACATGATGCCAACGCCTGCAAAGTCTGTAATAGCTCGATACATAGCTTCAGAATGGTGGAGGTTCTTTTCAATTTGGCGCTCACGGGTAATATCACGCACAGAATGGATGGTACCCCATATCCGTTCATTTGAATCGTAAAGTATAGCGGTTTTGCCGTTAAGAAATGCGCCTCCTCCAGGTAAACCCTTGCAATAAGCTAAAACAAATGCCTCATCTCCCTTCATGTGTAGTTCATGATACGTTGACTCCCAGTATTGATTCGGTTGCAACATCAAATTTGAGACAGTTGGGCGGCGTTGATTATGAAAAGGGATAGAATGCTCGTAATTGCCTTTCCCAATGACTTGCTCAGCTTTCCAACCAGTGAGATTTTCTACGGATTTGTTCCATGTGGTAATAACTCCCTCAACATCCATAATAAAAGTGGGGTCAGGCATAAAATTAATTATGCTATTCAGCCTTTTATCAAGATCCATTTTGCTGATAAATAGTTCGAAGATTTGTCCTACTGCTGTCCCAAAATTCTTTTGTACGGTCAAGTCATCTTCGTATCTCAGATTCCAACAAACCAAAAAACCAAACATATATGATTCTAAAAAAAGTGGGATCAGTATAAGATTCGCTACCCCATTTTCAAACCTGGCAGAAAAGTCATCGATAAAAAGTGTTTCCTGTGTCTCTAAATATTTCCAACACTCTTCTTGTAGATTCTGAACTGTTAATAATTCAGAATTCAAAGAAATCGAACCCTCCTCTTTTTTATTGGAGGCTTCCCACCAGTCCATACATTCCAGTTTAAAATTTTCTTTATTTTTATAGTGTTTCCTGATCAAAGCGACCCCTTGAGCGAAAATGGTCTGACCTAATAGACTAAGAGCTTCCATCGGAACCTTTCCACCATTCTCTTTGCTGCTGCTGAGTACTTTGGAGATTTCCCCTATTATCTGGATATATTTTTGTTCCTTAAGCATTACCGTCTCTTCTTCAGCTTTAAAAACTTTGATTTGTCGCGAATTGATTTGAAATCCATGCTCAGCAAAAGCACTTGCAGCTTGTAATTCCAAAAAATTCTATAATCAAAAGCTCTACAAATTAACTTTCCGATAGCTCTGTTCAATCCTTCAACGAAACCATTTGCTATTTATTCGTAGAAATAATTCAGAATGTATTAATGTGGTAGCTTTTGTCAAGACAGAAAAACTTAGATATAAAGCAAGCACTGTGATTAATGCTTGCTTACTTTAATAGAATTAGCAGATATACAATTTAATTTGCAGAGCGTAAAAAATCACAAAAATGCTTTTGACATCCCGGTCAATTTCACTAGAAATCAGCTACAAGGTAAATTAAATTTTAGGCATGAATCTCATTTGATTTGGATACAAAGTATCTTTAGTGAAAATGTATAAATTTGATTCTAACGATTGATTTTCTTGAGGTGTGTATAAATCTATGACCGCAAATGACGGTTGGATTTTATCAACCATCTGATTTTTTATCTATTAATTCAATTTGTTCCCATTTGCAAAGTATATGTTTTGGCTTTTGAACAAGAAAATATTTAGATTTTCAA
>NZ_JAIOSW010000324.1 GCF_021107415.1 Desulfobacula sp.
AGGAGGAGAAGCCGAACCCCGGCAGCCTTCCGGCTATTATGGCCAAAATAACACTGAAAGGCAAATGTCACGTAACGCCGCAATCGCTGCGATTGCGGCCCCCAGGCAGCTACGCTGCCTGGGATAAAAAAGGTGTTGAAAAAGGCTGTCGCCTTTTTCAAGCCTGATTTAAAAACCTTTATACGAGGAGGAGGTTTACATTAACTCTCTAATATTTGGGATATCAGTTCGGCACGCTCTTGTTGTGTGATATATAGTTTTATTCTTACATCAAAAATTTTAGCTTCACGCTCTTTTTTCCTGGAAACGGCTTGTTTTGCTACGGAAATGAGATGATTTAAGTCACAAGGCTTTGTCAAATAATCGAAGGCACCAAATTTAATCGCTTCAACGGCAGAAAGAATTGTAGAGTGGCCTGTTAGCATAATGACTTCCACAAGAGGGTGTTTTTTTTTGAGTTTTTTAACAGTTTCAATACCATCAAGACCAGGCATTTTCATATCTATAACAACAACATCAATGGTTTTGTCGTTTTCGAGTTGGCTCAATGCCTCTACCCCGGAAAAAGCGCAATCCACGGTAAAACCTCTCTGGCGAAGTCGTTGCGCGAGAGTTTCAATAAATGGCTTTTCGTCATCGACAAGGAGAAAATTGAATGTGTCCATGTGCCCCTCCTTTCCCAATACTATTTTTAATGAGGCGTTGATCAAAAAATCATATCAAAATATTTGGTGGATGAAAAGTGACATTAAATTATTGAAAAAATCATAATCATAAAGATCAAGCGATATCCTTTCTGATATGGTGCTGACTATAATTCAGGGCCATAATAAATCCATTTTATACTGAGAACTAAATAGAAGAGCGTTTTATCTCAACTTTTGATTTTAACATAGCGATCCGGTATCGCTTGAGTTGCGATCTGATCTTGAACCTCAATTTAAATTTTGGTCATGAAGAGTTTAAAAACTGATTGGGCAGTTTTTTGTTTCTGTGTGATAAAAATCCAAAATACCGGATCTTCATAAAATTATGCGGGAGTACATGAAGCAAGAACCTGCGGATAAATTCATGGGCAGATATCAATGATACCAGTTTTATTCCCCTGCTCCCATTTTTGAACGGTTGAGGGGCTGATGTTGAAGGTCTCATGCTATCACCTCTCTTTCATGTTCAATATTAAATATAGCATCGGGAGGAACAGAAATCCTTTCCCCGGCAATTTGTATTCTGAACCTTTTTTTCAATAATCTTCTATTTCAATTTCATCATATCTAAAATCCAGTATCATGTCTGATGGAATAATCTTGAACCATTCTTTAAATATCTTAATACTTCTTTTCTTTGGCCATAAATCCGGGACCCTTCAGGTTATGACGAATTTGGAGTTGAATTTGTTATTGGTTTATTGCACTTGGGGAAGGAGAATTCAAGGAAAATTCGTGAAGACTATTAAAAATAGGGGTTTTTACCTAGTGGAATGTATTTTTTGGGATGATGAAAATAATATCAACCCTGAGCATTGATAAAACAACTGTTCAATTTCAATTTTTGGGTACAAAATTTTAACAGGTCAATTTTTCTTTTCAAATCTGAAATTTTGACTTCTGGTATTTTATTTTTGGTAATTCTCTGACACATAACCCTATTTTTCTGAATTATAATTTCTTTTTGACAAATATCCTCTTGTCCTTTAAACCAATATTAAAAATGGCAGTTTAAAAAGTTTAAATTTGAGGATAGTATGAGAAATTTTTTTTGCTTCATAGGATTGGTAGGAATTATCCTGCTTATTGCCGGGTATTATTTTATCGATAATGGCAGCTATTGTTATTTTCTTGGAATAGCCTTGATGTTAGCTGGATTTATTGGAATAAATAAAACATAATAATTATCTTCTGGGATCTGAAAAGATCAAGTGTATCAAGCTTGATTTAATTGATTGTGCGCTTTCCCAATTGAAATTCATTTCTGTAATATAATTTGTTTTGCACTCCAATATATAGTACACTGAATTTTATCGAAATTGTATTGGAAATCAAATGTGTTCTTGTTGTATTTATATAATCCAAATGCTTTAGAGCGTGGCAAACCTGTTGGCTCGGTTCTTATTTGCAAAACGTATAAGTTTATACGAATTTTTTTTTATGATTTAATTTTTATTTTTAAAAAAAGATCGATGGGGAAGTGCTGTTGGAGAAGCCGCCACAGTTCGGTGTAATCCATTTTCAAACAAGGAGAAATAGACATGGGTGAGAAGGGGAAAAAAGACAAAGGCAAAAAGGAACAGCAGAAAAAGGCCCAGCTTAATCTAAAGGAAAAACGAAGATTAAAAAAAGAAAAGAAGAAATAAATATTTTCAGCAGTGATTTTTATGCCCTGAAGACAATCAATGAAAAAGGATATGGTGTGATTTCGGACCGCAGTTCAGGAGCAGGTCAAAGGCAGAAAGATTGGGAATAAACTCTCCCCACAACTGGGGATAGACAGGTGAAGGGATCTTGACGAATTCAAGGGAGATATTTTCTTTATTAAACAGATCTGCATTAATAAATTTTCTGGCGGAATTTTGTGCCAGAAAACAGTCAGCTCCTGTTGTTTTGCAGATATCTATGAGAAGCTGACTGCCCCCTGATTTGAGCCCCAGGCTGGAGAGAAGTACGAGTTTTGTATTAATTCTGAGGTGGCGGGTTATATGACGGATGATCCTGATATTCAGGTCAGCAGCTTTTTGAGTTTTTTTTGAAAAAATTTCTTTAAAAATTTTGATGTGATCCTCCAGAAATGGCGCATGCCCATAGGCAATTTTCAGACTTTCCAGATGCTTTGCCGCCCACCTGCCTTCATGGCAGATCCTGATCTGGTTGATTTTCTGAAATCCCAATCCCTTTTTCCATACCGGCACGGTCAACCACATGGCCCCCTGATCATTTTTAAACCGGTTCCTTGTTATCCAGGTTGTGCCCCGCGGAAACTGTACCGTATCAAGAATAATAAAAAGATCGGACAGGTGTGCCTTGTAAAAAAAGCCTGGATACGGCGCAAAAAACGGCTGGCAAGTTGATACAATCATTTGACTTCTCCCCTGCAATGAATCCGTGAACTTTTTACTGCCTGAATCATTCATAACGATTTTATGGAATATCAGGGATGTCTGCAAGCAAAATCATGTCTTCCTGGTAATTTACATAGTCTTCGAGATTAAATCTTCAATCCAATCTTATAGCCATGGTGGACAGCATCAAAATATGACAGCATCAAAATATTGACAATGTGCCCCATTTGTGTCACGCTCAATTTATAAAATGGAGGTGAATTATGAGTAAAACAGCAACCATACGGGCCAGAGTTGATCCCGATCTTAAAAATAAAGCAGAGCATGTCTTCAGCAAATTAGGATTAACAACAACACAAGCAATCACACTATTTTATAAACAGGTGGAATTACGAAATGGTTTACCCTTTGAAGTTATCATTCCGAATGTAACCACACATCGAACATTTGATAATACCGATGCCGGCCGTAACTTGGTTGTTTGCAAAAACGCCGATGATATGTTTGGCAAACTTGGTATCTAATGCTTACTCCCGTATTTACTCGCCAATTTGATAAAGATGTAAAACGAGTGCAAAGGCGTGCCAAGAACCTCGAAAAACTAAAAATAATCATTCGTTCCTTGATTGCAGAAGAATCTCTGGACCCTATTCACCGTGATCATAAACTCATCGGCAATTGGAAAGGGCGCAGGGATTGCCACATTGAATCAAATTGGCTTCTAATTTACAAAATCGAAGAGAACCGTATCATATTCGAACGTACAGGAACCCATTCTGATCTTTTTCGGAAATAATAGCAAGGGAGAGCCCAATAATCGCTGTGCTGATTCATTTCCACATTCTGGACAGACTTTACTATTTTGTTTTTTATATTTCCAATCCAACCTTATAGCCCTGGTGGACAGCTTCAAAAGCCGTGGCAACCTGTTTTGCATCCCCGATAACCCTGTATTCCAAACCTATTTTTTCAAGCACGGACTCAAGGGGATTGTTTGGAACAGAACCTGCTGCAATCACAACTGTATCCGCCTCTATCTCATGAATGTCCCCATCCTGTTCAATATTTAGACCTTTGGGGGTGATTTTTATTGCTTTGCTGTCTGTCATGGTTTTTACATTATACCGGCCAAGATCCTGCATCATGCCCCACTTGGTTGATTTTCCGATATCCTTACCCATTTTCTCCAGCATTTCTAT
>NZ_JAIOSW010000323.1 GCF_021107415.1 Desulfobacula sp.
AAGATATCCTGGGGATAAAATCCAAAAAGAATAATTTTATAATTACTTGAAATGATCGACCAGCAGGCACCGTCTGTTTCCTTACAATTCGAATTTGGAAGCCAGCAACTGTCTATTAGCGCCCAATTTAAAAAAGGAATAATTGAAAACCATAAGATACTGACAATAATAATAGTTAGAATCGTATTAAAAGGACTGGAAAATAAATTCTCCCTGATCCATCCCAGTATACCAACACTTGATATTGGCGGTTTGACTATTACTTTATTCTCATTTCTTTTATTTAATTCCATAGAAATTTGATTTTACAATCATCACCTTTCCACTATTGCCATTTTTTTATTATACCAGTTCATAAAGGCAGAAGTTGATAAACTGAATATAAGATATACGATCATGATTAACATAACGCCCTCAATTGCCTGTCCTGTCTGATTTATCGCTGTTCCGGCAACAGAAACAAAATCCGGATATCCAATGGCTACGGCAAGAGAGCTGTTTTTAGTTAAATTGAGCATCTGGCTTGTTAATGGCGGAATAATAACCCTTAATGCCTGGGGCAGAATGATTAGATTTAAAAGTTGTCCGGGTTTTAAACCAATCGCCATTGCTGCTTCAGTCTGACCTTTGTTGACTGATTGAATGCCGGCTCTTACGACTTCAGCCACAAAAGCTGCCGTATATAAAACAAGCCCTAAAAGAAGCGCTGCAAATTCAGGACTAATGGTCAACCCACCTTTAAAGTTAAATCCTTTTAACACAGGAACACTCATATCCGTTGGAGTTCCGCCAAACAACCAGCACACAAATGGAAATCCAATTATCACAATTAGGGAAGTAAAAAAAACAGGAAATGCTTTACCTGTTAAATCCTGTCTTTTTTTAGCCCATTTTTTTATGAAAAAAATAACAATAACAGCTGCTATTATAGCAACTGCCATATATTTATAAACAGGATGAGCTTGTGGAATCCCAAAGATTAATCCTCTGTTACACAAGAACAAACCATTGAACGGACTTAAGGCAGCTCTGGGAGACGGCAGCATCTCATAAAAAAAGGCATACCAGAAAAAAAGTTGTAATAAGACCGGTATATCCTGAAACAGTTCAATATATCCTGCGGCACATTTATTAATCAGCCAGTTTTTTGATAATCTGGCTACCCCGATAAATGCTCCTATAACAACAGTCAGGACAACGCCGATAAATGATACCAGCAGGGTATTTAAAAAACCGACCCAAAGGGCCCTGGCATATCTGTCTGCTGCTGAGTATTCAATTAAGGATTCTCCGATTTCAAAAGCGGCTTCATTACTCAAGAATCCAAATCCTGTTGCAATGGATTGCTTTTCCAGATTGCTCGTTGTATTTGAAACCAGATACCATGCAACAAAAGCAAATAAACAGGCCGCTCCGATCTGATAAACTATGGATCGTTTATCAGGATCATACCAGAAGGATATGGTTTCAGAATTTTTATTATTAATGGTTTTATTCATTATATTGTTCTAAATACTCTAAAAATAATTATGGTGCAATTTTTATTGCACCATAATTAAATGCATTGTTATGGTTTACTTAAATGGAGGAGAGTACATCAAACCACCATCTGTCCAAAGTGCATTTAGCCCTCTTTCTATACCAAGCTGAGTATTAACACCAATGTTTCTTTCAAAAATTTCGCCATAATTACCCAGCATTTTAATTATATTGTAAGCGAATTTTTCATCAAGACCAAGAGATTTCCCATTGCCTTTTGTAACGCCTAAAAATCTTTGTATTTTTGGATTTTTACTTTTCAGCATTTTATCTACATTTTTAGATGTAATTCCAAATTCTTCAGCATTTATTAAAGCAAGTACGGAATAATTAACAATATCTTTCCACTTGTTATCTCCGTGTCTTACCGCGGGTGCCAGAGGTTCCTTTGAGATTATATCAGGAAGAATCATGTAATCATCAGGATTTGGAGCAACTGCGCGCTGCGCTGCAAGCTGAGACGCATCTGATGTTAAACAATCGCATCTGCCGGCAAAAAAAGCCTTGTTAAGTTCAGCTGTGTTTTCAATAACAACCGGGTTCATTTTCATTCCATTTGTCCTGAAATAATCAGCAACGTTCAATTCAGTCGTTGTTCCGGGAAGAACACAAACAGTCGCACCATCAAGTTCTCTAGCGCTTTTCACACCCAGTTTTTTGGGAATAAGAAATCCCTGACCGTCATAGTAATTGACCACGCAGAAATCAAGACCAAGAGCTGTATCCCGGCTTAAAGTCTGTGTACAATTTCTGAAAAGAACATCAATTTCTCCAGACTGCAATGCTGTAAATCTTGTTTTAGCTGTCAAAGGAGTGAATTTTAATTTGTCAGGACTGCCAAATACTGCAACAGAAACAGCCCTGGCACAATCAACATCAAGGCCTTTCCAGACACCTTTATCATCGGCTTTACCAAAACCAAAAACGCCACCGTTGACTCCAACCTGAATAAATCCTTTAGCTTTAACATCTTCAAGTGTTCCAGCCATGGTCAATGTGGACATAGCAAGAACGGTGATGCAAACTGCCAATACTTTTAATAACTTCATAGAAACTCCCCTCCATCTACCTAAGATTAATTAATTTAGAATAATTCTTTAAGAATTATCCATACGTTTGTATTACTTAAATCTTTAGAACCTTTGAGACTATTAGCACATTAGCATTTTTTTTCAAGAAGTTTATTAGTTAAAATTATATTGGTGATAACTTTTGTTGTGGTAAAAGAAATGTAATAATGAAAAAAACGATGTTAATCCAATGAAATAGGAGTTATATATTTAACATGTTTTCATGTATAAAAGTTTTTAGAGAGCCTGTAAATGCCATATCCCATATGGCAGGTGCCCTTGCATCCATAGCGGGCTTAACCTTAATGGTCGTGTTTGCTGCAATCAAGGCAGATGCATGGCATGTGGTTTCTTTTGCCATTTTCGGAACCACATTGTTTTTAATGTATACTTCGAGTTTTCTTTATCATGGGTTGAAAATATCTGATAAAGCGTTGCTTGTCTTTCGACGGATTGATCATATTATGATTTTTATGGTCATTGCCGGATCTTATACGCCCATTTGCCTTGTCCCTCTGCGCGGTCCATGGGGATGGAGTATTTTTGGTGCGGTCTGGGGAATTGCAATTATCGGCATGGGATTAAAAATATTTGCCATGAATGTTCCCAGGTGGATTTCCACCATGATTTATCTTGTCACGGGTTGGCTGTGTATGATTGCCATTTATCCGCTTGTTAACATCCTTGAGCCTGTCTGTCTATTCTGGCTGGCCTTAGGCGGACTGTTTTACAGTGTGGGAGCCCTTGTTTATTCCATTAAAAAACCCGACCCATTTCCCGGAATATTCGGATTCTATGAGATATGGCATTTGTTTGTATTGTTGGGAAGTGCCAGCCATTTCTGGCTTGCAT
>NZ_JAIOSW010000313.1 GCF_021107415.1 Desulfobacula sp.
CCCCGTATGGGTTACCGTTTCTTGCGACGAGAGGTCAGCTTCTTCTTAGTGGTCACAATGGTTCCTTTGCTGGGGAGCACCTCAGGCATGGTAACCTGCGCAGCTTCGAGTAGTTGCTGGAGGAATGCCCGTGGACGGAGAATCTGGTTACAGCGAACCTGTCCCTTGATCAGCAGCTGGGTGGCACAGAGGGTGTCAAGCTGCTTGATCCCCTCATTGGACCGTCACGTCCAGATCGTGCCAGCAGCGTGCAAGAGTTAAACCTTGATTAAGGTTTAGTTTGAACATATATCCTAATAGTTAAGTCATATCTTAAGGAGGGCACGGGATGGAATTTTTAAGAATGGTTAAAGAAGAAAAGGGCTCCCAGGCAGTCCGAAGAGGAGTGCAGTTTTTGTTTCTGATCATTGTCTGCTTTATCGGGTTCAGATTCAGTCAGTTTGCAGGCGCG
Organism: Desulfobacula sp.; assembly: GCF_021107415.1. The sequence continues at coordinate 452 of NZ_JAIOSW010000313.1, forward strand.
CTTGAGAAAGGGATGCTTCCCTTGGTAGACCGCCCGCCCGGTGTTGAGGTGTTTTTACCAATCGGCGCTTTGGTCAGTTTGAAATATTTTGTATTTACCGGGATCATTAATGAGATACATCCTTCAGGCCTTGTTCTTTTTCTCATCATTTGTGCAACTGCCGTTGTTATCAAAAAAGGTTTCTGCTCCTGGGTCTGCCCGTTTGGTCTGTTGTCGGAGTATCTATCAAAAGTTCATTATCTAATCTTTAAGCAGGGGGTCAGACTCCCCCTCTGGCTGGACAGAATACTACGCGGTATTAAATATCTTCTTGCTGGTTTTTTTATCTGGACCATCTTTTTTAAGATGCCCCTGGAAGCTATTGAAAGATTTATTAACAGTCCATACAATATTCTGGCTGACATAAAAATGTTTAAGTTTTTTACCCAAATTTCAATGACCGCTTTTTTTGTCATCCTGGGATTAATTCTGCTTTCTGTTTTAATCCGGAATTTCTGGTGCCGGTACCTATGCCCCTATGGAGCGATTTTAGGCGTGTTAAGTTTTTTGAGTCTGGGCAGGATAAAATTTAATCCGTCCCATTGTTCGAATTGCGGAAAATGTGAAAAAATATGTCCCGGACTGATTAATATCAGACAGGGAAAAAGCTCGTTTTCCTCTGAATGCAGCACATGTTTGCAATGTGTGAATGTTTGTCCCGAAGAAGGTGCTCTTAAATATTCTTTTTTTAAAAATAGGTTCTCAATGGGAAGTATCGGCGTGGGGTTGATTCTTTTGATCATGTTCTCCGGTGGCATTGCCATGGCCAGGATGGCCGGGCACTGGGAGAACAGGATTTCAAAAAGAGATTATTTTTTTTATATGATGACCCAGGGAATGATGGATAAACCTATCTTTGATACTGAACAATCTGGAAAATAAGCAATACTTTTTGAGTTTTATTTTTATAAGAAAATAGAGTATTATCATCCATTACTTTGCAAGAATATAACTATATAAGAGGTAGATATGCGAACATATGTCCAAGTGAAAGAGGAGTTGGCAGCTTCCCCGAAAACATGGCTGATAACTGGTGTCGCCGGATTTATTGGCTCTAATCTTTTGGAAACCTTGTTGGCTTGTGATCAGCGTGTTAAGGGGCTTGATAACTTTTCCACTGGTCATCAACATAATTTAGATCAGGTAAAAAAAATTGTTACACAAGAGCAATGGGCCATGTTTTCCCTTACTAAAGGGGATATTCGGGATGAAGATACTTGCCGTGATGCTTGTCGTGATGCCGAGTATGTCCTGCACCAGGCAGCCTTGGGTTCAGTCCCCCGTTCCCTTGAAAATCCCCAGTTGACCAATGCCAATAATCTTACGGGTTATTTAAATATGCTAGTGGCGGCTCGGGATCAGAAGGTTAAAAAATTTGTCTATGCAGCTTCAAGCTCCACCTATGGGGATCATCCCGGCCTGCCAAAGAAGGAAGATCTAATCGGAAAGCCTCTTTCCCCCTATGCTGTGACAAAATATGTGAACGAGCTGTACGCTGATGTCTTTAGTCGCTGTTATGGTGTTAAGCCGGTTGGCCTTCGTTATTTTAATATCTTTGGACGGCGGCAGGACCCCAACGGAGCCTATGCGGCTGTCATCCCCAAGTGGTTTGCCGGGTTAATGGCCAAAGAAGAGATCTTTATCAATGGAGATGGCACCACCAGTCGCGATTTTTGTTATATTGATAATTGTGTTCAGGCCAATATCATGGCGGCCACTGCTACCAGGGAAGAGTCTTTCAACCAGGTCTACAATATAGCTTTTGGCGAGCGAACGACTTTGACGGAACTATTTGACCATATTCAGGAAAGGGTGAAAGGATTGGTTGATAATTATATCGAAGTTAAGCCCGCTTATCGTGACTTCAGACCTGGAGATGTGAAACATTCTTTAGCCGACATCTCAAAGGCCCGTGAATTTATTGATTACAACCCGGAATTCTCAGTGGTACAAGGGCTTGACCGTGCTGCAGATTGGTATTTTCACAATTTAACTCTGGCCAAGTGATGGAAAAGAGGAACGATTGTGACTCATTTTTTAAAAGAATTTTAGTTTTCTTGATTTAGATCAATTCATTCCTCCTGTTTTTCTGTTATTTTTTTTAATAAAACAAATGAAAACAGGAGGAATGAATTATGCATGACGGATGTTCCGGTGCTCATGAATCAGGAAAACAAATCGTTGATAAAATCAGAATGATGGGCTTTAATAAAAGTCCTGTGGCCGCTTCTTTTGAAATAGACTGCACCAATTGTGATGCAGTTTTTCAAATGGAATATATGGAGTCTCAATGTCCTTCCTGCGGCATGGTATACGGGGTTACCCCCTGTCATTCCCATACCGCTGAATTTGTTAAGGCAGCAGGAGTAAAATACTGATATGCCAAAAAAAGTTGATAGGGATAAAATTGATCAAGATAAAATTGATGACATAAAAAGGAGAATGGCGGTACTTGAAAATCTGATCATAGAGACCAAGTCCCGCCTGCCGGCACATTCCACCAAGCCCCCGGTGATGATGGATCTTCTTGACTATGAAGATGAATACGATGCATTGCAAAAAAAGCTTACGGAATTGGAAAAAAAGTGATCTAATATGGAAAGCTCAAAGATATTTGATATAACATATAATGACTACCTGCCACAAATCAAGGATTTCGATTTTTCAAAAAAGGCGGAGATACTGGGTATTCAAAAACAAAATCAATCATTTATGTTTGAATTTTTCAACCGGCAGATTGTATTTGATCGGAATGATTTCAAGGATATTACAGGAAAAGAACTTACCTTTGCCGTAAAGGTCGTTCTTTGCAAATATTTATTAATGTGCCCGGAAAAAATATCTAAAAGCTCCAACAGATTGGTGACATTCAGGGAGTTTGCAAATGCAGGTCCGTTATTTTCAAGTTTTACAGCAAATACAAACAAAATTATTGAAACCACTTTTTCAGGAGAACTTGAAACGCTTAAAATGCGATGCCGAAAATTAGGCGGGACCATGATGGAAACAAAATCCTATGATCTAAGTGTCAGGTTCCGGGCGCTTCCAATGATCCCGATTATTCTTAATTTCAATGACAAGGATGAACTTCTGCCTGCAAAAGCTGGATTCCTTTACCATGACAATGCAGAAACTTATCTTGATCTGGAGTGCTTGACCATTACCTGTACTTACCTTACCGGCCTGCTTATTCAAAGCTCGCTCAATAACATTCTCTAACTTCCGTACATTGCCGTATATGGTAAATATTATCAAAACTACTATATTTGGCAGTACTAAAATATAAGTTTCTATAACTCCTTGATTTATTGAGCACTTGACATGGCATAGTTAGATAGATTATCCATCCAATAAATCTGAGGATGAGCTCTAACAAAAGTGCGTGAGGAGCTAAACAAAAATTACTTGACTTGAATATAATCCAGGTGCTGGATCTGAAAATCGCAGGAAAGCTTGCCCTTGTTGGCAACCCATCCCTTGCAGCAGCCCAGGCCCGGGTCAGA
>NZ_JAIOSW010000113.1 GCF_021107415.1 Desulfobacula sp.
GCGTTTACCACCACCCTTTTATACAGCAAATTCCAGAATCATGATTTGATAAGAGAAACAGGGGAGGCCATTGCTAAAAATTATGGTCTGACATTTTTTTATCATGATTTCAGGGAAGGCTGGAAATCAGGGATTGAAGAATCTAAAAAGCTTAACATGTATCGTCAGCAGTATTGTGGTTGTATATACAGTGAAAAAGAGCGCTATTTCAAATAGTGCCCTACCGAAAACCGCCAATTTTTCCGATTACTGCGTTGGACTCAAATTTTAACCCTCGAAATACTTAATGTATTCCTCCGGTTAAAATTATCGCCCGCCTTGTACTCGAAAAAATTTTCAGGTTTTCGGTCAGGCACTAAATAGTGTCTACCTGGGTTTAGCTCTTTTAATCTGCTTGAGCATATTCACGAATCGTTTGTCTGTACCATCAAGTCTTGCTGCAAGAACACCAAACAAATGTTTTGCCACATCAGGGTATTTTTCTATCACCTCAATCAATTTATCCCCGGGAAACCGTTTAATTGATGAGCGTCCTTTAGATATGATTGAGGCCGACCTGGGTTCTCCGGTAATGGCTGACATTTCTCCGAAATAATCTCCCGGTTGAACAATTTCAGCAATTTTTTTACCACCTTTAACAACGTATAATCCGCCTTGAACAAGCTTAAAAAAATCAATATCTGTATTGCCCTCCCTGATAATGACGTCTTTGTCCTCATATCGTTCAACATCAGGATTAATAAGATAGGCAGGCAATGCTTCTTTGCTGATATTGGTCTTTTTTGACACTTCCTCAAGCGATGTTTCTCCTGTTCTAATTTTTTGGAGCCCGGCATCGCGCAATGTAACCATTCCTTCCTGTATGGAAACCTTCCTGAGCTGATCTTCAGGCACTTCTGCACTAATGGCTTTGCCGACATCATCGGTGACTTCCATCAATTCATAAAGCCCTACCCTGCCCTTATATCCGGTTCCATTGCAATGCTTGCACCCTTTGGGTCCATATATTTTCAAATCTTTGATTTCATCTTTTGAAAATCCATGAAATTCAAGTTCTTTTGGATTATAACCTGTAACAACCTGTTTGCATTCAGGGCAAAGCCTTCTTGCAAGACGCTGGGACAAGACCATGGTTACAGCAGATGCCAGCATATATGGTGGAATACCAATATCAACAAGACGTCCTATGGTTGAAGGACAGTCATTCGTATGAAGGGTTGCAAAAACAAGATGGCCTGTCATTGCTGCCTTAATCGCAATTTCCGCCGTATCAATGTCCCTGATTTCACCCACCATGATGATATCGGGGTCTTGGCGTAAAAAGGCTTTCAATGCTGCACTTCTTTTACAGGAACCTGGTTAATCCCCTTAAAATTGAATTCAACGGGATCTTCTGCGGTTAATATCTTGATATCATCTTTATTTAAGCGATTCAGTACGGAATAGAGTGTTGTTGTTTTTCCGCTTCCTGTGGGACCTGTTACAAGTATAAGCCCGTAAGGTCGTGCAATGGATCTTTTCAGACTGTCAAAAGTTGACGAGTCAAATCCCAGTTTGGTCAAATCAATGTTCAAAGCGCTTTGATCAAGGATCCGCATCACAATGCTTTCACCAAAGAGTGTTGGCAGGGTTGAGACCCTGAAATCAATGGATTTTCTTTTTCCGAATCGAAGTTTTATTCTTCCGTCCTGGGGAATTCGTCTTTCTGCAATATCAAGTTCTGCTAAAATTTTAATTCTTGAAATAACTGCATTTTTAATAGTTAAGGGAAGATTCATGGCTTTATACATGGATCCGTCAAGCCGATATCTTACCTGGAAACTCTTCTCAAAGGGTTCAATATGAATATCACTGACCCCATCATTAATGGCTTTGGTAAGGATACCATTCACAAGCTTGATAATCGGTGCATCCGATGCCATGAATTCATCCTGATAATCATCCAGGCCATCAGACCCGACTTCAACCTCTTCTGCCGCCTCAGAAACCAGGGACCCAAAATCATCAACAGAAGTGACGGGTTCATCCTCTTCAAAATCATCATCAAAATGAAGAAAACTTTTATATTCTTCATCACTGATTTTATAAAAATCATGAAAGGCTTGAATCACATCGTTTTCAGTGGACACACAAACCCGAATCGTTTTGCCTATTTTTTTCTGAAGGTCTTCAACAACAGCGGTATCGGTCGGCTCAACCATGGTAATGGACAGCTCTTCACCTTTGAAGTCAAGGGGAAACACCAGGGAGGATTTAGCTAACTCATAGGGCAAAAGCTTCAATAGTTTAGGATTGGGCTTAATGTCGGAAAGCCTGATGACATCATAATTATAAAGTCGACCCAGAACACTGACAATGGTATCAGGGTCGATAAACCCCTTATTTAAAAGAATACTGCTAAGCCGTTCATTGGTTTTTTTTTGAATGTGCAATGCCTCATCCAGCTGCATACTGGTAATCTGGCCTTCCTTTGAAAGAATCTCTCCGATTTTAGTCTTTCCCGCACCGGATTGATCTTTTATAGTTGCTTTCAGGCTGGATGATTTGCGCATACTTGCTTAATCCTTAACTTATTTATAATTCCTATGAATTCTAATACCACCGGCTAAAATTAAAAGCCCGCCTAAAATATAAAAGCTAGCTCTGACAAGAAAAAGTTTCTGGCTGAAAAATTCAATGGTTTCTACTTGCAGCATCACTTGAGGGATACGGTAGAAAACCGCGAATCCAACACCAACCAGAATAATGCCATAATAAAACCCAAAATTCTTTTTGTCCATTTAAATTATTACCTTTCAAATTCTTCTAACTGATTATCAAATATTATTTCAATTTTTTCAAATAAATCCATCTGAATTTCAAGTTCCTCAAATAGTATTTCATTTAAATTTTCAAATTTTGCAAGTTCTTTGGCTAAACTCTGAATTTTTCTGCCATCCTGATTGCTTGATGCTTCCAGTAATTTCTCATTGGTTTTACTTATCAATTCTTCATTATTTTCAATATCATTTTCCAGGGTCTCAATTTTTTGCTTTATTGGTTTAATCTTTCTTGATTTCTGTGTGATGATTTCTGATTTTTTTTGACGGTTTGCCTTTTTCGACAAGACTGAATTTTTTGGCTTTTTGTCAATAAGGGCCTCTTCGTCCTCCCACCCCTCTTTATCTAAAAATTCCTGGTAAGTTCCCTCAAATACCTCTACAGCATTATTTTTAAAAACAACCAGCCTGTTGGCAAGAGAATGAAGGAACATCTCATTATGGGTTACAATCACCACAGCACCTTCGAAATTATCAAGCGCACAAACAAAAGAATCGCAAGCCTCTATATCCAGGTGGTTGCTCGGTTCATCCAGCAGCAGTAAATTTAAAGGAGACATCAGCAATTTACCCAACATGACCCTTGATTTTTCTCCTCCGGATAAAATGGATATTTTTTTAAGGGCTGCGTCTTTTTCAAACATCATGGCCCCGCATATATTTCTTGCCGTCTGCCTGTCAGAATCAGGTGAAGAGAAAATGAGTTCGTCTTCAACAGTAAAATTATCATTCAATGATTGAACATTTGTCTGTTCAAAATAGCCAATGTGCACACCGGGATTTATTTTAATACCACCTGAAATCGAATTGAGATTTCCACTTATAAGTTTTAAAAAAGTTGTTTTCCCTTTACCATTTTTACCAATAACAGCAATACGATCGTCAGGATAAACCGTTAAAGAAAAATTGTTAATCAAGGGGGTGTCACTTTGCCAGCCAAAAGATAAATTTTCTATCATCAATATCTGCTTACCGGAAAAAGGAAGGCTATTAAATGAAAATTCAAGATTTTTCAGCTTTTGGAGTTTATCTTTTGTTTCGGATTTTTCCAGGGTCTTTATCCGTGATTGCACCATGTTGGCCAACCGGGCTTTTGCCCTGAATCTTGAGATAAATAGTTCCATTTCTTTTTTTCGTTTTTCTTCATTCTGTCTTGTTTTTTCATAGACTTCTTCATCCTGGGCAACCTGCAAATAGTATTTAGACGTATCCCCCCTGATTTTTTTTATCTTATGTCTGTGAATACCGGCTATATGTGTCACGACATTATCCATAAAGCCTCTGTCATGGGTGACCAGTAAAACTTCCCGGGGCCATGAAATTAAAAACCGTGAAATCCATCGAATGGATGTAATATCCAGATAGTTTGTCGGTTCATCAAGTATCAAAAGGTCCGGCTCGGAGACCAATACTTTAGCAAGATTAAGCCGCACCTGGAAACCACCTGAAAACACGTAAGGATCTTTTGTCAGATCATTTTGAGTAAATCCAAGCCCTGCCAAAATCTTTTCAGCTTTCCAGGAATGATCTTTTTCATGTTCTAAAAGTCCCAGCATGGCTTCATCAATCAGTCTTCCTTCTGTAAAAACAATTTTTTGAGATAAAAAGCCGATTCTATACCCTGTAGGGCAAGAAATGCTTCCCTCGTCCGGGTGATCACTGCCTGAAATCATGTTTAACAATGTGGTTTTACCATGGCCATTGCGGCCAACAAGCCCGACTCTTTCACCCGGATTGATCCTGAACCCTGCAGTATCCAGCAGGATCTGATCTCCAAAACTTTTTGATATGGCATCAATGTTCAGCATTCTTATAATTCTTTACAATAGTAATACATTCTTTTCATTTTTAAAAAATGGTATCATACCATTGTGAGGATAATTTATAAACCATAAGAATGATCGTAACAAAATGACAAGGATGCATGACCGATAATTAGAATGCGCCCGGACTGTTTAATCAAGGTCTATCCAGTATTGAGACCATTTGCATCTTTCTTTGTAAGGAAATTTAATAAGTTCGGTTGCCAGAATGGAAAAATCTTTGTCTCTGATGGTATAATACACCACCTGGTCCTTGCCCAGAATGGTTTTAATACCGACAGCAGTATAAAGGGTCTGGTGTTTATCAACTACAAAGCATTCAATTGCGCCTGTAATGATTTTTAGATCAGATTCGTTTTGAACGTCAAAAAGATCAATCATTGAAATTTTAAAGGGTTTGCCATTGAAATGTTGGCTTGCCTGTGTTCGGGTCAGTTCACATTTCATAAAATTTTTAAACCTCATTTCCAGCTGGTTAAACTCAAAATCATCTGCAATCAAAGGTTTGGATGGAAAAAAAGCAAAAAAGAAAACAAATATAAACAATAGAATTATGATCTTTTTCATAGGCCTAAGCATTCTTTTTAATCAGAATTTCAATGGTTTTTTGCAAATTCCTTAAGATAACAGGCTTGATGTGAACTGATCTGAAACCTGAGAATTTTGATATAAATTCATTTTCCATGTTTTGATTTTTATACCCGGTATCAATAATGACGGGAATCGTATGACTGAGTTTCAAAACCTGCTTAGTCAATTCACCCGATGGCATTCCTGAGATAGTATGATGGATGATAACCATCTTGAATTTTTCAGGTTGTAATTTAAAAGAATCCAGAGCTTGTTTCCCGGTTTTAAAAATTGTGGCCTGATATCCCATTTTTTTGACAATAATTTGTATGAGATGAGTTCTTTTTTCATTTGGATCAACAATTAAAATATGATTATCACCTTCAATGGTAGTTTGATCAGAGGTTGTAAGGTCGCCTTTTTTCCATTTTTCACCATTAAAGGGGTGGAGTGATGTCACATCAATCGTATAGGCTTTGGCTGAAATAAATTCATCTAACCGCTCATCCGGAATCTTTGTGATAAATTTTTTATCCTGGGCAATATAGTATCGCAGCCATTTGCGATAGTTGTAGTCATTCCCTGTCAGGATTAATATTTTTGGGCCTGCGCTGGTGTTAACCTGGAGCGAGTGATAAATTAATGGTGTATATGAAAATTGAGCCTGGATTTCTTTGTAATTTTCTTCAATAAATTCAACTATAAAATCTCTGGCCAAACCAGGTGTGGCTAAACCCAAAAATAAAATACAGATGATAAACAGTTTTTTCATCAATAATCTCATAATTAAAATAATTTAATTCTTTACAGGCTATCGACAAATCCAAAAGGAATCTTGACTATTTAAAGTACAAACATTGAGACCCAAAGCATTATTATAGAAATAATTCCTGTTATGATCAAAGCCTTTTTATGATCATTTTCTCTTCTACCGCGGAAAACACCCAATAATAACCCGGTAATACTGATAAAAATACCGAATATTACCATATATGTGAGATAATACAAATATTGAATATCCCAATGTGTTCTTAATTTTAATTGGTAAAACCGATCAAACAGAGTTTCAAATTCAGGTTGAGCGCGATGAAAAATCAATAAAATAATAATCAATAATATCCATGCCAGAATATTGAGATAAAATAAAATTTTTGCCCAAAAGTCAATTGTTTTCCGTCTATCCAAAATAATCCTTATTATCTTATTTTTTATCCTAATATATTATTATTTTACCATAGATTCTATAGTTCTCTTAAAAAAAAGTTTAATGATATAAATATCCTTTATTACAAATCACAATTCGAGTATATATAACGATAGCAACCAATAACATGACTCAAACAGGATGGAATTATGGGACACCAGGATAAAGGACATTTTGCAGCAAAACATAACAACAGACAAATCAATAAAACCATAACTGAGAAGATAGAAGCATTGGCTGATAACAATAGCTTAACGTGTTCTTCAGCCCACCGGGCTGGAAAAGCACTCAAGATATCTCCTTTAGAAATCGGTGTACAGACAGATCTTTTAGAATATCAAATTGCAGAGTGCCAACTTGGATTATTTGGCTATAGTGATGGGAAAAAAAGAATTGATCCGGATATTGTGATTTCACCTGATTTAAACGAACAACTGGACAAGACAAACAAGGATGGCAGGATATCTTGCCGGGAATGCTGGAATATCGCACAAAATTTAAAAATTAAACGACTTGATGTTTCATCGGCATGTGAGAAAAAAAACATCCGGATAAAACCCTGTCAGCTGGGTGCTTTTTAAACATTCAATATTGCAGGACCGTGATAGCAGTTACCCATATTGAAATCATTTATTTACAGCAAGCTTTTTTTGTGTTTTCCGCTTTCTTCTTTGTTTTTGTTTTCTTATCTTTTCTATTCTTTCCTTTCCAGGCTTTCCTGTCATGTGTGCTTCTATTTTTTCAATAAGACTCCGCAAGGCAAGAAACCTGTTTAAATGTTGGGATCTTGCTTTTCCACACTTTACGGATAAATGGGTCTTCTTATGTTTAAGAAATACAGCCGAAGATGATTTATTGACCTTTTGCCCTCCCCTGCCGGATGACTTGATAAATTTTTCATCAATATCCTCTTTTTTAATTCCCAAGGCTTTCATCCTCTTTTCAAGGTCTAATATTTTCTGTTTACCGGGCCCCATTATTCTCCTGATAAAATTTCATTTTACTTTTCCTGCTATATAAATTAATAAAAGTTTCAACCATTAACAAGAATTTTAAAAAAAAGGATTTGAACTATGGATAAAAAAAAGAACAATAGTGATACAATTCTTTATATTTTAACTTTTCTTTCAATTGTAACACTGGTCGGCAGTTTTGCAACTCATCTGATTACAGGTAAGCCTGCATTCATTCCAATGGATTCTTTAGCAGGCAGTATATTAATCGGAGTAATCTTTTTTTGTTATTTGTGCTGGTTGATATATGATTCTAAACTTGCAAAAAAAATATCATTAAATGAGTCAATTAATTTTAATATGAAACATAATCCGGTCGTGTTCGGCATGTATATTTACTGGTTTGTATTCATAGTGATACCCATCTTATCTCTATTTCTTTAAGCTGGGTTTTCTTTCATACCGATGGCCAATTATATATACAAAAGTGCCACCAAGGATAAAGTTAAAGTGCTAAGGGAAACAATGAAAATTCTTCTTACAAATGATGATGGATACAACGCGCCGGGAATTCAGATATTGTATAAAATGCTTCGATCCCATCACGAAGTTATTCTGATTGCACCTGATAGAGAAAAAAGTGCTGTAAGTCATGGTATCACACTTAATGAACCCATAAAAATTAATAAAATACAATTAGATGGCGGAGGAAAAGGATATGCTGTCACGGGAACACCAGCTGACTGTATTAAACTAGGACTGTTTAAATTTTTTACCACACCACCCGATCTGGTTATTTCAGGGATTAACCCAGGCTGCAACATAGGGGTTGATATCAATTATTCGGGTACTGTTGCAGCCGCCAGAGAGGCGGCGTTGAATGGTATATTAGGCATGGCTGTTTCTATAAAACTCGGAAAGGAGATGGATTTTCAGGGAATGTCCCGCTTCATAGCCGGCTTGGTTAATAAGGTGTGTAATAATGGACTTCCGTCAGGTACATTCTTAAACATCAATGCACCGGGTATTTCATTGGATGAAGTGCGTGGTGTGAAAATTACCCGGCAAGCCTCTGATAATCTTTCAAAGCAATTTGATAAACGGATTGATCCTAAGAACAGGCCTTATTACTGGTATGGCAGCATAGATCACGTAGATGGTGACTCAGACACAGATGTTTATGCGTTATCACAAAAACATATCTCCATTACTCCGATTCAATGTGATATCACCGATTATAAAACAATGGTAGAGTTGGAGTCATTCCAGTTACCTTGAAAAAATATTTTTAAAACCAAATTTTTGATCGCAGTTATGGAATAGAGTGATATCAATATCTTTAATTGACAATTTGATATTCCGGGTTTATTTTTTGGAACATGAAAACTCCCAATAAAATATATCTTAAAGATTACACGCCTCCGGTATTTGTTGTTGATCAAGTCGATCTTACTTTTGAAATTGAAAAAAATCAGACTAAAATAACTTCCAAACTAAAAATAAGAAAAAACCAGACTGATAGTGATAAAAACATCTCTCTTGTTTTTGATAAAGGGGACTTTAAGATTGCCTCAGTCATTGCCGGCGGCATGGTTTTGCTGCCCCAAGAATATGAGGCTGATGATGAGTTATTCAAAATTGCAAAAACTCCTGATGTATTTGAACTTGAGATTACAAGCATTTTAAGACCCCATGAGAATACGAGTCTTGAAGGATTGTACAAATCAGGTGATATTTTGTGCACACAATGTGAAGCCCAGGGATTTCGGAAGATTACACCCTTTCCGGACCGCCCTGATGTTATGGCCATTTATTCCTGCACGATTATTGCCGATAAAACCCAATATCCTGTTTTACTTTCCAATGGCAACCTTGTGAAATCAGGTGATCTTGACAACAACAGGCATTTCGTCAGGTGGGAGGACCCGTTTAAAAAACCATCTTACCTTTTTGCCCTTGTTGCAGGCGATCTGGATCATATTGAGGATCAATTTAAAACGCGTTCAGGCAAAATTGTTGATTTAAGAATTTATTCTGAAAAAGAAAATATTGATAAATGCGATCATGCCATGAAATCCCTTAAACAGGCCATGGAATGGGATGAAAAGCGATTCGGGCTTGAATATGATCTGGATCTTTATCAGATTGTTGCCATTAGTGATTTTAATGCAGGTGCCATGGAAAACAAGGGGTTAAATGTTTTTAACTCCAAATATGTGCTTGCCAATCCTGCGACGGCTACAGATGGAGACTTTATGAGTATTCAAGGGGTTATCGGCCATGAGTATTTCCATAACTGGACCGGGAACAGGGTGACCCTTAAAAACTGGTTCCAATTAAGTTTAAAAGAAGGATTGACTGTCTTCAGAGATCAGGAATTTTCATCTGATTTAAATTCAAGGGGTGTGAAGAGAATTTCAGATGTCAGAAATTTAAGAGGATCTCAATTTCCAGAAGATACCGGTCCCATGACTCACCCGGTAATGCCTGATTCATATATAAAAATGGATAATTTCTATACCATGACGGTTTATGAAAAGGGTGCAGAACTTGTCAGGATGATTCATCAATTAGCCGGGGAAAAAAAGTTTAGAAAAGGAATTGATCTTTATTTTAAAAAATTTGACGGCATGGCTGTCACAATAGAAGATTTTGTTGCTGTGATGCAAGAGGCTGCAGGCCTGGATCTTGAGCAGTTCAAGTTATGGTATTTTCAATCCGGGACTCCGATAGTGACAATGAGTCGGTCATATAATCCTGATTTAAGGCAGCTTGTGATAATTTTTGAGCAAAGCACATTGCCGGACAGAAACCAGGATATCAAAAAGCCGCTTCATATCCCGGTGAACTTTGGGATTATAGACGCTGACGGGAAGGATATAACACCGATTGATAACAAGTTGCTTGAGCTTCGATCCGATAAAGAAACATTTATTTTTGACAATATACCTGAAAGCTGCCTTCCTTCCATATTCAGACAATTTTCTGCTCCGGTAAAAGTTAAAACTGATTTGACTGATGGGGAACTTGCTTTTCTCATGGCCAATGATACAGATGAGTTTAGCCGATGGGATGCCGGACAAACCTTGTTTATAAAAGAAATTAAACAAATAATTAATGGCATCCAAGCCGGTGATGAATTGTCAATTTCCCCAAATTTGATCAATGCCTTTAAAAAAGCATTAACGAATCAGACCTTATTGGATCAAAATGGGGATCGCGCATTTTTAGCAAAGGCGCTTTCTTTACCCCTGGAAACTGAAATTAAAGATCATTTTGATCTTGTTGATGTCAATGCCATCCATAAGGCAAGAAAGTTTTTAAAACAAGGACTTGCGGGACAGCTTAAACATCAGTTTTTGGATCTTATTGATCTTTGCTCTAAATCTTATCCTTTGAGCATATCCCATGGAGCAATGGCTGACCGGAGTTTGAAAAATTTATGTCTATCCTACATTGGGTGTTTAAAAGAAAAGGATACAACAGCTCTGATTTTGGACTATTATGAATCTGCCCAAAATATGACGGATGAACTTGCCGCCTTTAAAATTTTATCGCAGATTGAATTGGATACAAAACAATCTGCTGTTGAAAAATTTTATTTAAAATGGAAACATGACAAACTTGTTTTGGATAAATGGTTTGCTGTTCAGGCAGGATCAACACTTTCCAATACTTTGGAAAGTGTAAAATCTCTTACCACACATCCGGATTTTTCAATGAAAAACCCCAATAAGGTAAGATCATTAATTTATATTTTTGCTATGCAAAATCCCATCAATTTTCATCAAAAAGATGGGAGTGGATATCGGTTTATTGCGGATCAGATTATTTCATTAGATGAAATAAATCACCAGATTGCAGCAAGATTGTCATCCTGTTTTAATCTTTGGAAAAAGTATGATGATCAAAGGAAATCATTAATGCAAAAAGAGCTTGAACGAATTTTATCCATCCAAACTCTTTCTAAAAATGTTTATGAGATTATTTCAAGGGCACTTGAGTAAAAATATTTACATTTTTTCTCTTCCGATTCCATGGTATTCAAATCCCGCTTCGTTTACTTCCTCGGGATCATATTGATTTCGGCCATCAAATATAATAAATTGGTTCATCATATCAGCCATGGCCTTAAAATCCGGCTGTCTGAAGGTTTTCCATTCTGTAACCAGGATTAAAGCATCTGTATTTTCAATTGCTTTATATTGACTGTCTTCCAATTTCAGCTGCCCTTTTGAAAACCAGTCTTCGGGAAACTCTTTGCGGGCCTGATCCATGGCAACCGGATCAAAGGCCTTGATACTGGCTCCCGAATTGATCAATTCCTTGAGAATGATCGTTGATGATGAGTCTCTCATATCATCTGTACCCGGTTTAAAGGAAAGTCCCCACATGCAAAAGGTTTTACCAGAAAGATCCCGGCCAAATCTTTTGATGATTTTATCTGATAATACCTGTTTTTGAAGGTTATTTCTTTTTTCCACCGCATTCAGCAGTTCGGGTACGAAATCCTGGTCTTTACTGGTTTTAATAAGCGCTTTTACATCTTTGGGAAAGCATGAGCCGCCATATCCACACCCGGGATAAATAAAAGAATATCCGATTCTTGAATCAGACCCGATTCCCTTTCTGACATTTTCAACATCAACCCCCAGACGTTCACAGATATTTGATATTTCATTCATAAAGGATATTTTAGTTGCAAGCATTGAATTTGCTGCATATTTTGTCATTTCCGCATCACGGACATTCATGGATATAACCTTTTCCCTGTTTCGTGAAAAGGGCGCATAAAGTCTTTTCATCATTTTTTCAGCCCTTTGAGAATCTGCCCCGATAACAATCCGGTCCGGTTTAAGAAAATCGTTGACGGCAGCACCTTCCTTTAAAAACTCAGGATTGCTGACCACATCGAATTCAATACTGACACCCCGCTTTTCAAGTTCTTTCCGGATGGTGGATTTAACTTTATCCGCTGTTCCAACCGGAACCGTTGATTTATCTACAATCACTGAATGGTCATTGATATTTTGGCCTATTTCTTTTGCAACCTGTAATACATATTGCAAGTCTGCAGACCCATCTTCACCGGGTGGTGTTCCCACTGCAATAAAGAAAATATTAGAATCTTTTGACGCCTGTTCAAGGCTTGTGGAAAATTTTAAGGTTCCTTCCTTATAATTTTGTATGACAAGATTTTCAAGTCCTGGTTCATAAATTGGAAGTATTCCCTTCTTCAGGTTATCTATTTTTGTTTTATCGATATCGACGCAGGTCACAGTGCTTCCCATTTCTGCAAAGCATGCCCCAGTGACAAGTCCGACATACCCGGTTCCAATAATAGTCAGTTTCATTGAATATTAACCTCTTATTTTTTTAATTTTAATTTATGACTTAAATTTCTAAATCTATTATAACCGCCAAAAATTTATCCCTGATTTTTCTGCGTCTTTTGGATCAAACACTGACTTCACATCAATTAAACAGCCGTTTGGAAGAAGCATCTCTTTAAAATCTGAAAGGGTTTTGTCCAGATACTCTTTATGGGGTACAGCCAGGATGAGAGCAGAAAGATCTTTGAGGTCATCCCATTTGCATAAATTAACATTGTAATATGCCAATGCCTCTTTTGGATCGGAAATCGCATCATGTACCAGGACATTTGTTCCATAGGACTTTAGTTCTTCAATCATATCAACCACCCTGGTATTTCTAAGATCCGGGCAATCTTCCTTAAAGGTGAGCCCTAAAACACCTACTTTTGAATCCTTGATACTCAGGCCCTGGTTAATCATCATTTTAATAGTTTTTTCAACAACAAACCGGCCCATATTATCGTTTATTCTTCGACCGGATAATATAATCTGGGGATGATAGCCTTCTGATTCTGCCTTAAAGGTTAAATAGTAGGGATCAACACCAATACAATGGCCGCCCACAAGACCTGGTTTAAAGGGAAGAAAATTCCACTTGGAACCAGCTGCATCCAGCACATTTTTTGTGTCAATACCAAATTTATCAAAAATAAGTGCTAATTCATTCATTAATGCAATATTTAAATCCCTTTGCGTATTTTCGATCACCTTGGCGGCTTCAGCTTCTTTTATGGTCTCTGTCCGGTGGACACCGGCTTCAATAATGGTTTCATAAAGCTTTGCCACCTTATCACAGGTCTTATCATCATCTCCCGAGACAACTTTTACAATCTTGGGCAGGGTATGTTCCTTGTCTCCCGGATTGATCCGTTCCGGAGAATACCCTACATGGAAATCTTTTTTCCATTCATATCCTGACACTTTTTCCAGAATCGGAACACAAATATCTTCTGTGACACCGGGATAGACGGTTGATTCAAAGATAACAACGGCTCCTTTTTTCATATACTTCCCAGCAGTCTCAGACGAGCTTTCCATATATTTCAAATCAGGACGTCTGGCTTGATCAATGGGTGTGGGGACTGCAACGATGATATAATCTGCGTCTGAAATTTGTGAAGGGTCGGATGTCGGATAAAAAAATGCAGCTTTTTCAAACTCCTGCTTTGAAACTTCACCCGTGGGATCTTCAAATTTTTTGCAATTTTCAATAATACTCTCTTTTAAATCAAGACCGGTTGTATGAAATTTTACACCAAAATGAACTGCCAGGGGCAAACCGACATAACCAAGGCCAATCACTGCGATTTTTGTATTGCTATCCATGAAAATCTTTCTCCAAAATTATTTATAATATTCTTTATACCATTTAACAAAATTATTTATTCCCTCATCGATTGAAGTAGAGGGTTTAAATCCTGTATCTTTTATCAGGTCATTTACGTCTGCATAAGTTGCAGGGACATCTCCCGCCTGTAACGGCAAATATTCTTTAAGCGCTTTTTTACCAATGGCCTTTTCAATGGCCTCAATAAATGCCATCAGGGCAACCGGCTGGTTGTTTCCGATATTATAGAGTTTGTAGGGAACACAACTGCTGGACGGATTGGGTGCATCCGACGTCCAGTTAAGATCTGCTTTTGGGATATTGTTCATTACCCTGACAACGCCTTCTACGATATCATCAATATAGGTAAAATCTCTTTGCATATCTCCGTTATTAAATACTTTTACAGGTTCATTGTTCAAAATAGCCTTTGTAAAGAGAAAAAGTGCCATATCCGGTCTTCCCCAAGGACCATAAACCGTGAAAAATCTCAATCCTGTTGTGGGAAGTTTATATAAATAGCTGTAAGTATGGGCCATTAATTCATTGGCTTTTTTGGATGCAGCATAAAGGCTGATGGGATGATCCACATTGTGCCGGACAGAAAACGGCATATTAGTATTCAACCCATAGACAGAACTGCTGGATGCGTAGACAAGGTGTTTGACATTTGAATGCCGGCAGCCTTCCAGAACATTTCCAAACCCTACAAGATTACTATCAATATAAGAGGCAGGGTTTTCAATGCTGTAACGGACCCCTGCCTGGGCAGCAAGGTTTATAACATAATCAAATTGATGAGTTTCAAACAATTTTTTCATTTTTTCCCTGTCAGCCAGGTCAATTAGCTTAAACTCAAATCCGGGGTCTTTCTCAATAATGGAAAGCCGGGTCTTTTTAAGGTTTACATCATAGTAATCGTTCAAATTATCAATTCCGCAGACATTGATACCCTCTTTTACCAGGCGAGATGTTAAATTAAATCCAATAAACCCTGCTACTCCTGTAACAAGAACTTTCATAATTATCCTTTATTTTGTCCATGTTATACTATTGAAAATGAATTATTTTTTCACCCTGTTTACCATAAAGGACAGGCCAAAAACAATAAAAATCATGCGGACGAAGAAGTCCGTTAACATTTTACAAATTTTATCGTAACCTGAAGGTCAGACCTAACCTGAAGGTCACACGTAACCTAAAGGTCACACGTAAATATGTTTATAGAACCGAATGGAGATTTTTTAAATAAATTTTAAGAAATTCTAAATTCGGATACACAATTGGCATTTAAAGTAATGGACAACAATTATGGTAAATCAGAATAAATCGGTGAACTGCTCCATTTGCTGATTCTCTCCCAGCCGAATCTGTCTTCCCAGCCTCTTCTTCTATCTTTAACTTTAAAATCTTGTCTGGCTTCATTTCCTGGATACCCGGGCCCCATATCAAGAATACGCCTGTCTACCGGGGACCTTCGATCCACAGGAGAGCGCTTTGTGTAAACACTTTTTGCGTACGGCATTTTTCCCTCCATTATTTATCAGGAAAGTTGTGAGATACGATTTTTTTTAATTTTTTAATTCCCAACCTCACAACTTTCATGTTTTCCCTGATTAATCTTTGTATTTAAAAGAGAGTCTTAAATTCGTTCTAAAATGCGCGGGTTTTCCGTCCTCAACTTTAATATCAAGTTTCATTACTTCCGCGATTCTTAAATCTCTTAATGATTTTGATGCGCGGTCAATGGCACTGGTGGCCGCATCTTCCCAGGATGTTGTACTGCTCCCTACAAGGTCAATAATTTTGTATACACTGTCGCTCATGGTTCCCTCCTGTAATAAAATTTAAAAAAATTAAAACTGAACTTGTGGTGAATTTGAAATCAGATTATTTCGTACAGCTGTTAGAATAGAGGCTCAAATTACTATAATTATAGAATAATAAAAAAAATTGTCAAATGGTTTTTACTTGTGACCTTCAGGTTAGGTCTGACCTTCAGGTTAGGTGCGACCTTTGAGTTAAGGAAAAATTAATTTTTCAAGAATAAGTCCAAAAAAATGATTGGATTCTGATGAAAAAATCCAACCCAAATGAGTTGAACAATAATTACAGACGCCTATCTTCCAGGAGTATCCAATGAACCATGAAAATTCATTGGAAGAGAGGGAACCCGGTCTACAGCCCCTGGCATTTGAAAAACACCCAATCTCAAATACATAGCCATGGGGGTTCGCAAAGGTATGGTGAAATGAATTATTGACGATAATTTGCCGGGTCGGGTCTGTAATATGATTATGACAAGAAGCACAGATAATGATTTCATCTTCTTTGGACAGTGTATCTGTTTTTTCTTGTGTTGATAGATCAACCGATTGTTTACAAACCAAAGTCATGCCAATCTCCCTTTGGACGAATTATTGTTCTCTTTCTATGTAATAAAGCGTTGCCCCCACAGGTGCGAAAGATAAAAAAAGTATATTGAGCCAGGGGATAAGAAAAAGTAGTCCGAATCCTATATGAAACATCAAATGCTCCCTTAAAAATTTTATCCTTACATTAAACGGCTCCATTCTTCTTGCCGGTACCAGATCTGTATTGTCCCAGGCTAAAAATACTATAGCAGCAATAGAAGAAATAATAATGATAATCGGACTGATGGGAGTCATCAATCCCAATACCATAATGACAAGAGAAATTATAACGGGAATGACTGCCCTGGGTATCTCCTGTTTAATCAGATGGAAAAAAAAACTGACCCACGATCCTTGTTCAATCGGCACTTCTTTGCCCAATATTATTTTTTCAGTAATCCTTGACATATAATCCATGATAAAAACACAGAAAAACAGCTGGGCAATCAAATAAGAAAGAACCATGGAAATGCCTGCAAGAAAAATAGATAAAAACCAGGAAACTGCTTTCCATATATATATCAACCAGCCGGATTCAGGTATTTTCCAGATATAAGATAAAATTTCATCATGCCAGTATAAAACGAGGCCGGATATAATAAGGGTAAAAAATAAAACAATAAAAAATCGCAGTATCCCAAGCATCAATAGCTTAGGCGTTTTTAAAGACAGAGCCACCCCTTTTATATTATATTTAATTCCATGATATAAATCCATCTTAACTCTTCTACCCCTTGATCTTTCTTGTGAAATACTTACATCTGTACTATAGAAAATTCAATTTTTCAACTTATGGAGCTATGAATAATGAAAATATATTATGTTGATGGCAAGTTTGTCCCCTCTGATCAGGCAGTCATACCTGTTGATGATCTCGCCGTTTTAAGGGGCTATGGTGTATGTGATATCATGCGGACATATAGAGGCCGGCCTTATTTTTTAAGTGAACACATCCACCGTCTGGAAAACTCAGCAAAAGAGATCGGGCTGTCTTTACCCTGGCAGACAAAAGATATCAAGAATATTGTTCTTGAAACACTCAAAAGAAATAACGACATTGACGAAGCAAATATCAGGATCATTATTACCGGTGGTTCAAGTCATGATTTTATTCACCCTCAAGGGCGGCCCAGGCTGATTATACTCATTACCGATATTAACAAGCTGCCCGACTCCTGGTATGAAAAAGGGGTTAAAGTCATTACTCACCCGCTGGAAAGAATTATACCCGATGCAAAGATTATTTCATACATACCGGCAGCCATGGCATTAAAAAAAGCGAAAAAAAAAGAGGCTATAGAGGCCATTTACATCAATCGAAATATGGAAGTTTTAGAAGGAACAACCAGTAATTTGTTTGCATTTTTTGATAACACGCTTGTCACGCCTCGTGAAGGGGTTTTAAAAGGTATCACCCGACATGCCATATTGTCTCTGGCAAAAAAAATATATAAGATCGAAGAAAGACCTATTGGATTAGAGCAGCTGTTAAAGGCGAATGAAGTATTTATCACTGGAACCAATAAATGTGTTGTGCCGGTCATTCAAATTGACAATACAAAAATTGGTTTAGGTATGCCAGGGCCAAATACAAAGAGGATCGTTGCTGAACTTGAAAATCATACCCGTAAGTTTATCAACGCTTAATCTAAAGAATCCTCTGAATCAGGGATGCATTTGATCCAATAGGTAATGTCTTTTGAAAACTCTTTATATGAGATGTTTGTCCTTTGGGTAATGACATTTTGCCCCAGTCCGAACACTTTCTTATAACAATCGAAAAAGTTCAGGTTACCGGGGTTATTTGATTTTTCCATACCGTTTATTTTACAAATGATTGGCCAGATGGTTCTGGTATCCCTTGTAATGCAGGCATCATTTAATATGCCCATTATCGCCTCACTGATGTGAATTCCTTTCTGGATACCGCTGCTTTCCAACCTTGAGGCATTGTTTACTGCTTTGCCGATAGCAGTTACAATTCTTCTTTTCCGACTTCCCAAAGGGCCGATCAGTGCTGTGCCAACTTCCATGCCTGCTCTGAAACTGATATTTATCTGTGCTTTATCAATTAATTCTTTCACTCTTCCTGACCTGTCCATATCATGCCGGCCTGTTCTCAGTAAATGTATTTCATTAAAAATAGAGGATAGAGTGAAGGCCATCAGCATGATTCTTTCATGTGTTCCCATGGAAAAATGCTTTTTTTCATCATCAAATGGAGACGCGTTTTGAATAAAAACAGAATCACCAATAAAATTATCTACCCTGCAGGAAAAACGACTTGCATTATTGGCAGCGATCTGATGACACAAATTCAGGATGTAAAAATAATCCCGGGGATTAAACTTTTTTCTTATGGTTGCTGAACCCACCATATCCATGAAGGCATACACACCATCCGTGATATTGACAGCTTCCATATTAAGCTGCCTTTCGTTTACAGCACCTACAGCTCTTAAGTATTCTTTCATGGCATTCAATTCGATTTCTTTATTTTTTAATTGCAATGCTGTCTTTCTAAGACTTTTTTCTTTCCTCCAAATGATATGGGCTGCCTGTCTGCCTTTGGCAAATCCGATATTTGCAAGTGATGCCATCTCAATGGCTGAAATCAAAATATTTAATCTTTTTTTCAGTTCTGGTTCACGGGTAAACTTCTCTTTTGTTTTTTGCAATAATTTTTCATCAATAGAGTTAAAAACAATGGCACCATAATCCGGGATATAAGCGGAAACAAAATTTTTAGCTTTGAATTGCTTAACAATGGCATTATTAATCTTCAAATCCGGTAAGGGTTTAAACGTATCACCATTATAGGAAAGAATAGATATATTTGAACAAGTCTCATCATGGTTTGAAACATCACGGATATTATCAATAACGAAAATTTTAATACCTTTTTCATAAAAATCTTTATGTTTTCTAAGGACGAAAGAAATGATACCATCGCTGTGTGTTTTTTCGCCAAATTGTGTGTCTTTGTACAATCTGACAGGCGACAGCCCTTTATATTTTACAATGAATGTTCCAAAATATTTTAAAATCAGGCCGGTAAAACCCTTTCCATTAAATTTATGCATAACACCCCTGTCCCATTTATCAGGGGGCAAAAAGTCAGCATAGGTTTTGTTGGTCCCAAGTAAAAGACCGACTTGTCTTGCCTGCATCAATTTTAATGAAAAAGACAAAAGAAGATCCAGTGTATTTTTCTTTCTAAAAACAATCCGTTCAAATTTGTCGATATCAGGCAATTCGTGTTTCATTTTTAGAATACGGGCTTAAAAAGGTGTCAGTGCTGCTGTTATCAGTATCAGTCTTATAAAAAAGATTTTGGAACAAGGAAATTTCTTTTGTCTTAAACGAAATCAAAGATCCAATAAAAAAAACATGATAAATCCGATAGACATTATCAGAAACGATCTTCAATAATTTGTCTTTGCGTTTTTCCATCCTGCCTATCCAGTCATTTAGCGTCTTTACATAATGGGTTCTGAAATTCTCTGCATTCAGCAGTTCAAAACCGGAAGACGATGCCAGATTTACAAGATCATGTTCAAACATTAGTTCGCCGCCCGGAAACATGTATTTATCCAAAAACAAATTCTCATAGCCTTTTTTCCTTCTGGTATTGGTGGTGATGGTATGCTGCATGAAAAGTCCGCCTTTCCTAAGGCGTTTGTGGACGATTTTAAAAAAATTAAGCATATTGGCTTTTCCCACATGATCCGACATTCCCACACATGAAATTTTATCGAATATTTCAGTACCAAGATCCCTGTAATTTAAAAGTTTTATGTTTATTTTGTGGGAAAGACCTTTGATTTTTATCCACTTTTCAGCATAATTTTTTTGTTCTAAGCTCAATGTAATCCCGGTGACACTCACGTTATAATGTTTTGCTGCAAAAACAGCAAATTTCCCCCATCCACACCCTATATCAAGAAGTTTTTCTCCATTTTTTAATCTTAACTTCCTGCAGATAATATCCATTTTTTCAATCTGAGCGTTATCCATTGTTGCATTTTCACTTACATAATACCCACAGGTATATCCCATTGTTTCCCCTAAAAATAATCGATAAAAGTCACTGGGAACATTATAGTGGTATTCAATATTCTCTTTTTCTTTTTTCTTTGCCTTTACGTGTGACCTATAGGTTACGAGTGACCTTTGGGGTATTAAAAAATTGGAGAAAAATATAAAAATATTCTTTCGCTGATGAGTGTTCAAAAGTTTATCGCAGACAAGTTCATACAGCTCTTTTATACTGCCGGATATATCAAAATATCCTTTTACATAAGCTTCCCCAAAAGAAAACGCATCAGGAGAAATCAGGGCTTTAAAAAATTTGCGGTCTTTAATAAAAAGTTTGTGCTTAATATTCTGCTGGGCAGTTGAATATTTATGACCATTTGTATCAATAATTTCAAGGGGAATCATTTCATGATTAAGCCTTTGAATAAACTTTTTTAAAAAAAAAGATTCTTTTTTGACTAAAGCTTTCATAATATCACCTTTGATTGAGATTATAAAAAACCAATTTTAACCGGATTTTACTCAACATTCGAAGATTTTAATTTATTATATTAAATATTTCAGAAATATAAAAGCATATCTTAAAAAAATGGGTTTTTATTTACGTGTGACCTTCAGGTTACGTATGACCTTCAGGTTACGTATGACCTTCAGGTTACGTATGACCTTCAGGTTATCACAATTGGTTCAGGTGATTGCTTTGAGGATATTTCGGGTTTCCAAAAGGGCCTTGGAAATATTATTTCTTTTTCTTCCTAGGTGAATTCGAATACTGTCTTTTTTAATGAATTCAAAAAGTACCAAACCTTTTAAAGCATTATTTAAAGAATCCAATGGTTTTTTCCTATGTTTTTCAGAAAAAACAAGGGTCAAGGTATTGGGTGTGATATCAAGCCTGCGAACTCCTGCCTGGATACAATAAACCCGCAGCATAATTTTCAAGAGCATATTTTCAGCCGGTTTGGGCAGTTGACCATACCGGTCCATAAGCTCTTTTTTCATGTCTGATATATCTGAAATCTTTGTAATCCTTGAAAGCCTTCTGTATAGGGTTAGTCGCTGTTCAACAGATTCTATGTAATCATCGGCAAACCCTGAAGACATAGCAGCATTGATTTCAGGCTCCAAAGGCTCAATGATCTCTTCTCCTTTCAAATCATGCACCGCCTGATCCAGCAATTTTAAAAACATGTCATACCCGACGGCTGCAATGTGCCCGGACTGGGATGCACCAAGGGCTGTGCCTGCCCCTCTGATTTGAAGATCCTTCATGGCGATCTGAAAGCCTGATCCCAGGTCCTTGTATTCCATCAGCGCAGACAGTCTTTTTTTGGCATCTTTAGTCAGCCGGCTTTCGTCGGAAATAAACAGATATGCATAGGCCTGATGATCCCCACGCCCGATCCTGCCCCTGAGCTGATAAATCTGTGACAGTCCGAATCGTTCAGCTTTGTTAATAATCATTGTATTTGCCGAAGGGATATCAAGACCGGATTCAATGATTGTTGTACATACAAGAACATCAATTTCAAAATTGACAAACTTGAACATCACTGTTTCAAGATCATTTTCCGAAAGCCTGCCGTGAGCCACACCAAAGTTAGCTTTTGGGACCAGCTTCTCCAAATTTTGTGCTGTTTTGGAAATGGTTTTAATGTTGTTATGAACAAAAAAGATTTGACCCTTTCGTGAAAGTTCTCTCTTAATGGCATCTTTTACAATGGAATCTTCATATGTTGAAATATATGAAATAATGGCTTGCCTGTCAGCAGGCGGGGTGGAAATAATACTGATATCCCTCATGCCGGTTAAAGACATGTGAAGGGTTCGAGGGATGGGCGTTGCAGTTAATGCAAGGACATCCACACTGGTACGCTTTTTTTTTAACATTTCCTTATGCTTCACGCCAAAGCGCTGTTCCTCATCAATCACCAACAACCCCAGCGATTTAAATTTAATGTCTTTTTGCAAAAGCCTGTGGGTTCCAATGACTATATCCACACGCCCTGCGCTCATGGCCTTGAGTATTCTTGTCTGCTCTTTTCTATTGCGAAACCGTGACAGGCATTCAATATTAACAGGATAATTCTCAAAACGTTCTCTAAATGTTAAAACATGCTGTTCTGCCAATATAGTAGTCGGCACCACAACTGCCACTTGTTTACCATCATTTACAGCTTTAAAGGCTGCCCGGACCGCTACTTCGGTTTTACCATACCCGACATCACCGCAGACCAGCCTATCCATTGGAATACTTGATTCCATGTCTAAAAGTACGTCATCGATAACCTTTAGCTGATCACGGGTTTCTTCATAAGGGAAAGTCGCTTCAAAATCATTATAATAATTATCCGGACTGCTGAATGCAAAACCCTAATTAACCTTTCGCTGTGCATAAAGATTTAATAAATCGGCTGCAAGCTTTTCAACTTCTTCTTTTGCTTTGGCTTTTGATTTTATCCATGCTTTGGACCCGATTTTATCAAGAATCGGTGTATAGCCATCCACCCCGATATATTTGCCAATCATTTCAATGCGATCCACCGGTAAATATAGCTTATCGTTATCCTGATAAAGGATAAGGATAAAATCCTGGGAAATCCCGTCTATTTTTAAACTACACAATCCCTCATATTGACCCACCCCATGTTCAAGATGAACGATGATATCTCCATTTTTCAACTCTTCCGGTGTAATAACCTGAAGGTCACGCGTGAACTGAGTCTTTAAATCTCTTCTTGCTTTTATTTGTCGGCGAATTCTTTTTTTACCGAAAATTTCATTATCGGTTACCAGAGAGAAACCCTCTTCTTTTAGAACAAAACCAGATGATAAATTTCCAATTATATAATAAATCCCTGATTTTTCACTTATGGCAGTGCTGAATGTTTGGCAGAATTCTGGTTCAATGCCATACGGTTTTAATAATGAAATTAATCTTTTTGATTGAGATTCCTGGCTGACCACACACACTACTTTCATTTTGTTGTCCAGTTGCTCATTAAACCACTCTACCAACGGCAACAAAGGATTCTCGTGGGTTCCCTGTCTTTTCAACAATGAAGTCAGAGCCGTATTATCCTGATAATCAAATATAACCTTAAGGTCACACGTAACCTCAAGGTCACACGTAAGTGCCGGCTGGTCCGAATTGACCTGATTTAAATTAATTGGGTGCTCTGAGTTGACCGAATAATCTGAATCAAATGGTTTGTTTATAACATCCAATTGTTTAAATGCTATATGTTTTTTTGAGTTAATGTGAGACTCCACCTTAACCCATTTTAAGTAAATGGAATCCGGTTCAACACAAAGCCTGCTTTCAGATGCTGTTGTTTTGAAATTGAGCAAACCTTTATTTTCAAAATCATTTGCACAAAATTGCAATTCTTCGGGAGAGTCCAACAAGAAAAGAGTGTTTTCAGGAATATAATCAAAAAATGTGTCAAGATCCTCATAAACAAGGGACAGCATGCTTTCAATACCCGGGAATCTTCCAAATTCCCGGGTTTCATTAACAACCTGTCTTATTTTTGATGCATCCAATCGGGCAATTGTTCCAGCCTGCCGGATACGTGCAAGAATATGAGGCAGATTTTCTTTGGTGATGATGGCTTCGGTTGCGGGAATAATAACGGTTTCATAAACTTCTTTAATCCCGCGCTGGGTAAATGGAGAAAAATAACGCATCGACTCTGCCAGATCCCCAAAAAATTCAATACGAACAGGATAGGATTCCTGCGGAGAAAAAACATCCAGAATACCGCCTCGTACAGAATATTCACCCGGATCTTCTACAAGAGATGTCTTTGTATAACCTCCTGATTCAAGTTTCCCGACCAACTCATCCCTATCAATCTCTTCATTGGCGATTACCAATTCTGCAAATTCATTGATTTCTTTTTTAGGAATCAATTTTTGTAAAATCGTATCAATAACCGTTACAATAATTAATGGGTCTGAACTTGAGTTCATGATTTTGGACAAAACTGCCAGCCTGTTTGTAGATGTCTCTTTGTGGTAGGATAGAGATTTAAATGGCTGTATATGATACCCGGGAAAAAAAACAACCTTATCTTTTTTTTCAGACAGAAAAAAAAATAAGTCGTCAATAAAACGCATGGCATTTTTTGTATCTTTTAAAATAACAACAATTGAAACCTTAGAGTTTTTAAATAATTGAGAAGACAACCAGGCTTTATGAGATCCATCCGTCGGGGTGATAACCACACAATCATCTGTGTTTTGGATTTCTTTGATTAATTGATTTGACATGTTTACCTGAAAATACACTATTGATCAGCTATATAGTTTTCCTTTAATTTGAAGGTCACACGTAACCTGAAGGTCACACGTAACCTGAAGGTCACACGTAAAAAATCATGGTCTTGATTTAAAGGAAGTTTTGAAAAGAATCAAGGAAAAGATTATTTAAACTTATTTGCCAGATCATTGTCAATAACATAGATGCACGCCTCATTCGCCCCCTGGGTCGTATAACCAAATTTTTCAGCAAGATTGTCTAACAGGAATTTCACATCTTTTTTAATCCGTTTGTCATGGGCTTTAAATTTTTCTGTGTCAAAATCCTTGATGGCATTCCTGAAGTTTTCATTTTCAATAAAAGGTTCCAACACTCTTTTTTTCAGGTTGTACACATATCGCTCATATAAAGATTCAAACAGCCTGGTTTGTGTAATATTTTTTCCCTCTATCATAATCTCATGGGAAAGAGCACGGGTTGTATACTCCTTTAACACATCATTTCGGATTTCCTGTCTTCGTTTTTTATCCATATCTTCAGACAACAGCCTGTTTTCTATGCTTTCAAGGAAAGCCTCGGTTACATGGAGTTCCTCTTTTGTAAAAATACACTTTACAATTGAGTTCAATTCGTTTGTAACAGCAGAAATATAATTTTTAATATCTTTGACAATCTGCTCCTCGTTGTAATAATATAATGATTCTTTAACCTGCTGAACAATACAATAATCATACATTCTTAATAGAGATTCAAGAAATCCCTGGGGGATCGTTGTTTTTGGCTGATCATCGAGCTTATTAAAAAAAGTGCATAAATCCGGCATATTGATCAGCCGGTCTTCCTTGGCATATTTTGAATAAAACCGATCAAATATTTTAATGGAATCCCGGCCGGACAGTCCTTCTTTCCCATAAATTTCCGATTCCGAAATAATCTTTTTAAGCATCTTATTGTCCAGCGATTTAACATCATCCTCTTCCAGCCATTTGGGAACATTACCTGAAAATAATTCCATCTTTAGAAGCATTAGCTTTTCATCACAAAAATTCTTATACTTTGCAGGATCTTTAATCCATTCAGCCATGGCCTGGGACTTTTTGCCAATCCTGGTACAGATAACAATCCTTGCAAAATTTTCCAGAACCATTTGAAGAAAACTGCCTTCAATATGCCGGCCGAAAATATTATTGTAAATCTTAACTTCTGTCTTCATATCAAGAACATAAGGAATATCAATATATTGAATCCTGTCTTCAAATGAAGGAAAATCACGGATATTTCTTTTATCTTCGGGATTCATCAATGCAAAAAACAATGAATTCACTCTTTCTTCAATATCTTCAACCTTGTGAAGCCCTTCACTGATAATATTATGGAGTTCAACCATGCGGTCGATGTTATGGGCCTTGATATCCATGAGTGCATAAATCCCATTATTAATTTTTGCAAACCTTGAATAAAGGTAATTGATTACATTACTGTCTTGAAATAAGGCGTTTATCCTTTTTTGAACCATCTGGTTTGAAATAACATTTTGTTTTAAGGGTCGGTCACCCGGATTAAAGACGCTGATACCGTTTCCAAGGCGGCGGTTAAAATAGTAAGGTCTGGCATAGAGCATTTTAAACACTTCAGACGGGCTGCCCAATCGTTCCAGCAAGGAATGATAGATAGAAGAGCAAATAGTACAAACTTCTTCCTTAAACACCCATTCATACTCTTTTTCTGTAAACAAACGCCATTTGAACTCATCATTTTTAATCAGTTCATCTAAAACGATTCTTCGCTGATTTTTGGGTATGACAAGAAAAGGATTGTCATGCGAAATACAGGGTACTTCGATATATTCGGCATCTGTGCCGGTAAATAATTTTTCATTTGGTTCGCGTTTAAAACCGGTATCCTCTCCCTGTTCAACATAGTGAAATAATTTTTCAAAGGCAGATACAGTAAGAGACTTGTCTTCATCCTGGAGTTTTTTAATATTCAATCGCCATACGATCTCATACCTCAAGCCTTCTTCAGTATTTGCATATTTTTCAAATTTATTTAATAAATTGTTTAAAAATGTACTCTTTCCACAGCCATGGGGCCCGTAAAAAATATATATCCGATTCTGCTGCGCCCCATGTCGTAAATACTCCATCTGCTTCATAAACCGATTGGCAAACAGCATGTCGGTAAAATAGGAATTTTCAGAATCTTCCACAAAAAGTCTTGAGCAATCATAATTGGTAAAAGCAAGCTTATCAGTATCTCCTGCTATTGTGTCTTCTGATTCATCAACATAGAATTTAATCATATCATGGAAGGTCTGAAAAATATTTCTTAAAACCCGGGAAGGCTCAGCATTTAAAATATTTAAAAACTCATCAAACGGAACCGGCTTAAGCCTCTGGTAATCAGTTATATTTTTATCCAATAGATCAAGGGTTTGATCTATTGATGGTTTTTCTTGCGACTTGGTTTCCATATTAAATTATAACTCCTTCTTGTGAAGTTTACGATTTTCCATCACATAAAGCATTCTTTTCCATTTGATATTTTCTGAACTTTTATCTCCAGCTTTATAAGAAGCAGGGTCCCAAAAATTGCCGTAACTTGTTACAGTCTTTCCTGATACCATGGGCACACTGGTCTCAAGATGAACCGGGCCTCCCCATAAATAGTGAATTCCTACCATGGTGTTTTCAATAAAATCCATTTTCAAAGGTTTGTTTTCAAATTTATGATTCAGATACAATATTCCTTTTTTAGTGCCGGCCTTATCCACAAATATTTCCGGTGGGTGATACAGCGTATCAATGACCATTTTCTTGTAATCCTGGGCTTTTTTGGATTTGATAAAAAATTCCCAGGTCATCCGGGTATTATTGAACCGTTTTCCTGCAACAAAAAGATTATGTTCGGCAATAAACTCCTGATCAATAAAGGTATTGATAAAAGTAAAATCATTAAAATTTTCACGAGTCTTTAAAATAAACTGTGCCCCTGAATTTTTACCTTGGTTATACTTTTTCTTGCCGACTTCATCGTCTAAAAACATATAATCAAACGAATAGCATCCCTTATCTTCCATATCTTTAATATGTTGAAACAGCCTCAATCCAAGGGCATAAGGATTCAATCCAACTTTTGGCATGGAGGTTACAGCGGCATTGACTTTGGCAAAGTCTGTTTCATGGCCGCGGATCCTGTCATCCCTCATAAATAGGTATTCGTGCCAATAGCTTGCCCATCCCTCATTCATAATTTTTGTTCTAATCTGCGGTTGAAAATATAAAGAGGTATTTCTAACGATTTGAATCACAGATTTCATCCACTCGTTTTCTTCCTCTTTTAAAAATGGAGAGAACCGGATGACATACTCCATGACATCCTGATCCGGCTTCACTTTGATAGAAAGTTCCTTTTTATAGAGCTCTGCAAATTCAGGATATTTAACAATCACCTGGTCAAAAAAGTCTTCGGTATCATTTTTAATGGCATTGAATCTTGTAATCTCCTTCAAATATTCATTATGTGACACATTTTTAATCTTCTGTAAAAATATATCAAAATAAAAGTCTGTCTTACTCAATTGCCGCCGGGTATCCTTCATAATATTGTGATTAAGCTCTTTTTGAAACCCCACCAGGTTATCAATCCCCCGGGAAAACTCAATGATATAATCAACCCACCTGCCCTTTTCAGACCGAAGTTGTGCAATCAGCCGTTTATCAGATAATGCCTGCCCTGTTAAATCAATATCCCATGTGTTTTTATAAAAAAGATTATTCTGAAAAAAATCAATGTGCCCAAGAACATGGTAAAAAATCATTACATTGAGCCAATCCGGATTATTATCATTGTAAAATGAAATAGCAGGTCTGGTGTTAATGACAGTTTCATATGGATTTGAAGGATAGGCCTCGTACATGCCTTTTCCTGACAAAACTCTTACATCATGCACCCAATAGTCATAAAGCGTCGGTATCATCACTTTAGGACTCAGTTCAATCATGTCCCGGTTGGTCACTATATATTCAAGCGTTTCATCGTCAAACTTCAAGCCCTGATCGCGAGCCCGAAGTTTGCATTCCTCCATTATGCCTTTGGCATGTTGACTTACAAGTTCCATAGTTATTCTCACTTTCAGGTTTTCGTTCAACCACTAAGTAACCGCCTCTTTTATGAAATAAGCCGTTTTATGCCTTGAATAATTCTTGAGTCATCCGCATCTTCACTCATGACATCCAGTTTAATCAGGCTGCTGTGTTTATTGAGTATGCCGGATGATTTCAAATACTTTTCCACTTCAGTCTGGTTTGAACCGACATAGGAATGCTCTACAACGGAAATACCTATTCTGGACACATAGTTCAGCATTTTTTCAATCTCAGCAATGGTCTGTTTTCCTTCCTTATCCCAGTCATCTCCGTCTGTCCCGTGAAAAACATAGATATTATAATCCCGGGCCAAATTTTCTCTTTCAACAATTTCATTTACCATCTTGAAAGCCGTAAATACCTTGGTACCACCCGCTACTTTGTAAGAATAATACTTATAAAAATCAGAAACCTCCTTGGCTTGAGTATCATGAAGGATAAACCGTGTTTCCACCTGTTTTTCATATTGATATAAAAGCCAGGAATACAGCATGACATGCTGGGATACCACAGTCTGGGTCACTTTTCCGCCCATTGATCCTGAATAATCTCTTAAAAAGAAGACAAGGGCCTGGGATTCATAATCTTTTTCCCTGGATAAAATTCTGTAAATCATATCCTGTGGAGAAATAATAAATTTACTTGTATCAATATTACTGACATCAGGGATATTTTCAAGGGTAATATTGGTTTCAACGATCTTTTTTAACGTTGCTTTTTTATCAAGTACCTGACCCGAACCTTTATTTTTATCCGTCAAATCGTATACATATCTTGCCAGAGTTCTTTTTTTACCTTTATCCTTTAAATTCGGCAGTTGAAAATCCTGGGATAATACCTTGCCAAGCTCATAGGCATTGGATTCGAGTTCATGGTCTCCACCCTCACCTTCTCCAGGGCCTTCTCCTGCACCTTCTTCTCCCTCTTCACCTTCTTCGGGACGGACCGGCTGCTCTCCAATAATATCCCCTTCTTCACCCTCACCTGTTCCACCGGTGGGTTCTCCTTCACCCTGCTCCTGCTCCAGGTTTATTTCATCATGAACAAATTTTTCTTCAACCGTTGTCGGAACAATGATAATCTTATCTTTTCCACCAGACCCTGGTTTGACGATTCTTCCTATTCGAATTTTCCGCTTAAATCCGTCTTCTTCTCTTCTTCTGTCTCTTTCAAGAAGTTCATCAAGGGTTATCATCAGTATTTACCTCCCCTGGCTATTTATCATCCTCTTGACTACAGAAATATTCAATGGTTTTTTGGGCACAGGTTCTGCAATACCCAAGTTTTTCATTCATAGTATAAATCATTCTGTCATAGAGCTTTTGATTTTCTTCATTGGTCCTGTTGGCAAGGGCACCGATTAAAGAGCCGGCACCGGCAATGTCTGATTTAAGCCTGACATCGGTAATAGCCTTGACCAGTTCCAGGTTGTCCATAAAATCATAGTTTGCATCCACGGAAAGCTTCTGGCCATAAATCTTTCTGATAGTGTTTCTAAAAGATGCCCTTTGCTCCTCGGTTTTCAAGCCAAGCCGCTCTTCAACATTTTTAATATATCGCTCATCTATTTTAAGGGCCTTAAGTTCACCGGTCTGGGGATCTTTATACTTCCACATCATATCAGGGCCAAGGTGTTCCGCATCAACACCAATGATCATATTTACATAATTCAGCACGTCTCTTTTGATTGCCAGAGGTTCA
>NZ_JAIOSW010000297.1 GCF_021107415.1 Desulfobacula sp.
AGACTCAAGAATACCTTCCGGAAGGATCATTACACCGATATTCTTACCAGCAGCAGCTCTTCGAACAATGATATCACATATTAATCTGGACAAATGACGCAAGGTCATACCATATGCAGTATAATCAATTGTCCCGTTTTTTTTGGCCTTTTCAATTCTCTTTGGGTCTGTGTAATCGGCCAGTTCTTCACCAATCAAAGAAAGATTGGCATGTGTCTGAAAGGCACATTCCAATGTCAAATGACTGGCTACTCTTCCCATGACCTTGCAAATATGCCAGTATTTGATATCTGAACCGGCATCAGAGGTGAGGTTACTGATATTTTGTGAAAATGTCCTTGCAGCCGAATGGAATCCAAATGATATGGCTAAAAGTGTTTCTTTGTCATCGGTTTGTACCTGTATATCTCCGTCAATGGTCTTTGGGACACCAATAACTTTAATCCCTGCACTTTTGAACCGCTGGGCAAGAAAGGCAGCATTTGTATTTGAATCATCCCCTCCGATCACCACCAGACCATCCAACTCAAGATCCACACAAGTTTTTAACGATAATTCCATTTTATTTTTAGTATCAATTTTGGTTCTCCCTGTCTTAATCATGGAAAACCCGCCCATATTCCTATAGGCATCCACAAGACTTTGGGTAATTTCAATATATTTTGATTCAATTAAGCCGTCAGACCCCATAAGAAATCCAAACACTTTGGATTCTGAATTATATTTTTTTACCTCATCATACAGCCCTGCGATTACATTATGTCCGCCAGGTGCAGGGCCCCCTGAAAAAACCACTCCTATATTCCAGCGCATGGAGAACATCTGCTTGTCACTTTCGCTTTTCCCCTCGCCTGGAACAAGTCTTTGAACCGGGTTGTCAATAATATCAGGAAGCAGTTTTTGAGCTTCCTTATCAGACTTAAATTTATATTCCGGACAATCTTCTATGTCGGTATACTTTGATGAAAAAATTTTAATCTTTTTGGGAGAAAATGATCGCCTTTCAATGGTTTCAGCATTTACATCCGAGGTCACATCTCCTGTTTTTGTGTGATTTAATAAAAATTCAAGTGAT
This sequence comes from Desulfobacula sp., assembly GCF_021107415.1. Next base: position 1,076 of record NZ_JAIOSW010000297.1, read on the forward strand.
TTATATTTCAAAGACTCCATATCCACTCCTGTTATCCATTCAAATCAATACACTAAAACCCGATTCCTGCCTTGCTCCTTGGCTTTATATACGGCAATATCCGAACGTTCAAAAATCTGCTGATGGTTTTTATCACCTTCTCTGGATTGAGACACACCAATGCTGACGGTCACTTTGACTTTCTCTTTTTTATAGATAAACTCTATTTTTTCAATGGTCTGCCTGATTTTCTCAGCCGCCTCTTTTGCTCCATTGCTGTCGGTCTCCGGCATGATCACCATAAATTCCTCACCCCCATACCGTGCAAGCATGTCATTTTTACGTAATAAGGGCAGGGTTCGCTTTATAATCTCCTGAAGACATTTATCACCAATGGCATGACCATAATTGTCATTGATCAGTTTAAATTTATCTGCATCCATTAACAGCAATGAGAACTGAGTTCCGTACCTTAAAAATCTTGCCATCTCATCTTCAATCCTTTTGTCATACGCCCGCCGGTTATATGCACCGGTTAACTGATCGCGATTCAGCTTCTTTTCAAGCTCTTCTGAATACTTTGTCGCTTCATCAAGCTCTTGTTTCAATTTTGCAAAACCGGATTTAAATGCCTGCCTGTTCTTTTCTGCCACCTCTTTAATGGCTAGGTCTATGGCCTGTTTTTTCTGCAGAGCATTTTCAATGGACGATAGTCTCTGGGCTATCTCAACTTTTAAGGCATCAAGGCTCAAAGCCACATCTGACTCTTGTTTCAGTCCTTCCATTTCAGAGTTTAAAACCAATTCAAACCCTTCATTGGATTGGAACATGGAATCAGTCTGCTGGTAAGTTGTTGCAAGTTTGGATTCAATATCAAGAATTTTACCGACAACTTCCAGGACAAAGGAATTAACCTTTTCACGATCCTGACTGGTATCGGAGATATAAACAAAAATAAGGCTGAATACGCTTTCTCTAATTTCACTGATATCGTTCGTATCTTCTGCCGCTTTTATCCTTGCAGTGATATTGTCAAGTTTATTGAAATATTTTTCTCCCAGGTTGGAGCGAAGATTATTTGCCACATCATGATAACTTTGTTTGTACTCATCAATAAATGATACAGAAGGCCCCTTCATAAAAGAAGAAAACAGCCCCTTTTTCTTCTTACCGGGTACAGAGCCGATATCCTCTTTAAGCATGGCAGTTTTCAATTGCTCAAAAATATATTCGATTTTACCCTCAGACTCTCCTTTTTTCAGTGCGAGGCTCAGAACCTTACAGGTCCTTGCAAAGGAATTGTCGCCAATAGCAACAGAGTCAATAATCACAGGAAAATATTTACGATATAATCTATTGGTTTTTTCAAACCGTTCTTCAACCGCATCAAGTTCTTTTAATAAAGTATCTTTCTGGGACAAAAGCTTTTTCACCTGATCCTGCAATGTCAATAATTTTTCATTCTGGGCAGAACTCATAGGGTGTATTTCCTTTTTAAGGTTAATATAGTCCTTCTATTTTTAACCACAGATGGACAGAAAGTAAAGCAGTTCCAAATTTATTAATAGAGATATCTATGACACATTATGAGGTTAGCCAATATTTCCTTTAAATTTTCATTTACAATCCTTGATTCTGATTCGAGAAAAATGTAAAAGATCATACAAAGAAAATTAAAGGAGTGAGATAAATTGGAGTTTAATATATTTAAAAAAAAGAGTCCTGAAAAAAAAGACCAGGGAACCGGAATTTTTTCAAGGCTGAAAAACGGGCTGTCAAAGACAAGACAAGTATTAACCACAGACATCAATGACCTCTTTGCTTCCACCAAAACGATTGATGAAAACCTTTTTGAAGAGTTGGAAGAGCTATTGATCGCATCAGATCTTGGTATTGATATTACCATGGAAATGATTGAAAGAATACGAAAAAAAGCCAAAAAGCTTTCCAGTGCAGATGAACTCAAACAAGTGTTAAAAGAAGAATTAATTGGACTGTTCCCAAAAAACATTGATACCGAAAAAAATTCCCCAATCACTAAACCCCACGTTATAATGGTGGTCGGCGTCAATGGAACCGGCAAAACCACGACCTTGGGAAAGCTTGCCATGAAGTTCACGTCCCAGGGGAAAAAAGTGCTCATTGCCGCAGCAGATACATTCAGGGCGGCAGCCATTGAACAAGTCGAAATCTGGGCAGATCGATCCTACGCATCCATTGTCAAACATAAGGAAGGCGCTGATCCGGCGGCCGTTGCCTACGATGCTGTCGAAGCATCTCTTGCCAGGGATATTGACATTGTATTAATCGATACGGCCGGCAGACTTCATACACAAAAGAATCTAATGGAAGAGCTTAAAAAGATAAAACGCTCAATTAATAAAAAATTGCCCGGTGCTCCCCATGATGTATTAATGGTTTTAGATGCAACAACCGGACAAAATTCAATTTCCCAGGCAAATCTGTTTAATGAAGCAGTTGAAATCACCCAGATTGCATTGACAAAACTTGACGGAACTGCCAAAGGCGGTATTGTTGCCGCCATTGCAAGCAGTATGAAACTGCCGATAAGATATATTGGTGTGGGAGAGCAGATTGAAGATCTTCAGGACTTTGATTCAAAACTCTTTATTAATGCATTATTTGATTAAATCATTATAAAGCTTTGGTCATAATTGATTCTTTAAACGGGAGAACCTTATGAGTGGACAGATCACGATTTCCATCTGGTTGTTTCTCTTTTTTATCTTAGTTTTTGCCATTGCATTATTGGATCGTATACTGATTCCAAGCACCCGATGGTTTCTTCGCAGACGCATCAATGCCGTGATAGAAGAAATTGGAACCCGGCTCGATATTGAAATGAGACCCTTCCAATTAACCAAACGTCAAGTCCTGATTGATCGTTTGTGCTATGACCCCAAAGTAATAAAAACAATCAAGTCCTATGCAAAAGAAAATGACATGCCCATTGAAATGGTTCAAAAAAAAGTGATCTCCTATGCAAAAGAAATTGTTCCTTCATTTAATGCTTATTTCTACTTCAGGATCGGATACTGGATTGCAAAAAAAATCGCCCGCCTGTTGTACCGGGTTCGCGTAGGGCTTTTTGAAAATGATCAATATAAAAATATAGATCCTGATTCCACGGTTGTCTTTATTATGAATCATCGTTCCAACATTGATTATATTCTTGTGTCATTCCTGGCAGCAGAGAGAACCACACTTTCCTATGCAGTCGGTGAATGGGCAAAAATATGGCCGCTGCATATGCTGTTTCGGTTCATGGGAGCTTTTTTTGTAAGGAGAAACTCCGGGAATGCCTTGTATCGAAGGGTCTTAGAAAGATATATCCACATGGCAACCCAACAGGGCGTATGCCAGGCTGTCTTTCTTGAAGGCGGACTCAGCAAGGATGGTAAGCTTCAGAAACCCAGACTCGGTTTGATTGATTACATGCTGCGCAGTTTTGATCCCAAAAAAGACCAGGATATCATCTTTATTCCTGTGGGTATCAATTACGATCGTACCATAGAAGACAGAAGCCTTTTAAGGTCATTAAATTCTGATGTAAAAAAAAGAAGCCTTTGGTTTATTTTCAAGACAAGTATTTTCTTTATTTTGAGAAATTTTACCCAGATGCTGCTTTCCAGGTGGCATCGATTTGGTTATGCCTGTGTAAATTTTGGAAATCCGATTTCAACTATTGCCTATTCAAAAAAACATGAAATTGTTTTTAAAAATTTGCCGCGCAAACAAAGATTTCCTGAAATCAAAAAACTGTGTGACACACTAATAAACAAAATTTCAGCTGTTGTGCCCATCGTCCCTGTATCTATAGTGTCCCAATTTTTTTTAGAAAATCTTGACAAAGAGCTCACCTTTTTAGATATTGAGAATGGGTGTGGATCAATTTTACAAAAAATAAAAATAAAAGGTGCCCCTGTTATTGAAACAGCCCACAGCACCAGAAAACATGCTATTTCCGAAGCCATCTCGCTGATGTTGCTTCGAGACATGATAAAGGAAGCAGATGGATTATTTACCTGTAATGATACAGAGATCCGTCTATTACAATATTATGCCAACACACTAAACCAATGGTTATAGGTGAATCAATGAAACTTTCACAAAAAGAAATAAGAATCTTGTTAAAAGAGTGGAATCTTGCCTGGGGAAAGCATGACCTTGATAAAGTACTGGCCCTTTTCCACGATGATATTTTCTTTGAAAACTGGACCGGTGCTTATATCAAAGGGATAAAAGCACTTAGAAAAGCCTGGGAGCCCTGGTTTAACAATCATGGTAATTTCAGGTTTTTAGAAGAGGAAACTTTCATTGATGAACAGCATCAAAAAGTTCTCTACAGATGGATTCTTGAATGGCCTTCGAGTGAACCGGGTTTTGAAGACAAACCTGAAATCAGGAAAGGTGTGGATGTGATTCACTTTAAAGATGGAAAAATTATTAACAAGCTGACGTATACGAAAACAACCATTGAAATTGATAACAAGAGATTGCCTTTGCATTTATAGATTGATTGTATTGATTTAAAAAAAATGGTTAATCCCATAAAATCCATTTTGTAAAAAATAGGAATTTTTTCAATTTCAATATACAGGAGTTAATTATGACTCAGACTGAAATATTTGAAGCCAATCTGGATCTCACACTTCACTCACAGGCTGTTTTAGAATTATTGAACGCCTATGCCGCAGATCCCATGGGAGTTGGAAAACCCCTGACTCAGGATGTTTTAAAAGAATTAATCCCGGGGCTGCAACATCATCCAACCACGATCATATTCATAGCTTTCCATGATAACAAGGCTGCCGGCATAGTTACATGTTTCAAAGGTTTTTCAACTTTTCAGGCACGCCCGATGATTAATATCAGTGATTTTTATCTGCACCCGGATTATAGAGGATTAAAAATCGGTCAAAGACTTTTAGCAATAGTTGAAAAAAAGGCTATTGAATTAAGTTGTTGCAAGATCACTTTGGAAATCCAGGAAAACAACATTCGTGCGATGCAGATCTATAAAGCTGCAGGGTTCAACCAGGATGTCCATGTAAAGGAAGTCGGCAGAGCGGTTTTATTTTCAAAACCTTTGTCAAAATAAATGCAGTTCAAACTGTTATTTCCCATTGACTCCCTGCTCTATTTGTCCAATTGAATCCTTATCCCCTGTTAAAGACACCTGCCATTTTAGAAATAAGATCATTTGGCACGATATTAAGTTTTTTAAAATTATCTGGTGTAAAAAGAGCAAATTCACCGATACTCATTGTACACAGCTGGCCTTTTTCATTGTAAATTTCTCCTGCCATGATTGCATTTCTTTCATCAATCCGTTCTTTAATATATCCCAGGGCTTTAAGCTTCGATCCAATTGTAACAGGTTTTAAAAAAGAAGTATTTATGGTTTTTGTCAACATAAACCGTTTTGCAAGATGCATGGCTGCCCAGCCCATGATCTCATCACATATGGTCGACAACACCCCTCCGTGCACGATATTGCTCCACCCTCTTAAATGGTCCGGTACGATAACAATGGATCGAATCTTTTCTTGTTTTCTTTCAAAGGTCATCTTAAGCCCATGATGATTTTCAGAGCCGCACCCGAAACAATTCATATCCACATTGGGAATTTTCTCCCATTCTTTAGTATTCATTTTTTTTCTCTCGCATTGCTTTTTTATCCAAGCACAGATGATTCAATCATATCACACGTTAAACTTTATACATATTCTTTCAGCAAAGCTGTAAAGCGGGTTTCATCCAGTATTTCAATTCCAAGCTTTTGGGCTTTTTCAAGCTTGGATCCTGCCTTTTCACCGGCAATAAGAAAGTCGGTTTTCGAGCTGATACCTGATGTAACACCGGCACCAAGCTTTTCAAGCTGTTTTTTAGCCTCACTGCGCGTCAGGGTTAGCAGTGTACCGGTCAGCACAATGCGTTTATTGTTAAACGGGTTATCATGGGATTCTGATGGCTGATCATTGGTAATGATGACATCTGAACGGGTAATATTTTTGATAATTATCTTATTTTCCAGGTTAGAAAAAAATTGAGTGACCGCGGCTCCTGTTTCCGGACCGATCCCTTTGATCTCTATTAAGATTTCTTCAGACGTCTCCATAATACCATTGAGAGTTGAAAATCTTTCTGAGATCAGTTTGGCTGCATTTTCCCCTGTATGATCAATCCCCAATGCATAAACAAAGCGTCTTAAAGAAATATTTTTTGATTTTTCTATAGACTGAATTAGATTAGTTGCGGATTTTTCAGCCATCCGGTCAAGACCGGCAAGTTTCTCCTTTTCCAGTAAAAATACATCTGCAAATGATTTTAGCATGCCTTCATTCACCAGTTGATCAACGATTTTCTTTCCAAGCCCTTCTATATCAAATGCCTTTTTTGAAACAAAATGTTTGATTCGTTCTTTTAACTGAGCCTGGCAGGATGCATTAACACACTTATTGATATGGGATTTGTCCAGTTTGGTTTTTTGTATTTTACTATGGCAGACCGGACAATGGACCGGCATTTTAAAGGAGACTTCATTACCCTTTCTTTGGGATTCAATGATTTTCACTACTTTTGGTATGACATCCCCTGCCCTCATTACAAGAGCCTTGTCACCAATACGGATATCTTTTCTTTTTATTTCATCTTCATTGTGCAAGGTGGCTCTTGAGACCATGACTCCGCCGATATTGACGGGTTCCAATATGGCCACCGGGGTTAAGACTCCTGTTCGACCGACCTGAATAATAATATCCTTTATGGTCGTGGTCTTCTGCATGGCAGGAAACTTATAGGCAATGGCCCATCTCGGACTTTTTATTTTTTCACCCAATTGCCGTTGTAACCGGGTATCATTAACTTTAATCACCATACCGTCAATTTCATAGGCAAGATCTTCTCTTAAGGCTTCAAGTTCTTTATAAAATTTTAAAACCTTGTCTATGGTGATCCCGGCCTTTATGTGCGAATTGACTGGAAAACCAAAATCTTTGAGTGCCTCCAGCATCTGTGACTGGTTTTGAAAGGAAATCCCCTGTACAAGGCCTGTACCATAAACAAAAATATCAAGTGGTCGTGTTGCTGTTATCTTGGAATCCAATTGCCGCAAAGACCCTGCTGCTGCATTTCTCGGGTTGGCAAAAACATTTTGTTCATTTTCAAGACGGGTGTTGTTCAGGCGATTAAAATCAGACCGTGTAATGATAACCTCTCCTCTGACTTCGAGCAGGGAAGGCGCTTTTAGTTTACCCTCATGCAATTTTAACGGAACAGATCTGATGGTCCTGACATTTTGGGTGATCACCTCCCCTGTGACACCGTCTCCCCGGGTACTTGCCTGTACCAGTATCCCGTTTTCATATTTCAATTCAACCGCAACCCCATCCAGCTTAGGTTCAACTATATATAAAACATCTTCTTGATTTAATTTTTTAACAATTCTTTTATGAAAATCCAGAACATCCTGATCAATAAATGCATTATCAAGGCTTAACATGGGAACTGAATGAATGGCTTGCTCAAATCCACTTAGAGGCGGCGCTCCCACTCTTTGTGTCGGAGAATCCGGGGTTGAAAACCGGGGGAACTTCTCTTCGATTTCAATGAGGCGCTTGAGCATATAATCATACTCGACATCTGAGATCACAGGCTCATCCAGGACATGGTATTGATAACTGTGTCCTGTCAATTCCTTTTGAAGTCTTCTTGCTTCTTTTTTTATCTGGTCTGTATTTTGGTCATTCATTTTCACACAATTTTTCAGCAAAGGTCATCACGGATTCACAGGCAGTCGCCCTTGCAAGTTTAAAGCGTTTTTTCCTGAATCCGGGATCCCAGTCTTTTGATGCCACGCTGTCAGACACAACAAGGAGTCCTGCAATTTGGACTTTTCGATAAAGGGCCACAGAAAAAAGGGCTGAACATTCCATTTCAACCGCCTGAGCCCCAAGTTTTTTAAAATAAGCAACCTTGTTTTTTGTCTCCCTGTAAATAGCATCTGTGGTCCAGACAGTTTTTTTTTGAAAACTGATTTCACAGGATGTCAAATGGTCTGATAATTGATCCATTAAATTCAAATCCGGCAGTGAACTGGGAATATCTTTGTCCAACACTTTGTAATTACAGGATGTTCCCTCATCCACAATAGCCTTGCAGGGAAGAATAATATCCCCTACCTTCAGTTGATCCGTCACAGCCCCGCACCAGCCCAGAATAATGATCTTATCAGCTCCTTTAGCAATTAATGACTCTAAAAGCATTGCAGCGTAAGGGGCGCCGATAAAGGGTCCGACAATGCAAATACCCTTATCACATCCATCCGGCGTCATAAGGGTACTCATAAAAAAAGGCTTAACCTCAGGGTTCAGGACATTTGATCTTATGAGGTTAATATCGGGTTCACAACTTACTGTCACTGCCACAGAACCGATATCATTTGCTCGGCGTGCCCCTAAAGGAGGGACTATGGATTCATTACTCAGGTCCGACCAGGTCGGATAATTCATCCTTTACCTCATCAATGATATCATAAATCCACGTAATGTCTTCAATGGAAAGCCTGCCAGCCTTTGAAGGTGCTCTGTCAGTCCCGTCTTTCTTTTTCAAAATTCTGGGTCCCAGCTGAACTTTTGGTTCTCCGTCTCCATACTGATGGATCGAAATAAGAAGTCCTGTTTCTTTATTTTTCCATTCTTTTAATTTTTTATCCTTTTCAGGATCATATCCTG
>NZ_JAIOSW010000398.1 GCF_021107415.1 Desulfobacula sp.
ACAAGGCTACAACCCAAGGCTAAAAGCCATTTAAGCCAGACAGGAAACTTCCATGGGGATATGCCCTCAATCCATTTCATTTGGGACTTGTAAAATATGGATTGATCATCTCTTTTTAATTGTTTGAGGTGATAATCAATTCTTTCAATGAGGAATTTATTTTGATTCCTGGGTACGGCAAAATAGAGGTTGTTTGGGCAGCAAATTATGGTGCTTCTCTGTGCATCATATTTGTTTTCATGTGTCAGTCCGAATAGACGGCTTATTATTCCAGCATCTACTTGTTTTTTATCCAGCAATTCAAACACTTCTGAGAATTCATTAACCTCGACAAATGTACAAAAAATTCCTAAGTTTTTTATCTTTATTTTAAAATCTTCATAAGAAATATCCCCTTTCATGGCAGCGATTTTTTTATTTCTCAAATCTATAATTGACTCGATTTCAGAATTTTCTTGTACATAAACAATAGCCCAATTTGAGAAAACAATTTCACTATTAATATCACAGTATTCAGCCCTTTTTTCTGAGTCAGCAATATCTAAGAGTAAATCGATTTCTCCCTGCTTAAGCTTTATTAGATTTGATTCCCAGGTAGCAGGCAGATATTCAATTTGCCATCCCTCTTTTGAAGCAATATAATCTAAGATATCAATAAAAAACCCTTGAGCTTTCCCCGTGCTATCAAGGAAAACTTTGGGCTCATTTTGGTATATTCCTACTTTTATTTTTATTTCGGCTGAGACAGATACACTGCACAGAAAAATGAATAAAAGGAGGATACATAAGATGCATTTTTTCATTTCATATCCTTACCAATAAGTGGGTCATAAAGTGTGAAAAACTAACCCCAGGTCTTAAGGCTATATTTTTTAGGGAGGTGTGCTGAACCATTATCATGCAAGCAAGGAGATTAAGATACCATATAGCTGCTTTATTGTCAAGACGGGCTTTTGCTATGAATTGGCTAAATTTCCGGGATGTTGTGCACAGGAAACCACTATACGCCAAGCTTCGCCTTGGCAAGCCTGTCTGTCCGAGTGAGGTTTTTAAAAATAAGCTTTGGCAGGATAATACGCCTGAGGCGTACAAGTCTGGGTTTCTGATGTAACTTGTCCTGCCGAAGAATTCCAAACCGAAGGTGGATCATTCGAACTGGTTTCCGGCTGTTCGTCATATGAGGGAAATCGATACGAATAATCGATAACGACAAGAGTCCAGCAAGCACTGCGAGTGTCCATTTTCCGACAGCACCGGGTATAGCCAACGCTATGGAAAGTACTCCAATCTCAGTATGTTTAGACCTGGTCGTTGGGCAAGAATATAGCCTTTCCTCACGAGCTCTATTTGAACATATGTCGTATAAAAGGCTTTCGCATCATCTTTCAGTTCAAGGGCCACCATTAATCCTCGGGCACGAATCGCATTTATCTTGTTTGTGTGAACCTTAATACCCCTTAATCCGCTTATAAGCATCACTGCAATATTTTTACTTTGTTCGATTAATCAATCCTCATTTATGGCCCGTATCACTTCAAGTACGATGGCAGCTCCGAGCGGGTCATTCTGGTGTGATTGGGCATATTTGACTTGCCTGCCACTTAATTACAGAGCTAAACCCCCAGCTTAGCTGGGGGTTTAGCTCTGTAATTATCTATATCGCGGCGTAATTAATGTTTCAGATTTAAGATATTATTTTTAATTACCCCTACTGATGGAATAAATGTCTGTGTAATTCGTTATAATTAAAGAGAGCGCTTTTTTAAAGCCAATGAGTTCAATTTAATGAATACATTGCTAAGGCTAAAAAAGATTATACAACGGCTTGTAAGTTTTAAAGACATACATGAACTGCTAAAGGTCTCTTGAGTTTGTGGCCTCTGAGAAACGACATAATGTGCAGATTTTACATATTTTTTATGCAATTCCCTACCCGGAAATTGCTGATTCTAATTAAAAATAAATTATTTTTATTTTAGGAGATTCATGCAATGAGAGATTTTCTTTATAAACACAAAGTATTTATTTTGGCAGCAGTCATTTTGTGTCTTTTTTCTGGAACAGCATTTGCGCAAGGCCCGAAAATTATAAAGATTTCAGGCAAGGCAGAAATCCTTAAATCTACCGATAAAAAGCCTTTTCCGGCAAGGTTAAACTATGAACTTAAGCCTGGAGACCGTATCCAGGTGGTCGGTAAAGGGTATGTTGTTATTCAAAAAAAGAAATCCGGTTTTTTTTCATCGTTTTCAAAAGCATCTTACAGGATATTTATTTCGAGATCGTCCCATTTGAAATATTTGGGCAAATCTTACTGGGCTCCTGTTGAGAAATTCTTTACATCAATGGGGCGTATTCGGTTAAAAATTAGAAAAGGGAATCATTTGGATGTAAATACTCCAACCATGGTAGCCGGTGTAAGAGGAACAGATTTTGTTGTTGACGTCAAGCCTTCAACAGGTAAGGTCTCGGTGGTATCTGGGCTGGTGTCGGTTACGGACAATAAAGGAAAAACAGTTATGGTTGGGCCTGGTGAAAGTATAACTGCTACAAGTAAAGGCCTGGCCGCAG
>NZ_JAIOSW010000306.1 GCF_021107415.1 Desulfobacula sp.
AGCTCAAAATTAAATTCTTTAATATTAAATTTTATACAAAGACATTACTTGGTCAGCCGCAGGGATATTACAAATCCAAGCTCAAAATATTATAAAGAAAAACAAGAGTATGATGCATTGAAAATCCATTGCAAAAGCAATACACATTTGAAATTAATACGAGATGACACACAACCGAGAATTACAAAAAAGTATGGCTTGCCAACACTATTGGGAAAAGAAAAACGAAAGCATATCAAAGTGTAAACTCGGTAAAGCAAGGATTATATTTAGCTCAATTATGATGCTAAAAAAGTCTCTCCCTTTGATATGATTTTATTATGATCTTTTGGTCTTATCGGGTTGTTTAAAAGTTCACAGGTCCTGTCTCTTAAAATTTTTTCAGCCGTTGGTTGACCCTGCCCTGTCCATTTATCAAGGGTTAAAAACGGCCAGATCCTGCTTGAAAATTGAGAATCGCGAAATAATTTTATCGTAAGGTCGGACATAAGAAAATTGCCGCCCGATCCGATGTTTTCAATATCAGGGAATCCGATTTCTTCATCTTCCAATGAAAATCCCGAGGCAAATTTTCTGGACTGGCAGATTACATCATCTGCATAGACCACAAGTTCCGGAGAGAAAACAAGGGAATCAAAATTACCGCCCACAAAAGGGACCATTCCGGCAGACCCGAGACAGGAAGAAAAATGATTCATGCACAGAGTTGTCCCGGCCAGAAGATCTGCTCCCCAGCCGTTTCCTGATCCGGATGTACCGCAATGGGGGATGTTGTAGGAGACCATCATTTCCGCACATGCCAGGTTCAGCAATAATGTGTGTGGAGAATAAAAACTGCCTGCATTTTTCATGTCAAAAGCCGCAGGAAGACTTCCCAGGATTATAGGAGCCCCTTGTTTTACAAGCTGGCTGAATACCAGTCCTGCCAGCAGTTCAGCCGTGAGCAGGGCCAGTGTCCCGGCCGGTGTGATGGGACAGGTGGCCCCGGACATGCCATAGTTGGAAAAAATAAGGGGCAGCCCCCGTTTAATGGCCGCATCCATTTTCAGGGTGGTTTCAGCATTTAAGACCAGCGGGGTAATGGGGTTTACATAGGGGATCAGAAACGGATTTTTGGAAATGTCTCCGATAAGATGCTGGCACAGATCCAGTGCCGGATTGAACAATTCAAAGTTGGAAATCAGCAGGACCAGGGGTTTTGTCGTATTGGCCAGCATTTCCAGGACACCGAAAAGTTCAGCGTTTTTCGGTGGCAGGTCCTGAATAACACCCGGTGTTGAAATAAAATCATACCCGTCAAGCGTATTTCCAAGCCCGACCGCAGCAGACATATGTTGTCTGTGAAATTGTGTGATCTCTTTGTTAAAGGGATCCTGATACTGCAGATTGGTCACTCCAATACCGAACACGGGTGCACGGGTTCCGTCTCCTGTCAGTTCAAAACTAGGATCACAAAGCCGATTGTGGATATTAATTGTGGAAGGAGAGGCATTGATTGCCCATTGGATCAGTTCTTCGGGTATCCGCACACGTTGGTCATTATGGGATTTGCCGATTGCCTTTTCAAATAATTTTTTTGCTCCGTCTTCTTCAACAAGAACACCAGTATTTTTGAGGATGGATACAGCATCACAATGCACTTTTTTTTTCTGTTCTGCCGTTAAAACCTGTAATTTGGGGGTTACCGTTGTCATGGATCTTATTTTTCCTTTTCTACATTCATATCTGTTGGATTTTTTTAAACAGACAAATAATCATCTGGAAGAAGCTTTTTTACATCAATACCACTCATGACAGTTTCCAGATGATGTTCCATGGCAAGCCCTGCTTTTTCCCCATTTTGCTCCTCCAGCCATTGAACAATTTCCTGGTGCTCATCAGGAGAGGTATTGTTAACATCCACCAGCTGATAAAACGGATCAAATAAGATCAGATAGATGGTTGTTTTCTGTAAAAGTTCCTTTACATAATGGACCAGAACCCGGTTACCGGATTTTTCAGCAATTTTCATGTGGAATGCATTGTTGATTTCATATTCCTGATCCTGTTTATGGGCGGTAAAAACTTCTTTTTCTTTCTGGATCAATTTATGGAGTTCATCAAAATCTTTGGGGCCAAGTTTCCTGGCAGCCAGGGATGAGGCCATTTTTTCAAGCTGGGCTCTTACCATAAAAGACTCTTTTATTTCTTCCAGGGAAGGATTGACAACAGATGCCCCTTTATGGAGCGATGATTCAGCCAGGCCTTCAAATACCAGTCGTTTAATCGCCCCTTTTATGGTGGCCCGGCTCATGCCCAGGCTTTTTGCAAGGGCAACTTCCTTGAGTTTGTTTCCCTTTTTAATATAGCCCTTGCTGATGGCAACCTTGATTTTGTTATATGCCAGATCTTCTGAGCTTTGGTTCATTTATCATCTCCACATTTACTGCAGGATATGAGACAGGAATTCCCGGGTTCTCTGATGTTTTGGATGGGTGAAAATTTGTTCCGGAGTCCCTTCTTCAAGCCAGATTCCTTCTTCCATAATCAGAACCCGGTCGGCCACATCACGGGCAAAATGCATTTCATGGGTCACGGCGATGATGGTCATGCCTTCCTTTGCCAGTCGCTCCATGACTTCTACCACCTCCCCGATCAGTTCAGGATCAAGCGCTGAAGTGGGCTCATCAAACAACATGACCTTGGGCTTCATGGCAAGACTTCTGGCAATGGCAACTCTCTGTTGCTGCCCGCCGGACAGGCGGGAGGGATGTTCATCGCGTTTTTCTGTTAATCCGACCCACTCAAGGAGTTCCTCGGCATAAGGAATGGCCTGTTTTTTGTTTTGTTTCAGAACTATTGTCGGTCCCTCAATAATATTTTCAAGTACCGTCATATGGGGAAACAGATTAAAGGATTGAAAACACATGCCTGTCTTTGTCCGAATATCAAGAATCTGGCTGTCCCGTTGTTTGCTGTCTTCCCCGGCATGAATGACGGTTCCGTCTACTTCAATGGTTCCTGCCGTGGGTTCTTCCAGAAGATTTATGCAGCGCAGAAGTGTACTTTTCCCAGACCCGGAGGGACCTAAAATAACAATTGTTTCCCCTGAATTCACCTCAAGATCAATGCCGCAAAGCACGTGATGCTTTTGGTCAAATACTTTGTGAATATTGGTAACTTTTACCATGGGATTTGAATTTTTCATCATGATGTCCTCCTGTCACCCCGGGCGATGTATGCTTCAATTTTTTCCTGAACTATTTGTAAAAGAAAGCACATGACCCAGTAAATCACCGCCACCATGATGAGCATCTCCAGGGATTGAAAGTGTCGCCTTCCAATTTTTATAGCCCTGAAGCTCAACTCCCATACTCCCATGAGAGATACCAGGGAAGAGTCTTTGATCATGGCGATAAACTCATTTGATACCGGTGGTATGATCACCCGGACTGCCTGGGGAAATATGATCCTGCGCATGGCCTGGCTGTTGGTCATGCCCAGTGCTTTGGCCGCCTCCACCTGGCCGATTTTTATGGACTGGATACCGGCACGGGCAGTTTCCGTCATATAAGCACCATAACAGACTCCCAGGGCCAGGATTCCGGCCGGTATTGCCGGCAGCGTGAATAATACCTGCATGCCCGGGATTCCAAGTTCTTCAAGGGATTTACCGATCTGGGGAAGTGCGATATACCACATGTACACCTGAACCAGCAGAGGGGTTCCCCGTATAACTGAAACATAGGATGTGGCAATACTGTTCAGAACAGGATTTAAAGACAGGCGGCCCAGGGCACCTGCGATTGCCAGAACACATGCCAGGGATATCGCAAGAAAGGAGACCAGAAGTGTATATCCGATACCGGTAAGAATAAACGGCAGCCATTTGACCATGAACCTAAAATCAAGCCCTATGATGATAAAGGCGCTCATCATAAACGTAATTAAGACAGCAAAGGCAATGATTAGATTGCGCTTGTATTTTGTTTGTTTTGCTTCAATTCCCCGGAGGGTTGCTTCGGCTTCCGGAGGTATTCCGGAAAGTATCAATGGTGTTTGTGGGTCTGCTGTCGTATTTTCCATCAACTGCTCCTTAATAATCAAGAAGCAGCCTTTGTCAGACACTAGTTAGACTCCAAGACTGCTTCTTAATTTTCCTGTTATAGTTTGGGAATCAGATTTGTGTGATAGAATTTTTTCGACAGCTTGACCAGAGTACCGTCGTCATACATGGATTTTAAAATTTCATTGAGTTTGTCTACAAGGGTCTGGCTGTTGGCACGGCTTTTATCCAGAGCAAAACTAAGGGGTTCATAATAGGTAGGGTCACCCAGCATTTTTAAAGGACAGCCGTTTCCGCATCCGGATCGGATGGCTTCAGCAAGAGTCTGCCTGGATGTAAAGATGGCATCCAGTCTCGCTCCGTCACCCAGGGATAAGTCTTCAATATGGTTTGCATCCGTGGGATAGGTTTTTATTTTACCGGGTTTCCAGTCCTGGTAAATAATTTCCACATCTTCAATGGCCAGATTTCTTTCCAGGTATCTTTCATTGGTGGTTTCCGTGGCAACCCCAATTCTTTTTCCCTTAAGATCAGCCAGGGTAGCGATGGTAGTGTTATCCTTGTGAACAGCAAACTGGGCTGGGGAGCTGTAGTAAGGTATAGTGAACAAAAGGGCGTGTTTCCTTTCCGCTGTGGGGGTCATGGATCCAATGGAGATATCCCATCGTTTTCCCCATTTTCCTGCAGTAATGAGATCCCAGTCCGGTGTAATGAATTTTACCTGGACTCCCAGTCTTTTGGCAACTTCCTTTGCTACACTGATATCAAATCCTTCCAGCTCTCCTTTATCATTGAGAAAGCTCTGGGGTGCATAATTAGCATCAGTGGACACCTTGATGGTGTTTGCTCCAAGGATTTCCTCAAGTACGGATGTTCCGGCCATACCGGTTCCGGTAAAGGCAAAGACTAATCCTGTGATTAAAATCCAGATCCCAAAATTTTTTTTCATGGTAAATCTCCTGTTTATATTAAAATTGATTTAAATTGCCCCGGAAAAAGCTCCGGGAGTTTATTGATGAACATAAATTGTTGAACAATTTTTACTCGATTAAAACCGTATATAGAACATTTTCATATGTCAAGTTTTTTAAATTTTGTTTTCCTTTTCAAACACCAGGAAAATTTTAGTTTTCAAAAAAATTCTGGTTGTTCTTGATAAGTTCCAGAGAGTATAGTGCAATAAAATTGATATTTATGATTAAAATTGCACTTTGCAATAGCTATATTTAGCCTCTTTTATCGAAATTTAATCAAAAGTTTTTTTACTTTTCAGGTATGATTTCCTTTTTTACCAACATATAAGGTCTTTTTACCGCAATGCAGATTTAATCTGAGTTGTGGTACTGATCTTGCATTTTATGGGCAATGGAGTTGTTCTTCAATGGAGGAAATGCTATGACCACCGTATCTGCTGTCAAAGAATCAACACGGAATATTAACAAGTCTTTTCTGGGAAAAATGCTCATACAGGAAATCATGCCCTATTCACGAAACCTGAGTTTGAAAAAAGGTCAGGATTTGAAAATAAGGGATGAGTCTTCCAGGTCCCTTTATTATATTGAAAACGGTGCAATGGATGTATCCTATACTTTAGATGATACCAAAGTGGTGGTTGCTGTTCTGGGGGCCAAAGACTTTTTTGGTGAAATAGGCTTTTTTGATGGGATATCCCGGGTAAGGGATATTGGTGCCATTGAAAATACAAATATAAAAGTTTTTTCCGGTGAACGTGTTGAAAAAATGCAAAATGATGACCCAGAACTTTATGGAAGGTTTATCACATTCATTACAAGGTCAATATGCAAAAAATTTCGCAGGGTTTTAGAAGAGAGTGAACCCCTTAAGGCCTACGCTGCATCCCTTTCCACAGGTGCACACACTTTTGTTGAATCACGACCGCTTCCCCTGGATTTTTTTAAAACCAAAGAAGGAAGACAGAGCAACCAGATTGTTGAGGAATTAAAAGCAGAACTTTTTAACATCTCCCTTCGTCTGCAGCAGGCAACATCAGACAAGATCCCAGAAAAGATTCAATTTAATTTCAATACAGCAATGGATGCATTTTTTAACGATCTTGAAATTTTCAACGATACCCTTGAGAGTTCTGAACTCAAAGATGAGGTCTGGGGATATCTTTTTAAAGAGACATTTCCCTACTTCATGCGAAGCAGCCTGACAGAAAGAGCCTATTTTAAACCCAACGGATATGCCGGTGACTTTAAAATGATTGAAATGATGTACCGAAACCAGCCATCCGGTGATGGTATGATGGGAAAGCTTGTTGATGCCTGGCTGTTAAACCGTCCTCCATGCCGGGCTGTCAGAGGTCGAAGAAAATTTTTGGCTGAGATGCTCAATGAACAGAGCGCCCGTGTTCTCAAGCAAAAAGAAAAAGTAAATATTATGAATCTTGCCTGTGGTCCCAGCCGGGAACTTTTTGATTTTATCAGAGGGTTTGGCGAGGATGAAAAAATCAATGCCATCTGCCTTGACATTGACCCTGAAGCATTGAAATACACAGACAAGATGTCAAAAATATTCTCTCATAAAGCCAAAATCAGTTTCATGAAAGATAATCTTATTAAATGGGCTTTGGGCACATCCTCACATAACCTGGAAAAACAGGATATCATTTATTCCGGAGGCCTTTTTGACTATCTTGATGAAGACCTGTTTTTGATGTTGGCAAACAGGTGCCATGAATTTTTAAATCCGGGAGGCGTTCTTGTAATAGGCAATTTCAGGCCCAACCCAGATAAAATTTTCATGGACCATCTTCTTGAATGGCGTTTAATTTATAGAGAGCAGGATGAACTGATCTCTATTTTTTCTAAAAGCAAATTTTGCAACACAGTTGAAATTGTAGCTGAAAAGGAGGCCGGCATACAACTTTTTGCCATTGCTGCTAAAGAATAGTCGCCTTTGGTTCGATTTATATTTAATGGAAAAGCTTACCATTGATTATCATAATGCCCTGGAGTTTAAAAATGAGCTGAACAGATTTTTTAACAAACGAGTCTACCTGCTGTTCTGGGTCGGGTTTATTCTTTTTCCCACCTTTCTGATCCTTGATTACTTTGTGGTCAATGAGTATTTCCAATCCTTTTTTGTGTACAGGGCAGTTGTTTCTTGTTCGTTATTATGTCTTCTCTTTGTCCATAAAAAAGAGTATGGCAGAAACCATCCTTTTCTTATTTCAATTGCCGGGTATATCTGTTGCGGAACTGCTATCTCAATAATGGTGGTGCAAACCGGCGGGTATGATTCTTTTTATTATGTCGGCTTGATATGTATAGTGGTTGCCTTTTCCTCCATCCTCCCACTGAATTTCTACCAGTCTATCGGATCTGGTATCCTTATGTACCTGATCTATGTTCTTCCTGTTCTGTTTTTTAATGAACCTGAAACACAAAGCCGCCTGCTTTTTTTTAATAATAATTTTTTCTTTCTATTCTTTTTCATCGTCAGTGTGGTTAAAAGTCATGAGGATTATAAATCCCGTGAAAAGGAATTTATGTTGCGCAAAGACTTAGATTATTATGCTGCCAACCTTGAAAAAGAAGTTAAAATTCGTATCAAAAGGAATGAAGAATCAGAACTCAGATATAAAGAGCTCTATGAAAATATCATAGACAGCCTGGTATTGATAGATTCCAATGGGATCATCCTGATCGCAAACCCCAATTTTTACAAATTAATCAAGGATGAAAAGGCAGCAGGGAAAAGACTCTCGCTCATGGAATTTATACACCCGAAAGATTTGGAAAATGTAAATAATTTAATGCTGGATCAACTTTTCAGGCGTGTTGAGATTAGGGATTTTCAATTCAGGGTAATTAACAGCCAAAATGAAATTATTGATATGGAATGCAGTGCAAAGGCTCTGCAGAAATCCGGTGATAGTATCGGGTATCAACTGGTCTTAAGAGATATTTCGTTTAAAAAAAGACTGGAGAATGATCTTATTAATTCCTTTGATACATTAAAAAATACCAGAGCCGCCACTATCATGGGACTTGCAACCTTAACCGAGTACAGGGACAAAGACACGGGCTTTCATCTTGAAAGAATTCAGAAATACTCTAAAGTACTTACCACAGAACTGGGAAATTTTACAGGGTTTCACGATACGATTAATGATGAATATGTTGAGAACATACATCTTTCTTCTATCCTGCATGATATCGGAAAGGTCGGTATTCCTGACTCAATTTTGTTAAAACCGGGTCGGCTTACATCCGGAGAGTTCAATATCATTAAAAAACATTGCAAATACGGTGGAGATACCCTCAAGGCGGTTGAATCAAAAATTAAAGGAAAATCATTTCTGATCCTGGGCAGGGAGATTGCCTACTTTCACCATGAAAAATGGAATGGAAAAGGTTATCCATATGGCATTAAATCAGATGAGATCCCATTGTCTGCACGGATAGTTGCCGTCTGTGATGTCTATGATGCACTAACCTCAAAGCGTATTTATAAGGAAGCATATTCCCATAACACTGCCCTAGAGATCATTCAAAGTGAACGCGAACAACATTTTGATCCTGATATTGTTGATGCATTTTCTGCAAGTTCAAGTCAATTTGATTTAATACGAAAACAATTTTAATATTAAAAATTGATAAGTGCTGGTGAGAATGAACTTGTTAAATCTGAGAATGTATAGTTTTTCATTATGTCCTTTTGGTATACACTAGTGGTTCATCACCGCCCGTTCGGCAGAGGTCAGAGCGCCTTCGAGATAACCGCCGTGCTGGTCCGCGGTTTCCGTGCCGGCAAAATGGATGGTACCGTCCCAAATGGAGGTTTTGCCTGCAGGTGGGTGATAGAGGGGGTGTTCATACATCGGCGGCTGATCGAACTGGGTGGCGGTAAATCGTTCACGGGCCCAATCCTGATAGAAGAAGGTCGTTGGCTGGGATGCCGGTTTGCCGTAAATGGTTGCAAGTTGTGAAAAAATCGCCTCGGTGAGGCGTTGCTGATGGTTGCGTTGCACTGCCGGAATGCTGACAAATCCTGTCAGTCCGTAGGGACCTTGGCTGTTATTGGATGCGTCATGAATCTCGCCCATGGGACCCTGCTGGCTGAAAGCTTGACCCGAGAGGCCTGCTTGCCGCCAATATGGTTCTTCGTAGAGGGCACAAAACTTCGCCTGACCTGCCATCCATGTACCGATTCTCAGCATTGCCTGGGTCAAATTATGAGACAGGTCAGGGGTAAAGAGAATGGTGGCGGCGGCAAGGCGCGGCGGCAGAGCAAGGATTATCTTTTTGGTAGTGAACCGACTCCAGGGCTCTTTCTCCAGTTCACCAACGCTGACCAGAGCACCAGTGGATTTTTTTTCGATCTCACAGACCGGGTGATTGAGTCTGATGGCGTTTTCAGGAATACCTTCACAGAGTTTTGTGATCAAAGCCATCATGCCGCCTGAAAGTCGCCAGCAGGGGGGCTCCATGTCGTAACCACTGACAGTCTGGATTAGTCCATTGGAATTTTGAAAACGGCCCAAGCCCTCTTCAAACTGGTGAAAGCCCGAAAGACCCAGGGATTGAATAAGTTGGACTATTTTCGGGTTGATTGAGGGCCAGTACCAGGAAGGGCCGAGATCGGAAAAAAAACCTTGATGTTCGGTGCTTAAAATCCTGCCGCCGATACGCGTACGAGCCTCCAGGATGACAAAAGATTTATTTTTTTGGGACAGCAGGTAGGCGGCATAGATACCGCTGAGACCGCCTCCGATAATGATGGTATCAACGTCAAATATCTTTTTGGATAAATTCATAAAGAGCAGTTTCCTTTTGCGTGAGTTTTCTTTTTTCATTTTGGACTTTATGAAGAAAATAATGAAAAAAATCATGACGCAGACTGTCCCGGCCTGACAAGACAAATCGTTTGTTTTGACCCCAGTTAATAACCGAGCCTTCTTCATCCTCATCAAGCCCATCAATAAACATTCCACATAGAATTTCTTCTTTATCCATAACAATATCAAAGAATCTGGTGTTTGAATTTTCTTCACAAGGTTCAGGGCAAGGATGAATTATCTGAAGTTTAAATTTTTGAGGACCGGGTTTCATTGAAATATATTTGACCTGCACACCGCGTGATTCTGCCATCATCAGTTTTGAGTCAAGATGCTGTCCTTCTTCCGGAGACAGTCGAATATAAATTTCATTTTTTGCCTTGTCGATCATCTCTTTTGCCTTGCCCATAGCAGCGGCGTACCCTTTGATTGTCCAGATGACATCCTTTTCAGGCTTTTGTTTGGTATTTTTTAATTTTTCTTCCAGGGAAGAAAGCACGGCCTCAAAATCCTGGCGCAGCCTTCGAATCAGTTCCTCGGATGGAATAGGCGTGTACATGCCTTTACTGGACTCAATGACAAATCCTTTAGCGGAAAGCGTTTCTAAAACATCATATATTCTGGCTCTGGGTATGCCTGATTGACGACTTAATTGTGATCCGTTAACCGGATGGTTTGCTGCCAGAGAAATATAGGCAGTCAGGGCATAATCCGACAGCCCAAGTTTAAGTTCCGTATTTATTTTTGTCATTAAAAGACCTTTGATTCAGCTTGTTAAGTTATGCCGGATATATCATTTTTACCCTTTTATATTAGTTGCTTATTTTGAACTTGACATCAATATAAAGAGTTTGGTAAAGAAAAACAAGAGTAATGTTACCCTGTCAGTAGTAACATTTATTAATTAATAGTTGCGAGGTATAACCATATGAAACGTAATTTTCATGCTGGAAGGCAACTTGGCTCCGGATTGAGTCTCAATATTCTAACGAATGACGAGCTGGATGAGATTCACTATGGAACCCTTGAAGTTCTCAATGAAACAGGTGTTTTTATAGAAGATGAAACTGCTCTGGATTATTTTGAAGAGGGGGGAGCTATTGTTGACCGTGACACAAAAATTGTTAAGATTCCGCCTTATATGGTGGAAGATGCCATTCGATCAGCGCCTCCAAAAGTAGTGCTCTATGGCCGTGATCCCAAACATGATATTGTGCTGGAAAATACCCGGGTTTATTTTACCAATTTCAGTGAAGGCGTAATGGTGAATGATCCGTATACAGGAGAAAATCGAAGCCCGGTAAAAAAGGATTTGATTGATTCTGCCATAGTCATTGACGCTCTTCCTGAAATTGATTTTTGTGAAAAAGCGCTTGGCGCCCATGATGTCAATCAGGAGACAGTACCGCTTCACAATGCAGAAGCCTATTTGACTCATACCACTAAACATTGTGCCTTTGGACCCGGGAATGGCAGATTTTTAAAGAAAATTATTAAAATGGGTGAAGCCATTGCCGGTGGTGTAAAAGAATTTAAAAACCGTCCCATTATTTCTTTTACAACATGCCCGGTAAGTCCGTTAAAACTGATTTCCGACTGTTGTGAGATTATCATGGAAGCCGCACGAAACAATGTGGTCTGTAATATTTTATCCATGGCCATGGCAGGCGGAACATCTCCTGTAACCCTGGCAGGTACGCTGGTGAATCACAATGCAGAAGTCCTTTCCGGAATCACGCTGGCACAGCTTACCCGAAAAGGGACCCCTGTTATTTACGGCAGTTCCACCACAGCCATGGATCTGAAACTTGCCTCAGCCAGCGTGGGCACACCCGAGTGTGCGGTTATCAGCGGGGCAGTGGCTCGTCTTGCCCGGTATTATGCCTTGCCCAGTTATGTGGCCGGGCAGTAGGGCGACAGTAAAATATCTGATACCCAGACTGGCCATGAGAAAACACTCACCGGACTTATACCCGCATTGGCAGGTGCCAATATGATTTACGGTTCGGGCATGCTGGAAAGCGGTATCACTTTTGATTATGGCCAATTGGTTTTAGATTGTGAGTTTGCCCGTATGATTAAACATACGATTTTAGGTATTCCTGTGAATGATGAAACTCTTGCCATCGATCCTATCAAGGAGATAGGCCCGGGCGGAGATTACCTCATGCACAAACACACATTCAAATGGATGAGAAGCCAGTCAAAAGTTGAATTGATTGATCGCAAAATGCGGGGAACCTGGGAAAAGGCAGGTGCAACCACTGCGTATGAAAGGGCCATGGCAAAGGCTAGATATATTTTGGAAAACCATACGCCTGATCCGCTTTCGGATGATGTCCTTGCAAAAATTCGATCCATTGTTGTGGAAACGGAAAAAGAAATGGGTATTAAACAATAAGCAAATATTGAGTTTTATAAAAAGGAATACCAAATGGGAAAAAAAAATATAACCCTGCCTGAGCACGCCAATGTTGTCATCATTGGCGGGGGAATTATCGGCTGTTCTATTGCCTACCACCTGGGCCATATGGGCTGTAAAGATGTTGTCCTGTTAGAACGGGATGAATTAACCTGTGGAACCACATGGCATGCGGCGGGCCTGATGGTGACCTTTGGATCATTGTCTGAAACAGCATGTGAAATGCGTTTGTATGGCCGGGATCTTTATAACAGCCTTGAGGCGGAAACAGGATTGGCAACCGGGTTTAAACCGATCGGTTTTATCGAGGCTGCCAGTAATAAAGATCGTTTGGAAGAATACCGCCGTGTAGCGGAGTTCAATCGTTATTGCGGGATTGATGTTAATGAAATTTCTCCAAAGGAAATCAAGGATCTCTTCCCCCTGGCCCGTGTCGATGACCTGCTTGCAGGCTTTTATGTAAAAGAGGATGGACGTGTCAATCCTGTGGATGCTACTATGGCACTGGCCAAAGGTGCACGGAATCAAGGGGTAAATATTATTGAAGGGGTGGCATCCACCGGGATTATAAAGAAGAATGGCGTTGTCGCTGGTGTAAAAACGACTCATGGAGATATTCAGGCCGATGTTGTCGTTAATTGTGCCGGCATGTGGGCCCGTCAGATCGGTGAGGTTGACGGCATTAATATTCCCAATCAGTCAGCAGAGCATTATTACCTGATCACCGAAGAAATAGATGATATCCCAAAAAATATGCCGATCCTTGAAGATCCGTCCCACTATGGATACTACAGAGAAGAAGTCGGCGGTCTCATGATAGGTTTATTTGAACCCAAATGTGCTCCCTGGAAACTCAATCAGGTTCCGGAAACCTTTTCTTTTGGTGAGATTGAACCGGATTGGGACCGCATGGGACCTTTTTTGGAAAAAGCCATGTCCCGGGTCCCTATTTCAAAGGAATTGGGCATAAAGAAGTTTTTCTGTGGTCCGGAAAGTTTTACTGCAGATCTTTCAGCCATCATTGGAGAGGCGCCTGAATTAAAAAATTATTTTGTGACAGCCGGATTGAACTCGGTGGGTATTATCATGGGCCCGGGGCTCGGGAAGATGATGGCCCACTGGATAATGACCGGAAAACCTGATGTTGATATTACAGGCTTTAATATCGATCGGCTGCACACCTATCAGAATAATCCTGAATACAGACGACACAGAACCGTTGAATCCCTTGGCATGGTGTATAAATGCCATTATCCTTATAAATCCATGAAAACTGCAAGGGGTGCAAAAAAATCTGCCGTCTATGATCGTTTAAAAGATCAGGGTGCTTATTTTAAAGACGTCAGCGGCTGGGAAGGCGCGGACTGGTTTGCGCCCAAAGGACAGGAAGCCAAAATTGAAAACCATACCTGGGGTAAAGAAGACTGGTTTGCCTTTTGGGAGGCAGAACATACGGCTGCCCGTGAAAATGTTATTCTCATGGACATGTCTTTTATGTCAAAATTTTATGTCCAGGGACGTGATGCCGGAAAGGTGTTGAATTATATTTCAGCCAATGAAGTTGATAAAAATCTTAATCAAATTACATACACCCCCTGGCTGAATGAAGACGGAAAGCTTGAAGCGGATCTGACAGTGGCAAAATTGGAAAAGGAAAAATTTCTGGTTGTTGTCACAGATACCATGCATCGGCATGCAGAGACCTGG